>JBKPIY010000061.1:0-44759 GCA_046730475.1 Actinomycetota bacterium
GTGCTCGACACGGAGGACCTCCTCCGCGCCGCTCTTGGCCCCGTTGCCCTTCGCGTCAGCCAACTCCGGATCCCCTCCTCACCCTGCCGACGTAGACGTTGGCGACCATCGCGATCAGGATCGCGAGGCCCTGGTAGAAGCTCAGGTAGTCGGCGTTGACGCTCTTCAGGATCAGCCCATCGCGGAGGATCCCGAGGAACAGGGCGCCGATCAGCGCTCCAACCACCGTCCCCGAGCCCCCGGCGAGCAGGGTGCCGCCGATCACCGCCGCCGAGATCCCGTCGAAGAGGATCTCTCCGGCGCCCGCGGGGTCGGGCTGGACGGAGGTCGTCCGGGACGCCTCGAGGATGCCGACGATCCCGGCACAGGTGCTGCAGACGATGAAGTTGCGGATCAGCACAGCCTTCACCCTGATCCCGGCCTCGGCGGCACCCAGGCGGTTGCTGCCGACGGCGACCGTGTAGATCCCCCACCGGGTCCATACGAGGGCGATCTGGAGGATCGCCACCACCGCTAACGCCCAGATCAGCTCCGAGTAGATCCCGGCTCCGAAGATCTTCGAGAAGGTGGTCAGCCCCCCCGCGGCAGTCGTACCGGGCGTCGTCACCGGTTGGGCGTGGGAGATGATCAGGGTCAGCCCCTCGAGGGCCAGCAGCATCCCCAGGGTGGTGATGAAGGAGTTCACGCCGATCACGGCGGTCAGCCCCCCGTTCAGCAGCCCGACCACCATGCAGCAGAGCATCGCCAGGATCAGCGCCGGAACCAGCGCCACCCCGCCGTGGTTGATCTCGTAGAAGATGAACGGGGCGAACAGGTAGACGGCCCCGATCGAGAGGTCGATCTCCCCGTTGATCATCAGGAAGACCTCGCCGGCGCCCAGGATCGCGATCGGCGCGAAGTAGGGGAGCAGAGACTTGAAGTTGTCCGAGGTCGCGAACGTGTCCGTCGTCGCCGTGAAGTAGAGCGCGACAATGATCGTGATCACGATCACGCTTCCCTCGCGCAGGGTCAGGAAGCGCTTCGCCAACCCCAGAGCCCCCGAAGCGAGGGCCCGGCCCATCGACTGAACCGGGCCCCCGGGGGCTTGCGCGGGCGGAGCCTGTCTCGTCTCCACCGCCATCCGCTGTTAGCTGGCCTGGGTGACGCCGACCGCCGAGGAGCTGCCCTCGTAGCGGGAATTGGTCGTCACGTACGGCTGCACCGTCGTCTGATCGAGGAACTTGAGGCCGGTGTTGATGTCGGCGATTCCCGTCAGCGTCTGGGAGGCCTTGTAGAGGTAGAGCTCCAGGACCGGCAGGAAGCCCTGCAGGTAGGGCTGCTGGTCGATCGTGAAGTCGATCTGGCCCTCGGAGAGCAGGGCGATCGTCGGCGGCAACAGGTCGTAGCCGCCTCCGTGCACCGTCCCCTTGACGTTGTTCTTCTTGATCGTCTGGGCCACGCCCTGAGTGCTACCCGCGTCGACGGCGAACATGCCCTTGACGTCCTTGTGGCCCTGGTAATAGGCCTGGATCGTCGAGAGCTCTTTCGGAACCGCCGCCCCGGTCGCGACCGTGCTGGCCGTGATTGCCGGCGTCTTCTTGATCGTGTCCAGGGCGCCGTCGATCCGCGGCTGGATGTTGAGCGAGCCCGGCGTGGCGATGAACAGCGCCACCGGCCCCGACCCGACGAGGTCGACGATGTGGGTGCCCATCTCCTGACCGGACAGGAACAGATCCTGGCCGATGTAGGCGAGCCGGGGATTGGCCGGCGCGTCGGCGTTGTAGGAGACGACCGGGATGTCGGCGTCGAGCGCCTTCGAGACGGGGTCGTTGAAGGCGCTGAGATCGACCAGGGAGACGGCGATCCCGTCGGCCTGGGCGGTGACCGCGCTGTTGACGGCGTCGACCATCTCCCGGACGTTGCTGCTCTGCGAGCCCGTCCACTGGTACGAGCAGCCCAGCAGGTTGCAGGCATCCTCTGCGCCGTACTTGGTGGGCACGAAGAACGGGTTCGTGGTCACGTGGTTGACGAACACGAACCGGTACGAGGGCTGCGAGCCGAACACCTTGGAGGCGTCCGCCGAGGCGGTGCCGCCGCCGCCGCCGCAGGCCTCGAGCAGGAATGCGGCCATTCCCGCCGCGCCGCCGGTGAGCGCCGCGCGCCGGGTGAATTGCCGCCAGCTGAGCTCGGGCGTCTTCTCTCCCTGCTTGTCCTCAGCCCACTCGAGGCGCTCGATCGCTTCGTGGACAGGATCGTGATCCGACATGGTCGCTCCTCCTATCTCTCCGCTCGCCCGGCGGCGTGTGCTCCGCCGCTCGAGTTCTCTCACACGCGACGAAGGACAAGCGCGGCCAGCGTGTATGTGGGTCGATACTATCGGCTGGGGGTTGCCCGGGGGGCAGTACGCCGGCGGTGGGCGAGCAGATGGGCGCCCGGGCCGGGCCTGACCTCGAGGGCGGCGCCCGGAGGCCGGGCGCCGGGTGGCATCAGGCCGATCACGTGGCCCCCGAACCCGCCTCCCACGATCCGGGCGCCTGCGGCGCCGGCGTCCCGGAGGGCGGCTACGGTCGCCTCGACCCGCTCGGTGGAGACCTCGTAGAGGTCGCGGAGGCTAGCGTGCGATTGGTCGAGAAGGCGGCCGACCTCGGCGAGGTCGCGCCGGGCGAGCGCCGCGACCATCCGCTCGACCCTCCCGTTCTCCTCGATCACGTGCCGGGCGCGCTCGGCGAGCGGGGAGGGCAGGGTGGGGAGCATCGCTGCGTCCGCGTCGCGCAGGCTCGAGAGGCCGAGCGCCTTGCATGCCCTCGCACACTCGAGGCGTCGCTCGTTGTAGCCGGAATCGCCGTGGGCGTGACGCTCGCCGGAGTCGAGCGTGACCAGGCGCCACTCGTCCAGCTCCAGGCGGACGGTGTCGATTGCGAGCGTCCGGAAGTCGATTCGAATGGCGGCTCCGGTGCGCCCGAACAGGCTCGCGAGCTGGTCGAGCAGCCCGGTCTGGGCGCCGACCCAGCGGTTCTCGACCCGGGAGCACAGTTGCGCCAGGGAACGGCGGTCGGGGGGCTCGCCGCCGCCGATCGCGACCAGGGCCAGGCACAGGGCCACCTCGAGGGCGGCCGAGGAGGAAAGCCCGGCCCCGCGCGGCACCGTGCCTGAGATCTCCAGGCGGGCGCCCGCGAGCTCCGCCCCGGATGCGGCGAGCTCCGCGGCCGTCCCGCGGACGAACGCGCGCCACCCGCCCCGGGTGGGGGCCGGGTCGGCGAGCTCGAAGGCATCCTCCTCGCCGAGGTCCAGCGCGAGCGCCTCGATCCGCCGTCCGCGGGTCGCGGCCGCGGTCACCGTGACGCCCTCGGTGATCGCGAAGGGCAGCGCCAGCCCCTGGTTGTAGTCGGTGTGCTCGCCGATCAGGTTGACGCGCCCGGGCGCGAACGCCGCCGCCCGCTCGGGCGCCTGCCGCGGCGGCCTCCGGGGGGGATCGCTCAACTCGCCTCGGCGATCGCCCCGCGCAGCGCTGCCGCCGAGTCCTCGGGCATCGCGTCCATGATGAACGTCCCCGCTCCCTGCTCGGAGCCGGCCGCGAACTTGAGCTTGTCGCCGGTGCGAAGCGGCGGATAGAACTCGACGTGGAGGTGCCCGCCGCTGCCGCCGTCGGTCGGGGCCTGGTGGAGCACCATCACGTAGGGGAACGGGCGCTCGAAGAGGGCGTCGAAGCCCAGGGTCACCGCCTGGAGGGCGGCCGCGAGGTCGGCGAGCTCGCCGCCGGTACAGGCGGAAAGGCTCGGCCGGTGCTCGCGCAGCGCCACGTGGACCTCGTAGGGCCAGCGGGCGGCGTACGGGACGTAGGCGGCGACGCTCTCTCGCTCGTGCACGACCCGAGCCCCCTCGCCCAATTCCCGGTCGAGGAGGGCGCAGATCGCGCACCCCCCGAGGCGCGCATCGGCCGCCAGCTCGAGCGCCGGCACCGGGGGGAGGAAGGGGAAGCCGTAGATCTGCCCGTGGGGATGGTGGAGGGTGGTTCCGACCTCGACCCCGCGGTTCTCGAAGATCAGCACGTACTCGACGTCGGGCCGCGCCCCGAGCTCCTCGTAGCGATGGCGCCAGACCCACATCAGCGCCTCGGCGCGGTCGCGGCCCAACCGGCCGAACGACCCATGGTGCTGGTCGGTGTAGACGACCACCTCGGAGGCGCCCCGGGGCCGCTCGAATGAGGGGAAGCGATTGTCGAACACGGCGATCTCGAAGCTGGGAAACGGGATCTCGGTCGGGGGGTGGCCCGGACGGGTGGGGCACAGCGGGCAAAGGCCCTCCGTCGGCAGGAACGTCCGGTCCTGGCGGTGGATCGCGTAGGCCACCTCCTCGCCGCGAAGCTCGTTGAACCGGAGCTCGCTCACCCCTCGCTCCCCTCCCGGTCGTCGTCCCGCTCGTACAGGATGAGGGCGCGGCCGTCCTCCTTGGTGAGGCGGCGAACCAGCAGGGGCCCGAAGCGCTCCGGCTCGTCCTCGGAGCCGGCGCCGCTCCGTTCCTCAGCGGGGGGCGGCTCGCCGGGCGACATGCCGGGAGGTATACCGGCCCTCGGGATCTGGCTCGAGCTCTCGCGCTCGGGATGGTCGGAGAAGAGAGGCGATGCGGGGCTCGGTTCCCGGGGCGCGGCTACCCCGAGCCGGCGATCGACCTGGTCACGAGCTGAGCGGGGGTGAGGCCCGCCAGGCGGACCGCCTCGCGGGTGGGGTGGGCCTGGTCGGCGTAGCCGAGCTCGGCCGCGACTCGGGCGAGGCCGAGGCGTCCGCGGGCGATCGTGGGTGCGATCGAGAGGAAGCGCTGCAGCCGAAGCACCCGGTCGAGCGTCTTCGGGCCGTAGCCGACGTCGGTCTCGAACCGCCGCCGAAGCCGGCGCTCGCTGGTCGCGAGGGCCCGGGATAGCGCCCCGACCCGGATCCCGGGCCGGCCCAGCGAGCGGGTTGCGGCGAGCACCAGGGGGTCCGGCTCGCGGGCGCCGCGGAGGCGGGCGAGCAGCGCCTGCTCGAGGAGGCGGCGACGGAGCCGGCCGCCGGCGGCATCGCCGATCCGCTCTCTCAACTCGGCGCCGGCCCGCCCCCACAGATCGGCGATCGGCACGCGGGCGTCGCGGAGCTCGCTGGCGGCCAGACCGAGAGCCGGCCCGGCGACCCCGGGCCGAAGCCGAAGACCGACGACCGTCTCCCCGGGCTCGAGGGGGCTGCTGAAGTAGGCGCGGTCGGGCCCGGCGACGAGCAGCGCGCTGCCCCGCCAGAGCAGATCGACGCAGCCGTCCGGCAGGACCCGGGCCGCCGCCACGCCCTCCGGGGGGACCGAGCGTTCCCAGGTGCAGACGACGAGCTCGGACAGCTCCGGCGGGGAAGGGAACTCGGTGTAGGCCATCGCGCCGGGGACCTTACCCTTGTCCGAAAAGTTCAAGCCGGGGCGGTGGGCGGCGGGTACGGTCGGGGCGATCGGACGAAAGGAGATCGAGATGGAGCAGCGATTGAGCCTCGTCACGCTGGGGGTCCGGGACCTGGGCCGGGCCCGCGCCTTCTACGAGGCCCTCGGCTGGACCACCGGGGCCGAGCCGGGCGACAGCGTCGCCTTCTTCCAGGCCCCGGGGATGATCATCGCTCTCTGGGACCGCGCCACCCTCGCCGAGGACTCGTGCGTCGAGGACGGCGGCGGCTGGGGGGGCGTCACCCTCGCCTACAACGCCCGCTCCCGGGAGGAGGTCGACGCCGCCTTCGAGGAGGCGAGGGAGGCCGGCGCCACCATCGGACGCGAGCCCGATGAGAGGTTCTGGGGCGGATACTCGGGGGTCTTCATCGACCCCGAGGGCCATCCCTGGGAGGTCGCCCACAATCCTCGCTGGACCGTCCGCGACGACGGCTCTACCGCGCTCGGCTGACGGGCTGCGGAGCTATCCGCCGATCCGGCGAAGCTCGTAGGAGCCGTGCGCGCAGGCGGCGGTGAGCCAGCCGCCCGCCACCCGTCGGGTTCGAATCGGGCTCAGATGTCGGCCCTCGAACCGGGGCGGGTCCCCCGGGCCCCGCGGCGTCCAGGCCGCCAACTTGCAGCTGCCGCGCCGGCTTCGGTCAGAGCCGGTGACCCTGAACGCGCCGGTGGCGGGATCGCTGATGAGCTTGGTGATCCGGCCGGGCGCGGCGCGGACGTAGCTGCGGCTGAGGACGCGGCGAGTGGTAGGCGGGATCCCGAGCGGCCGGTCGTGGGGGCAGGCGTAGCGGACGAGACCGTTGGCGATCGGCGCCCCCGCCGAGCCCGGGTTGCCGAACACGTGCGGGTCCCCGCACCGCTGCCGCCACTCCCACCAGGCGTCGCCGACGAGGGCGGTGTCCTCATGCTCGGCGAAGTCGATGATGTCCGCGTAGTCGTCGGTCGCGTCGCCGCTGTACCAGCCCCACTCCCCGATCCAGAAGGGGGCGCGATAGCGGTGGGCCGCCGCCTCCGCCGCCGTGAACTCCTGGTCGGCCGAGAGCGGAGAGAAAGTGCCGGGATAGAGGTGGGGCGAGAAGACGATGTCGCGATCGGTGGTGAAGCCGGGCGGGGGCGCCCTGTCGGGCGAGGCCGTGACGTCGTAGATTACGTCGGGCTCGAAGAACACGATGTGGCGCCGACCGCCGCCCCGCTTTCGCTCCGCCCGGCGGATCGCAGTGATCGCGCGGGCGTAGAACGCCCCGATCGCCTCCGAGGCGGCGGGCTCGGGCGGGCTCCCCGGATGCGGCTCGTTCAGCAGGTCGTAGCCGGCGATCGCCGGGTAGGGCGCGTAGCGGCGCGCCAGCGCGGCCCAGACGTGGACGAGGTGGCTCTGGATCCCGTCCCGGTTGGCGTAGAAGTTGTCGAAGGCCCGGGTGACCGCGGGCGAGAGCTCCCGGAAGGTGTTATGGCAGGTCGACATGCCGTCGAAGAAGGTCGCCCACCGTGGCGCGCCGTCCCATCCGATCGAGGGGGTGAGACCTGCCGGGCAAATCGCCCCCGGCGGGGTGGCCACCTCCTTGCCCCAGGCGTCCTGGTGCATGTCGAGGATCAGGTAGATGCCGCGCCGCCGGGCGAAGCGCACGGCGGCGTCTATCCGCTCCAGGTAGCGCCGGTTGAGCTTTCCCCGCCGCGGCTCGAGCTTCGACCAGGAGAGGACCAGCCGCACCACGTTGAACCCGAGCTTCTGGATTCGGGCGAAATCGCGCCGACGCAAGGGGAAGACGGGAGGCCGGTCCGGCTTCACGCGGTAGTAGTCGCCGAGCTGGTTGACGGCGACGCCCCGCAGCAGGACCTGCCTCCCTGCGGAGTCGACGATCGCGGGCTGCCTGCCGCCGCTCGCCTGGAGGGGGCGCAGGTGGGCGGCGGCGGTGCCGAAGCCGCCGAGGAGAACGAGCGCGAGGCTCGAGGCCAGCGCGACTTGCGCTATCCGTCGGCGACTCCCAAGGTTCACTGTGACGGCTTAATCCCCATGGTCCTGGCGGTGGAAGGTGACGACAGCGTATTCGAAGCCCTCGCGGACCCGGCCCTGTGGAGCCCAGCGGACGAGCTGTTCAGGCTGACGAGCAGGCTCGACCTGTGGAACCCGCCGCGCCCGCACGCCGCCGCAGACGGTTCCGCGGCGTAGCCTTGGCCGGGCAATGAAGCCGGAGACCCATCTGTTCGAGGACGACGGTGCGTTCCCGAACTCGTCGCTGCCGGTGCTCGTGTACCGCGACGTCGAGGGGGCTCACGATCCGGCCGCATGCGAGCACCTGTTCGCCGGTCACCGGTGGCTGGGCGCCTGGCGGGACGGAATCTTCAGCTTTCACCACTTCCACTCGACCGCCCATGAGGTGCTCGGGATCGTCGCCGGATCCGCATCGATCGCGCTGGGAGGGCCGAGCGGGCGTTCCTTCGAGGTGCGCGAGGGCGACGTGCTCGTCCTCCCCGCCGGGACCGGCCATTGCAACGGCGGATCGAGCGGCGACCTCCTGGTCGTCGGCGCCTACCCGGATGGGATGGAGTGGGACCTCCGCCGCGGCGATCCGGCGGAACATGACGAGGCGCTGGCCAAAATTCGTGGCGTCTCCCTCCCGAGCGCCGATCCCGTCCACGGTCCCGACGGTCCTCTTGGCGAGCTGTGGGGCAGGGCCGGCTGAGGTCAGCGTCGCTCCGTTCTAGAGTCGCCGTGTGACCATCTTCCTGGCCCGGCGCGAGGAGCTGCGGGAGGGTGTCCCGCTCGCCGTCAAGGATCTGTTCGACACGGCCGGTCTCCGCACTACCTACGGCTCGATCCTGTTTGCGGACCATGTTCCCGGGCGCACGGCCGAGGCCGTGCTCCGGCTCGAGGCGGCGGGGTACGTGAACGTGGGCAAGGCGAACCTGCACGAGTTCGCCTACGGGATCACGAGCGACAACCCGCACTTCGGCCGGGTCCCGAACCCGCTGGCGCCGGATCGGACCGCGGGCGGTTCGAGCAGCGGCTCCGCGGCCGCGCTGGCCGCCGGCCTTGCCGACGGAGCCCTCGGCTCGGACTCGGGCGGCTCGATCAGGATCCCGGCCGCGTGCTGTGGAGTCGTCGGCTTCAAGCCGAGCCACGGGCTCGTCCCGCTCGAGGGCTGTTTTCCGCTCGCGCCCAGCTTCGACCACGCCGGCCCGATGGCGCGCGATGTCGAGGCCTGCGCCCGAATGCTGGATGCGCTCGCGCCCGGTGTTCGACGCGCCAAGCTGGGCTCCCTGGAGGAGCTCGAGGTCGGGGTGGCCTGGCTCGAGTCGGCAACCCCCCTGGTGCGGGCACGCGTCCAGGCGGCGGCGGAGGCGTTCCCTCGCCGCCGCCGGGTCCCCTTCCCGCTGCCTGAGGGGATCGACGCGGTCTTCCGGCGAGAGGCGGCCCGCTCGCACCGGGGCCTGTTCCCCGAGTTCGCCGACCGCTACGGGAGGGACGTGCGGACCAAGCTCGAGCGCGCCGCGCGGGTGACGGACGCGGAGGTCGAGGCCGGCCGGCGCCGGCGCGAGCAGTATCGAGTGCGGGCGGCGGAGGCGGCCGAGGGCCTCGACCTGCTCGTCACGCCGACGCTCGGGTTCGTCGCTCCGCCCGCGGCCCGGGACGACCTCGAGATCCGCGATGCGGTGATCCGGTTCACCTACCCCTTCAACGCGCTCGGTTGGCCCGCGCTGGCGCTGCCCTGCGGACCCGCGGAGGATGGCCTTCCCGCCTCGGTCCAGCTCATCGGGCGGCCCGGCGAGGACGCCCGCGTGATCGCGGCTGGCGCCCTGCTCGAGCGGGCGCTCGGCGGTCGCTCGCCGGTCTCGGTCGACCGGACGGGACCACTAGCCTCCTCCGGTGGGTGACGAGCCCATCGACGGGGCCGGCACCATCCGCGACGCTATCCCCGACCAGGACGCGGCCGCCTGCCTGGAGATCTACGCTCCGTTCATCCGCGACACGGCGGTGTCGTTCGAGGAGCAGGTGCCCACTCCCCAGGAGTTCGGCGAGCGGATCCGCTCGAGCTCCGCGACGCATCCCTGGCTCGTGTTCGAGGTCGACGGGCAGATCGTCGGCTACGCGTATGCGTCGACCCACCGCTCGCGGGCGGCGTACCGTTGGGCAGCCGACGTCGCGGTCTACGTCGGCCCCCGGCGTCGTCGCGTCGGCGCGGGAAGGCGGCTCTACGCCGAGCTCTTCGAGCGCCTGCGCCGGCAGGGCTTTCACGTGGCCTGCGCCGGGATCACGCTGCCGAACGAGGCGAGCATCGGCCTCCACCGCGCGATGGGGTTTGAGCCGATCGGTGTCTACCGGCGAATCGGGTGGAAGGCCGGCGCCTGGCACGACGTCAGCTGGTGGCAGCTCGAGCTGGCGCGGCCCGCCGACACCCAACCGCCCGACCCCCTGCCCACCGGCGGGCCTTAGGCACCGGACGACGCTCTGGTCCGGTCCAACCCGGCGAGGATCGAGGCGGTGGCCTCGTCGCCGGGCAGGAACGCCTCCAGCCGAAGCTCGGCGACGGTGACGTCGATCGCGGTCCGGAAATGAGTGAGGGTGGTCAGCAGCTGCAGCTCGCCGTCGGCTGAGCGGAGGCGCAGCGGGACGGCGAACCCGAGGTAGTCCGACCTAGGCGCACGCGGGCGATCGGGGGGCAGCTCCTCGAGCTCGGCGACCAGCGCCTCCAGTCGGTCGCTCGGGTTGCGAACCGCTTCATCCCGGAGGGCGTCGAGGACGTGCCAGGACCAGAGGTCGAAATTGAGGATCCGGGGCGCCATCCCGGCCGGATGCAGCAACAGGCGCGGGACGCTGACCGGCGGGTCGAGCAGCTCTCGGGCCGCGCCGTCCGTGAGCGCCCAGAAGGCGGCATTTCCGGAGACGAGGTCGCCCGCCCGGTTGGTGATCACCGCCGGATAGGGCAGGTGGCCCTCCAGGACCCGCTCAACGGCGCCGCGGACCGCGGCCAGCTTCGGGTCATCGAGGTCGGTCTCCGCGTAGGCCGGGGCGTATCCCGCCGCCAGCAGCAGGGCGTTGCGCTCCCGCAGCGGCACCTCGAGCGCCTCCGCCAAGCGTACGACCATGCCCCTGCCCGGGATCGAGCGGTCGCTCTCGATGAAGCTGAGGTGCCGCTGGGTGGTTCCCGCGCGCAGGGCAAGCTCGAGCTGGCTCACCCGGCGCCGCTCGCGCCAGCCGCGAAGGGCGGTTGCGAACTCGCTGCGCTCCGACCGACTCGCCACCGGACCCTTCTAGCGCACCGGGCCGATGGTCGCCATTCCCTCGAGGGAATTGCGGACCCGCACCGTCGCCGTCACCCTCCCTCGATCCGATCGAACCGCAAGCCAAGGAGGAACCGTGAACGATCCGAAGGAGCTTGTCGACCGCTACGTCGCGGTCTGGAACGAGCCGGACCCGGGCGGGCGCCGCCGAGCGATTGCCGAGCTGTGGACGGAAGACGGCACCCAGATACTCCAGCCGCCCGAGGAGATTCGGGAGGCGGCGGTGTCCCTGGGGGTCAGCCCAACCCTCCGGGCCCGCGGACACGATGAGCTCGAGACCAGGGTCGCCCGCGCCTACGAGCAGTTCGTCGCGCCCGGAGAGTTCGTCTTCAGGCCAAGGGGAAACCCGTCACGGCTCGACGACGTCGTCAAATTCGGCTGGGAGATGGTCGCGAAGGAAACCGGTGAGGTGGCCGGCGCGGGCCTCGAGTTCGTGGTCCTCGAAGGTGACGGGCGGATCCGGACCGACTACCAGTTCATCGAGGGGTGAGTGCGCCGGCCACCTCACCGCGCTGGACGAGCGCCTACCCGTGCGGCGGGACGACCGCTTGCACGGAGCAACGGCTTCGAGCCCGGTCGCAGCGCCCTTCTGGCGCACGCGGCGGTGACCACCAGCGTGGCCGCCAGCGCGCCCGTCGTGACCGCGAGCGCGTGGCCCGAGCCGTGGGCCGCGGCGCTGAGGTAGATGCCGGCGAAGGAGGCGGCGCCGAGGACGGTGCCGACGAAATCCGCTGTCAGGAGCAGCCCGCTCAGGTCGGCCGCCTGGGCCGGCCGGACCAGGCTGGTCAGTCGGCTGGTGAGCGGGGAGAACCCGCACCCGTGGCCGCCGCCGCCCGCGAACACGAGCAGGGTGGTGGGGGCGAGTGGCCAGCCGCCGTGGTCCGCGATCAGCCCAACCGCGAGCAGCGCCGCGCCCATCACCAGCGGTCCGAGAACCGGTAGTCGCTCGCGCGTGGCCGGACCGGCGCGCGTCCAGGTGAGGCTCGCGGTCGCAAACCCCGAGGCGTAGGCGGCGAAGATCAGCCCGGCGTGCAGCGGCGAGAACCCAAGGCCGGCTTGCAGGTGCAGTGTGAGGCTGAGCAGAAAGCCGGAGTAACAGCTCATGATCAGGAGCACCGCCAGCACGCCGGCCGTCACTGGCGGAAGCTGGAACAACCGCAGATCGAACAATGGGTATCCGCCCCGGGCCCGGAGGCGACCCTCGAGCGCGACGAACGCCCAAGTCGCGACTGCGCAGCAGGCAAAGCACGGCCACACCCACACTGGCCAGCCCTCGCTGCGGCCGAAGCTGAGCGGCACGATCAGCGCCAGCAACGCGGCCGCGAGCAGCCCGACCCCGCTCAGATCGAGTCGCTGTCCGCCGCCGGGCGCCATCGGCGGCAGGGCCCGCCGTGAGCTTGCCAGCAGCACCGCGCCAACCGGGGCGTTGAGCAGGAGCGCCGGGCGCCACGCCGCCGACACGAGGTGCGCGCCGATTATCAGGCCCCCGAGGATCTGGCCGGCGGCGACACCGACGGCGAGGATCATCGAGTAGGCACCGATCGCCCGGGCGCGCCGTTCGCCGTCGAAGCGCACCTGGATGATCGAAAGCACCTGCGCTGTCATCAGGGCAGCCGCCCCTCCCTGGAACGCTCTCGCGACGATCAACGCCGGCGGGGTCGGGGCCAGACCGCCCGCCGCCGACGCCAGGGTGAACCCGGCGAGGCCGTGCACGAACGCGGTCCGGCTACCGACGATGTCCCCGATCCGGGCGCCGGTGACAACCAGCGCTGCGAACGCCATCGTGTAGGTCGCGACGATCAGCTGGAGCTCGCCGCCGGAGGCGTGCAGATTGGCACGCAGCGACGGCGCGGCGACCGCGAGGATCGACCCGTCCATCGTGGCCATCGCCTGGCCGGCGAGTAGGATCACAAGCGCAGGCATCTACCGATCAAACGGTTGAGGCGGTCCGTTCGTGAGAGGCGCTGAGGGGCGAACGGTCCCAATCGGAGGTGTCACCCTGAGCGAGGCTGAGCAGATCCTCGAGTCCGCCCGAGGCGTCCTGGTGGTCGACTGGCCGTCCAGGGAGGTGCCGGACGCACTCGCCGGCGGGGGATACACGGTGATCGTCAAGGGAGGCCCGGAGCCCGGTCGGTACTCGGTTCGCGAGCTGCGGGGTGGGGAGGTCGTGTCGCGCGAGCTCGATCGTCCCCCGGCCCAGGTCGACCTCGTCTACTGCCACCGGCCGATCGGGGAGCTTCCCGGGATCGTCGACTTGGCGAGCGCGCTCGGGGCGCAGGCGATCTGGCGCCAGTCGGGCGTCCACAACGACGGGGCGAAAGACCCGAAGGGGTGCTGGGTGCCGGTCGAGGAGTCGCGCCAAGCCCGCGCTCTCGTCGAGGCGGCCGGCCTGCGCCTGGTGGAGGATGTCTACATCGCGGATGCGGTTCGCCGGTTGCGACCCCGCCGGTAGCTCACGGCCCGGCCGCGCACCCTCGCGAGCTCAGGGCGGGACGCTCCCCTCACGCGCCGGCCAGGTCGCGGCGCCGGAACACCGCGAGCGCGGCGAGCGCGGCCAGCGCCGCGATCGCCAGCATCACGACCGCCGCGGTCGCCTTGAACGGCTGGGCGGGGACGAGGCCGACGTGGTGAAAGGGGGAGAGAGCCAGCGTCCACTCAGGGGCGCCGAGGAGCGCCCCGAACAGCTCCCAGACGAAAGCGACGCTGACCAAGCCGTAGGCGATGCCGGCGCTCGCGCGGGGGGCGGCCGAGAAGGCCAGCGCGCCGAGGGAGAGGAAGAGCAGCGCCGCCGGCAGGCAGTTGGCTCCCGCTCCAACCATGTCCGGAAAGGAGACCCCGGCTTCCTGCCACGCGGCGCCCGCCCAGGCGAGCACGCCTGCGGCCAGCGCGATCACGGTGGCGCCGGCGGCGGCCAGCAGCAGCCGCCCCCCCAGCCAGCTGCGGCGGCCGACGGGGAGGGCGAGCAGGGTCTCGAGCTGCTGGCCTGCCTCCTCGTGCCGCGCGGCCGCCATCTGGGAACAGACGAAGAGGCTGACGGCGAGGACGAAGAACAGGAAGGTGAAGCCGATGTAGCCCGAGGCCGTCGTGATCGAGGCTCCGCCGAGCTTCTCGAGCTCCCGCCGCAGGCTCTCCGAGACGGTGACGGTGGAGACGCTCTTCGAGATCACGCCGACGATGAAGGCGAACGCGCCGACGCCGAGCAGCCAGCCGGCCAGGCTGCCTCGCTCTCCGCGCAGAGCCTGCCCGGTCGGGGAGGAGAGGAGCCGAAAGCGCGGCTCCGCGCTGTCGGGCGCCCTCAGCAGGCCGATGCCGACGTCCCGCCCGACCGCCAACAATCCCGCCGCCGCCAGCAGCAGGACGCTGGTCGCGGCCGGCAGGAGCAGGACCAGCGGGCGGGGTCCCGCGAACGGCCTCAGCTCCTCGGCCCAGCCCAGGGGGGTCGCCCAGCGCAGCCAGTCGAGGCCCGAGGAGGTATCGGCGATCACCCGAACCGCGAAGGCCACGGCGAGCGCTGCGCTGGAGATCTCGATCGCCAGCCGGCGAGTCTGTGCGAGCTGGCTGGCGAGCGCCCCGATGCCGACGAAGACCGGTACTGGCGAGACCGTTGCCAGCGCCAGAAAGGCTGATTCGCCGACCGGCAGGCTGGCCGCCACAAGGCCGACGAACAGGGCGAGCCACAGAATCGTCGCGCCGGCGCCGATCGCGGCGAGCGCCGCCCCGAAAGCGCCGCCGCGGGTGACGAGCCCCGCCAGGACGAGCTCCTGACGGCCCGCGTCCTCCTCCCCACGCAGGGCGCGCACCGCGGCGAGCAGCCCCCACATCGCGGCGAAGATCGCCAGCAGCCCGCCGACCCGCCAAGCGGCGTAGCCGCCGCTGGTGAGCAGGTCGTGCGGAACCCCGTAGAAGAGCCGCACGGCCTTGTTGGCGCCGAAGCTGTGTGCGAAGTCGAGCCGCTCGTGAAGGGTGGGGTAGCTGTGGCGGTAGGCCACCGGTTGCACGTAGGCGAGCAGGCCGAAGAAGAGCGCGAACGACAGGGTGCGCACGCGCGAGTCGGCGAACGCCCGACCGGCGACCGCCCTACCTGCCCGCACCGCCGCCGCCGATGTCGTAGTGGTGCAAAAAGATCTCCTCCAGCGACGGCTCGCGGCTCGTGATCGCGACCACCGGGTGGTCGGCGAGGGCGGCGATCAGGGGGCCGACGCTGCCGCTGACCTCGCACCGGAGCGCGCTCTCCCCGGCGCGAGTGACGTGGACGCCCGGCAAGCCGTCGAGCTTCGGCGCCGGGCCCTCGAAGGTGAGCTCGATCGTCTGTGCGCCGAGGTGGCGAAGGTCGGCGAGCGTGCCCTCGTCGACGAGCCGGCCACCACGGAGGATCCCGACCCGATCGCAGAGTGCCTCCACCTCGCTGAGGATGTGCGAGGACAGGAACACCGTCTGGCCGCGCTCCTTGGCCTCGTGCACCGACTGGCGGAAGGCCATCTCCATCAGCGGGTCGAGACCGCTTGTCGGCTCGTCCAGGACCAGCAGGTCGGCGCGGCTCGCGAACGCCGCCACGAGCTGCACCTTCTGGCGGTTCCCCTTCGAGAGCGTCCTCACCTTCTTGTCGACCTCGACCTTGAAGCGCTCGACGAGGACGTCGCGGTAGCCGGCGTCCGTGCCGCCGTGCAGGCGAGCGAGGTACTCGAACGTCTCGGCGCTGGTCAGCGCCGGCCACAGGAACGGCTCCCCGGCGACGTAGGCGACCCGGCGGTGGGCCGCGACCGGGTCGCGCCAGGCGTCAATCCCGAACAGCTCCGCACGCCCTGCGCTGGGCCGGTGCAGGCCGAGCAGGAGCCGGATCGTCGTCGTCTTGCCGGCGCCGTTGGGCCCCAGGTAGCCGTAGACCTCTCCCTCGGAGACGGTCAGATCGAGGCCGTCGAGTGCGAGCGTGTCGCCGTAGCGCTTGCCCAGGCCCTCGGCCCGAATCGCGCTCATGGGTGCGAAGGAAACCAGAGTCTCCTCACACCCGAGCGCTGAACCGCGCCAGTCCGATCGACGAGGCTCGCCTTGCGAGTAATGCCTTCATCCAAGGCGCGCGGCTGGCGCCGGGCTCGGAGATTCGGCGTCCGTGGCGCTTTCGTAGCGGGGCCGCCCGTCGATGAGTCTCGCGAGGTCCTTCGGTCCTAGGTAGAAAGTGACCGGAGAGGAGGCAGTGCGATGGGCAAGCTTGTGGTGACCGAATTCGCGTCGGTAGACGGCGTGTTCGAGGACCCGGGGGGAGCAGAGGACTACGAACACGGAGGCTGGACCTTCGAGTACGACCGCGGCGACGACGGCGACAAGTTCAAGCTCGACGAGGTGATGGACGCCGAGGTCCAATTACTCGGCCGAGTGACCTACGAGGGCTTCGCTGCGGCCTGGCCCTCCCGCGAGGGGGAATTCGCCGACAAGCTCAACAACGATCCGAAGTACGTGGTCTCCACGACGCTGAAGGACCCCGAGTGGCAGAACACCACCGTGATCTCCGAGAAGGTCGCGGATGAGATCGCCAGGCTCAAGGACGAGACCGAGGGCACGATCCTGGTCGCCGGCAGCGGCACATTGGTACGGACGCTGCTTGAGGCGGACCTGGTCGACGAGCTGCGGCTGATGGTGTTCCCGACGATCCTGGGGCGCGGCAAGCGCCTCTTCCCCGACGGGATCGACCGGCTGAAGTTGAGGCTGGCAGAGGCGAAGACCGTCGGCACGGACGGCGTCCTGGTCCAGATCTACCAGCGAGCCGACTAGATGCCTGCGTCCTTGAGCCGCTTGGCCATGCGCGCCCCCAAGGCGGACCTCGATTCGAAATCAACCATCCAGAGGAGGCGAGGAGAATGGATCAGCCCACCGCCGAATCGGCATTGAAGGAGCTCGAGCCGTTGATCGGAGAGTGGACGCTGGAGGCGATCGGGCCGGACGGCGAGCCCTGGCCTGGCGCGGCGCGGGCCACCATCGAGTGGCACGACTCCGGTGCTCACGTGATCGTGCGCTCGACGGTGGAGATGCCCGAGATGCCGGACGGAATCTCGATCATGGGATGCGACGCGGCGAAAGGGACCTACTGCCAGCTCTACTCCGATGATCGAGGCGTCTGCCGCGTCTACGAGATGAGCATCGGCGACGGCGAGTGGAGGCTCTGGCGCGAGGGCGAGCCCTTCCCCCAGCGCTTCACCGGCAGGTTCGAGGACGACGGCAACGCAATCGTCGGCCGCTGGGAGAAGGCTGAGGACGGCACGAACTACGAGACCGACTTCGATCTGATCTACAGAAAGGTCGGGTGAGGCCCTGCCCAGCCGCTCCTCGTGCGTCCGCGGGTCACGCCGCCGCCGCAGACGGCGGAAGTCGCCGTGTCCTCGTTACGACCGCTCACGGTGCGCGGCCGCTGGGCTCCTCGAGAAGGTAAGAACCCTCGCCGCTGCGGGGTTCTGCGAACGGAGCCAGCCGGACTCGAACCGGCGACCTCCTGGGTGCGATCCAAGCCAGCTCGCGCGAAGCAGGGAAGTCGCGCGCTCGGTTGAGCTGCGCGATCCGTGAGATAAGCAGGGCGCCGACAGTACCGGTGTAGTTTCCTCGACCAAGCGTCTATCGTCGGCTGGTGCCAGTACGTGGGCTCAGCCTGCCCAGATGGCGTCGAACGCGCGCTGGTCGAGCGGGAGCAGCCAGCCGGCTGTGATCCGCTCTTCGATGACGTGGTACAGGCCCACGGTGGACCAGCGATGGTGGACGCCACGGATCGTGGCGAACCCGTCGGTGAGCGCGGCGAGTCGGTCTCCGTCGCCGACCAGAACGTTTCGTCGCTTCATCTGAAATGTGTGATCGGCGAGGTCTCGTCGTCGGCGGAAGTAGTCGAACACTTCCTCGAGACCGCGATGGGTGCCGGCGATGCGATTGCCGCCGGGGACCGTCCAGGTGATGTTCGGTGCGAGGAGCTGCTGGAGGGCAGCGTCGGAGCCGCCGCCGTAGAACTCGTTCTGCGCCGTGTGCAGACGGTCGAGAAGGCCGTTGGCAATGTCCCGGTTCATCGTTGGCGCCGGCGGCGCTCCGGGCAACCAGTGTGGCACCGGCCAGCTCGACGGAGTGGCCGGCGGTGGTGGCCCCCGCCGGCGAAGAGCCGGCAGGGGCGGTGGACGCTCACGCGACGGCTCGCTCGCCGGCGGCGGCGAGAAGCAGCTCGGCCTCCTGTCGCCGACGCGCGGCGAGTACCTGCTCGGCTGCCTCCCGACCTTTCTCGCCGACGACGTGCTCGTAGATGTCCGGGAGCCTGATGACCCTTCCTCCGAGTCCGCCCCATGTGCCGTCCTTGACCTCGTGCGTGAAGACCCACACACGACCCTCAGGGTTCGGCCAGGAGCCGTCCTCCGCCTCGACCACGGCCTCAGTCATCGCCGCGGTCACCGCGTTACGGCGCTCGTCGTTGTACTGGCCCTCGGGAACCTGGCAGACAAAGCGGTAGTGCGGGGTCCGCGCCGGCTCGCCGCCCACGTACATCTCGTGGCGATGAACGAAGACCCATGCAAGCGCTCGGGCCCTCGCGTTGGTCGGGTGAACTCCCTCATGCTCCAGCAACAGGTCGGTGATCCTTCCCAACAGCGCGCGCTCGGCGCTCGGTGAGAGCGCGCCCTCGGGGATGTATGCGTCACACATCGGCATCGTGCGCTGACCTCCTTCCGGCTCCCGGCCGGATCGTGGTGTGTTTTCAAGCCGTTCCCTGCGCTCCGGCCCAACGCATCGGAGCGCCTCGCCAAGTTCGCGGTGATCGTGATCGGCGTCCTCTCGCGAGCGGTGGCTCCACACGAGCCGTGGCCGCGCCGAACATGGACGCGCCCTTCAGAGAGCTCCCCACCACGCCAGCGCCGCGGTGGCGGTGAGCATGGCGGGACCGGGGTGGAGGAACAGGGATCGAGGGAATTGCCTGTAGTCAGTCCCCAGCCCCACCGCGAGCGCCGCGAAGCCGGTGGACGCGCCGGCGGCGAGCAGGCCGATCCCCTGGGCTGTATCGCCGTCGAGCACCGAGCCTGACAGGAGGAGCGCGGATCCGACGGTGAGAAAGGCGATCGTCGTCATGTGCCACGTGACGTGGATCATGGTCTTGGTCATCCGCGGACCGCCGAAGGGACTGGACGGCAGCGTTCCCGGCGACAGCTTTTTCACTACGAGGACCTCGCCTCCCACTCCGTGGATGGCGGCGCCGAGAGTGGCGAGGGATCCGGCGACGATCAGCGGGACGTTCACGCCGAGCCCTCCGCGATCCGAGCGATCCCGCGGAGGAAGTCTCGTCGCCGCCATCTGCTGAACACATTGACGACGAACTTCCCCGATCCGGGATTGGGATCAACCATCTGAGCTACGCGTGCGCCGGTGTCGGATCGCCGGCGCGCCCGCCATCCCCGCTCGATCTCTCGCAGCATCGGCGGGTAGACGATCAGGTGTCGAAACGGCCTGATCGCGGCCATGTAGGCGGCCCCGAACAATCCGTTTGGCTTCACGAGGACGGCCATCTGGCCGCGGTAGCCGCCGGTTCCGTCTGGGACCCAGCCGACGTGCATCACCCCATGCATGGTCCGGTTGGCGATTTCCGCGGCCCACTCGTCGTCGAGCAGGTAGAGCGAGGTGAAGGGGAGCGCGTCGAAGTCCGGGCCGGATGGGGCCTCCCGTAGATCCGCCGGCAACCGCTCGCGGAGCGTCGGCACCCTGGCGCCGACGCAGGCGTCCGGGCCGTCCCAACCGAGCAGCTCCCCGACCTTCCACCGGATCGCCCAGAGCGTGCGGGCCGCCCGCGAAGGTGCTTGCGAAGGGTCGCCCGAGGCGATCCCCTGCACCAGCCGAGGGAAGTCGTCCGGGCCGCCTGGCGTCGGGAGCGCCCACACATCCTCGAGCCGGAAGTCGCGGGTCAGCTCGTGGATCCGCCAGGGTCGGGAGGTGTGCGCGGTGTTCGGGAGCCTCATTCGTGGACCTCCATCCATCACGGGGGCGCCGGTGGGGTACGACCGCGCCGGCTGGCGAGCGCAAACGAACGCAATGGGCGGGATGAGCAGCCGGTAGACGGGCCGCACGAACCAGCCTGGGAGGTAGCGATGACGCTCCTCCTCCCAGACCCTCGCCCGCCGATGGGGCTTGATCAACGGCGAACGCAAGCTCACCTCGGTGATCCGAGATGGGGCGCCGTAATTCTCTGTCGGCTCGGCAGTGTGGAGCTCGATGCGGCAGAGGTGTTTGACGCTGACAAAGCCGTACTGGCTGCGGCTGACCAGTCGGGCCGGCGCGCCATGGTCACCGTCGAGTGGACGGCCATCGAGACGCTCTGCGATGAGCACGTCCTCCGCCAGGGCGTCCTCGATCGACACGACCGACCGGTAGCCGTCGAGACCGCCGAAGACGACATGAGTGACCGACGTGTCTGGTCGAACTGACGGTTCGATGATCAAGCGATAGAAGGTCTTGAACGCGACGCCCTCCCAGTGCAGGTTGGTGGCGGACCACCCAGCCACGCAGTGGAAGTCGGCGGTGAGCTCTCGGCGGGGAAGCGTCGCGAGCTCGGCCAGCGGCAGGGCTAAGGATTTGGCGACGGCGCCGCTGATCTCGATCACGGGATCGATGGGGACTGCGGGAGGGGGTCGGTGGAGGTGGGTACCGAAGCGGGGGAACCCATCGATCGGGTGTTGGCCGGGGGGAAGCGTCATGTCGGGGCCCCTGGCCACGATGCCGAGCGAGCCTCCGCCCGTCGCAGAAAGCACGTGCTGCCCATCGGAGTCTTATTTCTGGACATTCATCCATACATTACTGTATGGATGCCCGCTAAGCCACCATCTGAAGCGCCGTCAACTCCGGGCGGGACGCGATACTGATCGGCGATGTCCGCCCCGACACGCACGCCACGCAGCAGCTGGATCGAAGAGGGGCTGCGGGCGCTTGCCGCCGGCGGCCCGGACGCCGTCCGGATCGAGCTGCTGGCGCGGGCGCTCGGCGTCACGAGGGGCGGCTTCTACTGGCACTTCGACGACCGGCGCGCGCTGCTCGAGGAGATACTCGACACGTGGGAGCGGGTGAGCGTCGATGAGGTAATCGAGCGCGTCGAGAGCGAGGGTGGGGACGCCAGGGCCAAGCTGCGGCGACTGTCCGCGCTCGCCGGCTCCAGCGACGAGCCGCTGAGGATCGACCTCGCAGTCCGCGACTGGGCCCGGCGCGAGCACACGGTCGCCGACCGCCTCCGACGCGTCGACAACCGGCGCATGGATTACATGCGCTCGCTGTTCCGTGCCTTCTGCCCCGACGAGGACGACGTCGAGGCCCGCTGCATGGTCTTCTACTCGCTGTGGATCGGCAGCCACTTCATCGCCGCAGATCACCGCGCGCGCAGCCGCGCGGAGGTGCTGAAGCTGGCCCTGAGGCGGCTCGAGGCCTAGAGGGCTGATGCGGGTTACCCACGCACGCGGATGACGCCGCATCTCTCCCGGCCCCTCCTCTTCGCCGAACCGAGTACGCGACACCGCCCGGCCGAGACGCCCCCGTTCCGACTGGATATTCCGCAACGCGATGAAACTCACCCACCGGTTGCCGCGCTCCTCAAGGGCGCAAATCCAGCCGTGATGCGGGCTTCTGTCGATGGAGCTAGCCGGACTCGAACCGGCGACCTCCTGGGTGCGATCCAGGCGCTCTTCCAGCTGAGCTATAGCCCCGTGACATCCGTTGACCGGGCATGTGCCCGAGTCGCGGCGCCGCCGGCAAGGATACGCTGTCCTCGCGGTGAGCTTCGGTCGGCGCCTGGCGCTCTTCTTCGTACTTCTCGTGGTCGTGCCCATGGTGGCGCTGATCTCGATCCTCGTCTTGATCAGCGACGACGCCGAGGGCGGGGAGGCGGACGCCAGGCTCGCCGCAGGCGTCGAGACGGCGCTCGCCATCTACGCGGAGCGAGCCGCCGACGGCGGCGCCGCCGCCACCGAGCTCGCGAGGACACCCGGCCTGGCCCGCTGGGTTGCCGGCGACCGCCGCGGTCTTCTCCTCTCCCTCGCCCGGCACGAGGTGGCGAGCGGGAAAGCCGAGGCGGTTCAGATCCTCAACCGCGGAGGCGCGGAGCTGGCCGGGGCCGGGGGGGCCCGCGTGGTCGCCTTCGGCGAGGTGCGCATGGCCAAGGGCGCCAGCACGATCGGGACCGTCCGCGTCTCGACCACCACGGCGAGCGCTTACGCCGCCAGGGTGAGGCATCTGACCGGACGGGAGGTGGTGATAACCCGTGGCGGGGCGCCCCTCGCTTCCACCGTGACCCCGCCCACGACCCTCCCCGCTCCGGGCGAGACGGCCGATCTGAGCCTTCCGGAGGGGGACTTCCGGGTCCGCGAGCAGCCGCTGCCGGCCAGCAACGAGGCGATTCTGATGCTTGGCCCGCCGAAGAAGGGCGGGCTGATCTCGTTCGGTGCGCCGGCGGCCGCCCTGCTGGCCCTCTTTCTCCTGATCGCGATCGGACTCGCGTGGGCGCTGGCGCGGACCCTGACCGGCCTCCATGAGCGCGTCGCCGCCCAGGCGGCGACCGACTCGCTCACCGGACTGTGGAACCGGCGGCGGATGGACGAGATGCTGGTCCGGGAGGCCGAGCGCGAACGGCGCTTCGGCCACCGCTTCTCGCTTTTGATCGTCGACGTCGACGACTTCAAGTTGGTCAACGACCGCTTCGGGCATCTCCAGGGGGACGCCGTGCTCGAGAGGCTCGCCGAGGTGATCGGGAAGGAGACCCGAGCGATCGACGAGGGCATCCGCTTCGGCGGGGACGAGATGGCGCTGATCCTGTCCGAGACCGGGCGGGACGGGGCGACGGTGCTCGCCGAGCGCCTGCGGCAGCGGGTGAAGGAGACGATCTTCCCGCTTGCCCGCGGCGGCAACTTCCGGGTGACGGTGAGCGTCGGCGCCGCCACCGCCCCCGACTGCGCGGACGACATCGAGGAGCTCGTCCAGGCCGCCGACCAGGCACTGCTCCGCGCCAAGCGCTCCGGCAAGGACCAGACCGTCGCGGCTAGCACGCGCGGCACTCGCCTGCCCGGGGCGAGGCGGCGGGTCGCTTCAGCGGGCGGCGGTAGCCGCCCTCGGGGTCGTCAGCGCGAGGGGGCGTGAGTAGCGCCGAGACCGTTGGGTGCTTGCGCCCAGTGCGCATGCCTGATCCCACGCCGGGTGCCGGACCCCCTACCCTTTGCCGACCGGCGAGAGCCGACGCTTCATGGGCATACTCGACGACGCCATACGCGACCATCTCGAGCTGAAGCGCCGCCACGGGACGCGCGAATCCGAGCTGCGCGAACTCGAGGAGGAGGCGCTCGGGGCCGGCGAACGCCCCGATCCATTCGGGGGCGCGGGGCTGTTCGAGGACCTGGGTCAAGGGGGCGCCACCGAGACCGCCACCGAGCCGCCGCCTCAGATCGCCGTCCCGGATCAGGCAGCGTTCGAGGAGGAGCCGACCCGGATCGTAGGTGAGGGCCAGGCGTCGCCTCCTGCCGCCGACACCGCGTGGCCGCCGGTGGACCTCGGGGGATCGCCGCAGCCGCCTTCGCCCGCAGATGCGCCTCCCGACACGCCGGTTCCGTTCGAGGAGCAGACCGAGCTGCCGAACGGGGAGGCGGCGCCCGACGCCGAGCCGGAGCCGCCCACCGCCGAGCCCCTGCCGGAGGGCGAGGCGCTGTCAGAGGGCGAGGCGACCGGCGGCGGGGAGATCCCCGCCCCATCGCCGCCTCCCGAGGAAGTCGATCCCGGGGCTCTCCTGAGCGAAGAGCTCGAGGCTGCCCCCGCCGAGGCGTCCGAGGTCCCGGGTCCGCCCCCGCCCGCGGTCGCCCCCGAGGCCCAGCGTCCCCAGCCGCCGGGGGAGCGAGAGTCCTCCAGGCGCGAGCTCAGCGCCGAGATCGTCGACCTCCCCACCGAGGAGCACCCCCCGCCCGAGCCTCCCTCGGGCGAAGGGGTCGTCCCGGATGCGCCCAGGGCGCCGATTACGCCGCCCCCGGCCCCGCCCAAGGCGGTTGAGCCCGAGCTCGCCGGCGAGGGGGCGATGCTCTACGACTTCGAGTCCGAGCAGGCGTTCGACGGGGGCGAAGAGGAGCCCGCCGAGCCCCCTGCGGACGAGGTCGCGGAGCCGACCCCCGACGAGCTGGGGGAGCGGGAGCCCGCGGAGCCGGAGTCCGAGGACGACGCGGACCTCGACGACGAGGAGCCCTACCCGGCCGAGGAGCCGCTTCCCACGGCCGAGGCCGGGATGGTCGAGGCCGAGGAGGAGGACTACGAGGACGAGGAAGAGGGGGACGATCTCCTCGGCCCCGACAGCGGCGAGGACGACGACCTTCTCTCCGAGCCGCCCGACTTCCTCGAAGAGGAGCCCGACAGCGGCGAGCTTTGGTTCGAGAAGCGCGCCCCCGAGGGGTTCGACTTCGAGGATGAGAGCTAGACGTAGCCGCGGGTCCGCGAGGCCTCGACCACTCGCTCGACTCCGATCAGGTAGGCGCCCTCCCGCAGCGAGATCCTCTCCTCCTTGGCCCGGTCGGAGACGTCGCGGTAGGCCCGCCGCATGATCGCTCCAAGCTTGTCGTTCACCTCGCGCTCGCTCCAGCGGAAGTGCTGGAGGTTCTGGACCCACTCGAAGTAGGACGCGACCACGCCGCCGGCGTTGGCGATCACGTCGGGGATCACGTGAACGCCCTTCTCGTTCAGGATCTCGTCCGCCCTCGGGGTGGTGGGGCTGTTGGCCCCCTCGATCATGATCCGGCAGTTGATCCGGTCGGCGTTGCCCTCGTGGATCATCCCTCCGAGGGCCGCCGGGAAAAGGACGTCGCACTCGACGGCGATCAGATCGTCGGGGCTGATCACATCGACCCCCTCGCCCTCGTACTCGGTCAGCGATCCGCCCTCGGCGACGAACCGGGCGAGCGACGGGGCGTCGATTCCGGCCTCGCTCCGAATCGCCCCGCTGACGTCGGATACGCCGACCATCCGGGCGCCGAGCTGCTGCATGATCCGCGCCGCCCAGGATCCGACGTTGCCGAACCCCTGGACCGCGAAGGTCGTGTCGGCCGGCGTCATCCCGATCTGGGGAGCCGCCTCCCGGAACATGTAGACGCATCCCCGCCCGGTGGCCTGCTCCCGTCCGTAGGAGCCCTCGAGCGCGATCGGCTTCCCGGTAACGATCGAGGGCGTGTGGCCGTGAAGCTTGCCGTACTCGTCCATCATCCACCCCATCACCTGGGCGTCCGTGTTGACGTCGGGTGCGGGGATGTCGCGGGTCGGCCCGAGGACCTTCTCGATCTTGTCCATGAACGACCGCGAGATCGCCTGCACTTCGGAGCGCTCGAGCTGGGCGGCGGGGCAGTTGACGCCGCCCTTTGCCCCGCCGAAGGGGACGTTGGCGACCGCAGTCTTCCAGGTCATCAGGGAGGCGAGCGCGCGGACCTCGTCGATGTCGACCTCGGGGTGGAACCGGATCCCTCCCTTGTAGGGCCCGCGGGCGCCGTTGTGCTGGATCCGGTAGCCGCTGAAGACGTGGACACGGCCGTCGGAGAGCTTCACCGGAATCTGGACGGTGACCTCCCGGTATGGCGTCCAGAACACCGTGCGGAGGTCGTCGGGCAGCGCCAGGCGCTCGACCGCCCGGTCGAAGTAATGGCGGACGATGTCGAGGTTCGACAGCTCGGCGCGCTGGCCGGGCTTGGGCCGCCCGGCGGCGTCCGCCTCGCGGCGCGCCTCCTCGACGGCCACCGCCGACTTGTCGGGCGCCTCCCGGGCGCCGACCGGCTGAGTTGACTGTGCGGGCCCGTCTGTCGTCGTCGCCGTCCCCTCCTGGGGAGAGAATGCCTCTGTGGCGCTGAGTCTGCCACAGCGGCCGCGAATATTCGCCGCCGCGCGCTCACCCCGGACCTAAAATCATCCCCCAGGGGGCCATAGCTCAGCTGGTAGAGCGCCTGCTTTGCAAGCAGGAGGTCGCCGGTTCGAATCCGGCTGGCTCCATCTAGGACCGCGCCGGCTCATAGGTCAGGATGGCGACGCCGTCACCGACCGTCCTCGAGTCGACCAGCCGTAGGGGCTTCTTCGCGCTCGTGGAGCCGAACAGTCGCCTGCCGCTCCCCAACACGACCGGGAAGACCATCAGCCGCACCTCGTCGATCAGGTCGCCCTCGAGCAGGGCCCGGACGAGCTGAGCGCTGCCGTGGACGACGAGATCCCCGTCGGTCCCCTGCCTCAGGTTCGAGACCGCCTCGACGAGGTCACGAGCGGGCCAAGGAGGTTGGTCGTCGTTCTTCGATCGGATCGGCGAGCGCCTGGACGCGGGGGGATACTAGGTGGGACCGGTGGCCTTTCACGTCGAGATCAGCCGCGGGATCCGGCGAGCGCGGGAGTTCAACCTCGAGGAGGGGAGGCTGCGTCGCGAGATCCTCGCGCCGTGGAGCCAGGGACGGGCGATCGAGATGGGGGACCGAGAATGGGATCCGCGGGAGTGCGAGCTAAGGATCATCGAGGGACCCGCACTGGCAGGGCCGGACCTCGCCTTCGGGCGGGGGTGGGACAACGCCGAGCGCGCGGGCCGCAACGTGACCCGGGAGCTGGTCGCACTCGCGTCCCGGGAGGCGACCCGGGTCGCCATTCTGGCCCAGACGCCGAGCGCCGGGGAGGCCGTCCGGCGCCTGGTCGAGGACCTCGGCCTCGAGTCGATCGAGTGGGTTGAGGCGATCGCGGCCGGCCGGCCCGACTCCGGGAAGGAGGGCGGCCCCGGGCCCGTGGCCGTGATCCTCGCGGTAGAGGACGAGCCCCCGGGCGGGGGGTGGCTGTTCGAGGCCGGGACCGCCGTCGGGGCGCTCGGCGGGCGGGCGATCGTGGCCGAGCTCGGCGAGCAACGGGGTCCCCCCGAGCTCGAGGGGCTGACGGCCGTTCGCGTCGACCCGGGGCGGGCGGAATCAGCCCGGGACCTCGCTCAGCGGCTCAGGCAGCTCGGGCTTCCGGTCGCGGCTCCCGCCGGCTGACCGCGCCGCGAGTTCCGCGGGTGGCGAGGATCCCCCGCCCGCCCGGGGGATCGCCCGGGCGGGCGGAATGAAGCTCCGAGCTCGCTGGCTCAGGCGCGCGAGAGCGCGGGCCTGGGGGCGGCGATCGGGGCGCCGTGCGGAATCGCCACGACCGCGCTGGGGGAGGTCTCGATCGCGTAGCCGGCGGCAGCGCTCAGGTTGACGCGGCCGGTGGGCGACTCCGGGCTCGAGCCGATCACAAGCAGGTCGACGGGGGCTTCGCCCGGCCGGGTGACCTCCGCGCGGAGGTTCCCGGCCAAGGCCTCGGCCGACTTCTCGGCGTCGGCATCGCCGTCGGCGAGCACCCCGATCCGCTTGATCTCGAAGTCGCCGCGCTCGTGGAGGCCCGCCGGTGCGACTGCCACCGCGACCGGGCCGTTGCTGAGCAGGCGCTCCGCCGAGGTGCCCGGGCGAACTGAGCCGCGGGCGGTGCGGTACTCGGACCCGAACACGACCACGTCGGCGCCCTCGCGCTCGGCGAGCTCGCGGAGGCCGTCGGGGGTCGAGGCGTTGACGATCACGTGACGGGCGGCGCTCTCGGCGCCGATCGACTTCGCCCCGCGCTCGAGCAGCGCCTCTGCTTGATCTTCGGCCAGCGCCTGCGCGGCCTTGTCGGCGTGCTCGTCGTGGCGCACATACGCGAGGGCCAGCTCCGAGCCGCCCTGCGCGAGCACCCGGCCGAGCGCGAGCGCGTCCTTGTCGTTGTCGGTGTCGTCGTAAGAGACGATGATCTTGAGCTTCACTTCAACCACGCTCCAGCTTGGTTAGGGGACCAGATCCATCATCCGCCCAGTTCGGGACCGGGGCAAGTACTCCTCGTGATCCTGCGAATAACCTCTGCTAATGCTGAATACGCAGCGCCTCAGGGTCCTCACCGAGGTCGCCGCGCGCGGCTCCTTCTCCGAGGCGGCCGACGCCCTCTCCTACACCCAGTCGGCGATCTCCCAGGCCGTCGCCACCCTGGAGGCCGAGCTCGGGGTGACCCTGATCGAGCGAGACCGTCGCGGCGTCCGCCCGACCGTCGCCGGCGAGGTCCTCGTCCGCCATGCGGAGGGGATCCTCGCGCGGCTCGACGCAGCTGAGGAGGAGCTCGCCGCGATCGCGGGGATCCGAGGCGGGCGCCTGCGAATGGCGTCTTTCCCCACCGCCGGCGCCACCCTGATGCCGCTCGCGGTCGCCACCTTCCGCGTCGCCCACCCTGATGTCGGCCTCAGCCTCGCCGAGGGGGAGCCCGAGGAGATCGCCCCCCGCCTGCGCGCCGGGGAGTTCGACCTAGTGCTCCTGTTCGAGTTCCAAGGCGTGAGCGAGGGCCTGGGCGCGGGCCTTCGCCGGGTCGAGCTCCTCGGCGACCCGATGCACCTTGCGATGCCGAAGGGCCACCGTCTCGCCCGTAAGGCGAAGCTCCGCCTCGAGGACCTGAGCGAGGAGGAGTGGGTCCAGACCTCGGCGTCCAGCCCCTGTGCCCGGCACGTCGTCCGCTCCTGCCATGCCGCCGGGTTCGAGCCGATCGTCTCCTTCGAGAGCGACGACTACCAGACCGTCCTCGGCCTGGTCGCGGCGGGGGTGGGCGTCGCCCTCATTCCCCAGCTCGCGCTGTCGGGCGCCCGCGAGGACGTGATCATCCGCGAGCTTCATCCCAGCAGCCCGGTGCGGAAGGTGACCGCCGCCACCTCCCGCGGGGCTGCGGCTCTCCCGGCGGCGACCGCGATGATCGAGATCCTCCGGGACGTCGCCCGGGGTTACGAGCGCGCGGCCGCATAGACGGAACGGGCAAAAGGGCCACCGCCCCCGCGATCGCGGAGGCGGTGGCCGTCCATTCGTCGTCTTCGCTTGCGCCCCGGCGCCCTGCGTTCCTAGGCGGCGGTCCCTGACGGATACGCCAGCGATGGCACGTCGGACGGGTAGACCTCGTGTCCGTGGACCGCGAGATCGCCCTCCTCCATGTCCTTCTCATCCATCCGCAACGGCACGAACAGCTTGATCAGCCGCAGGATGATGAAGGTCGCGATCGCCGAGAAGCAGATCACCCACAGCGCCGCCCAGATCTCCTCCTTGAGCAGGTGGCCACCGTCGCCGTGAATCCAGCCGGTGACCGAGATCGCGGTCGTGTTCGCGTTGCCCGCCGGATACAGGATCATCCCGGGGTCGGCGAAGATCCCCGTCAGCAGCCCGCCGCTGAGGCCGGCGAACCCGTGCGTATAGACCACGCCCAGGGTGTCGTCGACGTGCCGGAACGGCCGCACCCGGCTCAGGTAGTTGAGCGCGAAGTAGACGATCGTCCCGGCGACCACACCGATCGCCATCGCGCCCCAGCCGTTGACGAAGCCGGCTGCGGGGGTGATCGCAACGAGCCCCGTGATCATCCCGTTCACGCTCGAGATCAGGCTCGGCTTGTGACCGGTGATGTAGTCCCAGGCCACCCACATAAGGAACGCCACGGCGGTACAGAGGTTCGTGTTCAACACCGCCGCCGCGGCGTCGGCGCCCGCGTAATAGGGGTCACCGCCGTTGAATCCGTTCCAGCCGAGCCACAGCAACCCGGCCCCGGTCGCCACCATCAGCAGGTTGTTGGGCGCGTCGACCTCGCGGTCGCGTTGCAGGCGCGGCCCGACCACCGCCGCTGCCACGAACCCGGAGACCCCCGCGGCGAGGTGAATCACGTACCCGCCGGAGAAGTCAACCGCGCCGTGCTGGGCGAACCAGCCGCCGCCCCAGATGCTGAAGGCGTTGACCGTGTAGACGATGCTCGACCATAGGAGCACGAACGGGATCCACGCCCGGAAGTTGATCCGGCCGAGGACCGAGCCCAGCATCAGGATCGGGGTGATCGCCGCGAACACGAACTGGAAGTAGGCGAGCGTCGCCGTCGGGAAATGGAACGGCGGACCCGTTGTGATCAACGGGATCGCGGCCTGACCGGTCTCGTCGCCCGCGTTGAGGATGTCGCCGGGCTTGCCCCAGATGTTGCCGAAGAAGCTCCCGTCACCCGCCCCGAAGATGTGCATCGGCTCGCCAAAGCCCATCTTGAACGCGTACAGCACCCATGCGATCAGCACGATGGCGAACGCGACGAAGGCCATCATCATCGAGTTCACCGACCATCGCTTCTGCATGACCCCGCCGTAGAGGACGACAAGGCCGGGCACGCTCATCAACCCGACAAGGGTTGAGGCGGTCAACTGCCAGGCGTTGTCACCCGGGTTGACGAAGGTGGGATATGCCAACCACTCCATCGAGTTCCTTTCCTCGTCGTTATGAGTCCGGCATCGGCGAAGCCCGGCCGGACCGGCCGGGCCACGCTCGCGCTCAGTTCTCCCGGGGAAGGCTGAAGCAGGGCCGGCGGTCCCTCTACGGACAACTGTCGGAACCGATCGGGCCGAATTTCGCCGGGCTGTCGAGTGCAACCCTCGGCGGCGCCCGTACACTGCCCCGATGCCGCTGGAGGGACACTGGAACCGCGTGAACACGCCGCTTCGGCGCATCACCGAGCGCGAGCGGCGGGTGCTGGCTGCGGTCGCGGCGGTCCTCGCGGCGACCGTTCTCGGCCTGGCGGCGGCGGCCCTGTTCGGCGGCTCCGAGTCGGAGCCGGGGTGCGTCGATATCACCCTCCCGAGCACGATGGGAGCCGGGGTCCAGCACGCTTGCGGCAGCCGGGCCCAGAGCTTGTGCGCCTCCGCACCTGTGCGGGGCGGCCAGTTCGAGAGGGCCGCCCGGGGGCCATGCGAGCGGGCCGGCTATCGCCTCGGCCGGGCGGAGCCTAAGGGCGGGCCTTAGTTCGACCCGGCAGACTGCAGCGCCCCGTGGCCGAGCTCACCCCCGCGCAGCGGCGGCAGCGCCGCCGCCGGCTCCGACGCGCCCGCGCGATCCGGCGGCGCCGGCGCGTGGCCGTGCTCGTGATCGCCCTGATCGCATGCGCCAGCGCTGCCCTGGCCCTGAATCGTCTCGGCGGTGGCGGCGGCGGAGCTGTTTCGAGCGATGCCTCGGGCTCGCGGGTGAGGAGCAGGCTGGTCGCCAAGCGCGCCAAGGTCTCGCTCCCGCAACCGCTCTCCGGAGAGGCGGTCACGAGCGACGGCCATGGCGACATCGTGGTCGCCGGGGGGCTGGACGCAGTCGACGCCTCGCTCGACGGCGTCTTCCGGCTCGGGCCGGGTGGCAAGCTCATGCCCGCCGGAACGCTCGCGGCACCCCTTCACGACGCCGCGGCGGCGACGGCCGGCGGCCGGGTCCTGGTCCTCGGAGGCGGCGCCGGCGCGAGCACCGATCAGGTCCAGGCGCTTGGGGGCGGGGAGGCGGCGCAGTCGGTCGGTCATCTGCCGCGTGTTCGTTCGGATCTGGCCGCGGCTTCGCTCGGCGGCCAGGCCTACGTCCTCGGCGGCTACGACGGACACAGCCTCGATCCGAGCGTCCTTGCCACCGGCGATGGGAGCGGCTTTCGCACGATCGGGCAGCTGGCGGTCGCGGTGCGATATCCGGGAGTCGCCGCCGCCGCGGGCAGGATCTACGCCTTCGGCGGCCAGCGCAGCGGCGGAGCGCCCACCCGGGCGATCCAGGCGGTCGACGCGACCGGCGGTCGGGCGAAGGTGGTGGGCCACCTGCCCCACGCCCTCTCCCACGCCTCCGCCGTTGCCCTCCAGGGGCGGGTGTACGTCCTCGGCGGCGACCGCGGCGGCGGCGCCACCCGCGACATTCTCGAGTTCGACCCGGCGAGCGGACGGATCCATCGCGTCGGTCGGCTGCCATTCGCCGTCTCGAACGCGGCGGCGGCGACAAGCGGCGCGACGGCGTACCTGATCGGCGGCATCGGAGCCGGCGGAGGTCCCCTCTCCTCGGTGATCACGCTGCGACTCGCCTCGGTCACGGTGACCGGTCCGGCGCCTACCGTGGCGGCCGGCGAACCGCCCTTTCACGGCGAGCTGCTGATCGCCGACCGCGGCAACAACCGGCTGCTGTTGGTCGATTCCTCGAAGCGAGTGCTGTGGCGATACCCGTCGAAGGGGCGCCCGGCGCCGAAGGGGGGCTTCTACTTCCCCGACGACGCCTTCTTCGTCCACCACGGGCGGGCGATCATCACCAACGAGGAGGACAACGACACGATCATCGAGCTCGGCTACCCGTCGGGGAAGGTGCTTTTCACCTATGGACACCCCCGCCAGCCGGGATCGGCTCCCGGTTACCTGAGCCAGCCCGACGACGCCTACCTGCTGAAGAGCGGCCAGATCACGGTCGCCGACGCGCAGAATTGCCGCGTTCTCTTCATCGGGCGGGGCGGCCATCCGCAGGGACAGATCGGCACCAACGGCAGCTGCGTCCACGATCCCCCGCGCTCGATCGCCTATCCGAACGGCGACACCCCCCTGGCGAACGGGCACTTCCTCCTCTCCGAGGTCACGGGCTCCTACATCGACGAAGTCACGGCCTCGGGGAAGGTGATCTGGAGCAGGCACCTGCCGATCGCCTACCCATCGGACCCGCAGCAGCTCGGGCCGAACCGCTACCTCGTGGCCGACTACCACCGCCCCGGCGGGATCTACGAGTTCAACCGCAAGGGCAAGATCCTCTGGTCGTATCACCCTCGGTCCGGCTCGGGGATGCTCGACCATCCGAGCCTCGCCGAGCGGCTCCCAAGCGGCCTGATCGCCGTCAACGACGACTACCGGCACCGGGTGGCGATCGTCGACCCCGCCACCAACAGGATCGTCTGGCAATACGGGAGAACCGACCACGCCGGACGAGGGAGGGATCGCCTGAGGATCCCCGACGGGTTCGACCTGCTTCAAGCTGGCGGGGTGATCCCGACGCATCCCTTTACGGGGTAGGCCAGCCGGACACGCGCGGCCCAGCGGGGTGGCTTTCCGAGCTCGGGGCTCGGGTCCTAGCTGAGGGCGCCCTCGTCGGCGAACCCAGCTCGCAACAGCCGGGGCACCTGCTTTAGCGGGTCGGGGGTGTCGAGGAGGATCACCCCGAGCTCCCTCCCCCCCAGCCTTGCGGTGGTCACGTAGCAGCTTCCCGCCGCGATCGTGTAGCCGGTCTTCAGCCCCGTCACCCGGGCCTTCGGCAGCCCCGCGATCCCGCGCTGGAGGAAGTAATGGTTGTTGTACAGCTCGATTCGCCCTCCCTTCACCGGGAACCGGAAGAAGATCCGCCGGGTCGCCGCCACCCGCGCGATCAGCCGGTTCGCGAGGTCGGCTCGCGCCAGCGCCGCCAGGTCGAGGGGGCAGGAATGGTTGTGGCGGTTCTTCAGCCCCGACGGGTTGGCGAAGTGGGTGCAGCGGAGGCCCAGCCGTCTCGCCCGGCGGTTCATGCGGGCGACGAACCGGTGAACCTTCCCGGCATCGTGCTGGGCGAGCGCCACCGCCGCGTCGTTGGCCGATTCCATGATCAGGGCGTAGAAGAGCGGCTTCAGCCGGATCCGCTCGCCCGGGCGCAGCAGCCCGAGCTTGGAGCCCCCGGTTTCGGCGGCCTGCCTGGTGATCCGGACCCGCTCGGTCAACCGGTCGCCCTCCGCAACCAGAAGCGCGGTCATCATCTTCGTCAGGCTCGCGATCGGCATCCGCCTCCCCGCGGCCCGCTTCCACAGCACCTCTCCGGTGTCGACGTCGAACAGCAGCCCCGCCCGCGGCGGGTGCTTGAAACCGACCGCGAGCTGGGCCCCGGTGGCGGCGGAGACCGCGAATGGGCCGGGTTCGATCGGCTCAGGCCCCTGCCCGATGCCGCGATCTCCGTTCAGGCCGCCACCTCCCCCGACGGCGGGAGGGGTTTCGGTCGAAAGGGCGCTTCCGCGGCCCGCGATGGTCGCCGGGTCGTCCGTTCGCTGCGCCCACAGAGCCAGCGCCACCGCGGTCGTAACCGCGAACGCGACCAGCGCCAGGGCGGTGATTGCGACCTTACTCATCGGGGGGATTGCGGATCGCGCCGATCAGCCCGGCGGCGATCATGGCGAGGATCACGAGCGAGACGAGGGTGAAGATGTCGACGCTCGAGTCGAGCGCGACCGAGATCGTCATCAAGCCAAGCGCGGCGCAGAATACGAGCCCGAGCACGAGGAGGCCGATGCGGAGGTCGGGATCCACCTCGGGCCCTTCCTAGTACGCCGGCAGCGACGGCTCCGGCCTCCGTCGCTTGGCGAACAGCTTGATCGCGGCGAGGCCGAAGACAAAGCCGCCGACGTGCGCGAAGTAGGCGATCCCGCCACCGCCGCTCGACACCGCGACCTGGCCGACTGCGGGCAGGAACTGGAGGGCGAACCAGATCGCGAGCAGCACCAGGGCCGGGATCTCGACCAGGGTGACGAAGAAGATGATGAAGATCAGAGTGAGCACCCGCGCCTGCGGGAAGAGGAGGGCGTAGGCGCCGAGCACCCCCGCGATCGCCCCCGAGGCGCCGATCGTGGGGGCGGTCGAGTCGCCGGTGAACAGCGCCTGGAGCAGGGTCTGGGAGTAGACGGCGGCCAGTCCGGCGAGGAGGTAGAAGACGATGAATCGCGGCCGTCCCATCGAGTCCTCGACGTTGTTGCCGAAGATCCAGAGGAACAGCATGTTGAAGGCGATGTGCAGCCATCCGCCGTGCATGAACATCGACGTGAAGAGCGTCTCCCACCAGGGTGCCTGATCGAGCGGGATCGGGTCGGTGACGTCCAGCCCCTGGGACTGGGCCGCCCTGGCGACGCCCGCCGCCCGTCGATAGTCCTTCGTTCCCTCGCAGACCACCTCCTCGCTGACGACGTGACCGTTCAAGACCGGGGCGTAGTCGCATTTCTGGTCGCTGGAGTGGCTGATCCGGTACGGGATCGCCCCGTACCGCAGGGCGCTCTGGTCGAGCGCGGACAAGCCGGCGTCGCTGAGCCGCGCGTCGGTGGGAAAGCTGAGCTGCCAGATGAAGACCGCGACGTTGATCAGAATCAGGGCGATCGTCACCACCGGCAGCCGGGAGGTCGGGATGTTGTCCTTGATCGGGATCATTCGGGGCCGGCTCGCCGAAGCCTAGACGCGACCCCCGGGGGGGTGGTCGCGCACCCGGAATCCCGGCTGCGGGGTCGGCTTGGGAGAATCAGGGGATGGCGCGAACCGCGGATCCATGGCGCGACACGGACGTGATCGACCAGCGGGCCCCGCGCTTCAACCAGGCGGTGGTCGGCATCGTCGCCCTGCTCGGCGCTGCGTTCGGATGGCCACTCGCCTGGGCGCTGGTGTCGGCCCAACTCCTGATCGGGCTCACCCTGGGACGCCGCTTCTGCCTCACCTGCGTTGCCTACTTCACCCTGATCCAGCCCCGGTTCGGGGAGGGCCCGCTCGAGGACTCCCGCCCGCCCCGGCTCGCGAACGTGATCGGTTTCGCCTTCCTCGGCTCCGCCGCCGCCGCCTGGTGGCTGGGCTCCCCGGCCGCCGGCACCGTGCTCGGCTCGATCGTCGCCGCCCTGGCGCTGCTCGCGGCGAGCACCGGCTTCTGCGCCGGCTGCGAGCTATACCGACTGGGGGCGCGGCTGCGGGGGATCTCACCCCGCCACCATGACCAGATCGACCTCGGCGAGCTCGGCGAGCTGAACGGCGCCACTCGCGCCTACGTCGAGTTCAGCCATCCGCTCTGCGCCGAGTGCCGGCAGTGGGAGCGGCGGCTGGCAGATCGCGGCGACCCCCTCCTCACCGTCGACGTCCGGGAGCGTCCCGAGCTCGCCCGTCGGTACGGGATCGCGGTGGTCCCGACGGTATTCGCCGTCGCCGGCGACGGCTCGGTCCTCGAGCGGCTCACTCCCTAAGGGGCGCGGGCGCCGGGGGAGCGGCCGGGCGCCCGCCTGGATGGCCTTCAGTGGCTGCCCAGCTCCGGCGGGATCTCGTATCCGCGCGCTGGGAGCTCGGCCGAGCGGGGCTCCGGCCGTGCGATCCGCGAGCTGGCCGCCACCGCGCCCGACCGGGTCCAGCGAATCGGCAGTGGGGAGAGGGCACTCATCGCGCTCCAGGTGGGGGCGCCGATGGCGCCGGTCGGCTCGAGGCCGTAGTCCGCCTGGAAGGCCGCCACCGCGGCACCCGTGATCGGGCCGAAGGAGCCCGTGATCTTCGAGGTGTACCCGCCGCCCGCGAGCAGCTGCTGGGCCCAGACGACCACGTCGCCCCTCGAGCCCTGTTCCAGGCGGGGGTACTTGCGGGTTGGCTGGTAGCCGACCGGCGCCTGGACCGGCTTCGGCCCGATCGCCTTCCACCCGCGGGCGCTGGCCGACTGCCACGACCACCAGCTCACCCCCGCCATCTCGTGGGCGACGGCCAGCCTCCGGAAGCGCCGGATCTGGCTGGCCGGAGGGTTCGCGTAGACCTGGCCGAGCGGCAGGATCGGCCGGCGGTAGACCCGGTTGAAGGCGTAGGTGTGGGCGAAGGCCCAGTCCACCTTGTCGCCGATCGTGTACCAGTAGAGCTGCGGGACGTTGAACTGGGCCCCGCCGGGGCCGAGGAACACCGAGTACGGGTACGCGGGGTGGTAGTCGACGTACGGGAACCCCGCCAGTCCCACCGGGTAATCGTCGCCGATCAACATTCGCAGCTTGTGGATGTAGGTCCAGGCCTTGGCGTACCGGCCCTCGTAGTCGGACTCGGCGTCGATCACGAGGCAGTCGGCGCCCTTGCCGACCGCCGCGGCGCCGACCCGGGCCTCGTGCTTGGGCTCCCTCCCGTAGACGAACTGCCACCCGCACACCTTCAGCCCGCGGGCCTGGAGCGCCGACACCAGCGACGAGGAGAATTGGCTCCAGACGTGGCTGCCGTCGCCCGCCTTGATCAGGACGACCCGGAGCCCACGCCTGTGCGCCCGCTTGGCGATCCTGCCCACGTCACCGTGGGAGGACTGGCTCACGTACCAGATCCACATCCCGTTCCCGGCCAGCGGGCTGGTCGCGGGGTCGGGCTGGGAGCTCTCCTGCGCCCCAGCGTGCCCGCCCGTGATCGCTCCGGCCAGCGCCGCCACCGCGGCGAGCATGCCGGCTGCGCGCGTTCTTCTCCCGGGAGGAGCCATCGAGTCAGCGTACGTTCCCCGTGAACACGCAAATGCAGCGAAAGGTTCACTTCGGCGACTTCGCGGGGGCGGTCGGCGAGACCCGTCGCGGCGGCCGGGTGGACCCGAACTAAGGCGCGCCGACCCTAGTCGTGCTCGCCGGACTCAACCGACTCGAGCACCCCAAGGAGCTCGCCGACCCGGCAGACCAGAAGCCGCTCTTCGTCGATCTCGACCCAGACTCCGGCGGAGGCGGGGAAGACCACGTGGTCTCCGGGCTCAACCGGCATGTCCACTCCAACGTGACCCCACCAGTCCAGGCCGGGCCCCACGTCCAGGATGATCCCCTGCTGGGGCGGGGGCTCGTGGCTTCCGGGCGGCACCACCAACCCCGAACGCCGCACCCGGTCCTGGTCGAGTTCCTTGATCACCACCTGGTCGAACAGGGGCTTCAGCCGGTGCCTGACCGCCTCGATCGGGTCAGGTCTCTGTCTGGTGCTCACGGTCCCGTTTGGTGGGTTTGCTCTCCGCCTGGATTCTCGCGCGGGCGGGATCGTCCTGCGTCGAGACTAAGCGGCGGCGGCCGCCGCCCGCCGCTCAGCTACCTCGCGGGCGCTCTCATCCGCGTGATAGGAGCTGCGGACGAGGGGGCCGGAGGCGACCGACTCGAACCCGAGCCCGTAGGCCGCCCTCTCGAGCGCGGCGAACTCATCGGGGTGCCAGTAGCGGGCCACCGGGAGGTGGTTCTCGGTAGGGCGGAGGTACTGACCGACGGTCAAGACCTGGACTCCGTGCTCGCGGAGGATCCCGAACGCCTCCACCATCTCGTCGAGCTCCTCGCCGAGCCCGACCATCAGTCCGGACTTGGTGACGACCTCGTCGCCGCCCATCTCCCGCGCCATCCGCAGCACCCTCGCCGAGCGCATGAAGTCGGAGCCGCGGCGGGCGATCGGGTAGAGCCGAGGGACCGTCTCGACGTTGTGATTGAAGACGTCGGGCCGCTCGTGGATCACCTTCGCCAGCGGCATCTCCTCGCCCCGGAAGTCGGGGGTCAGGACCTCGACCTTGCAGTCCGGAGCGAGCTTGCGGATCGAGCGGATCACCCCGACGAAGGCCCCCGCGCCGAGGTCGGGGAGATCGTCGCGGTCGACCGAGGTGACCACCGCATGGCGAAGGCCCATCCGTTTCACCTGGTTGGCGACCCGGAGCGGTTCCAGGGGATCGTTCCAGGTCGGCTTCCCGGTCTTCACATTGCAGAACCCGCATCGGCGGGTGCAGGTGTCGCCGAGGATCATGAAGGTGGCGGTGCCCCGCTCCCAGCACTCGCCGACGTTGGGGCAGTTGGCCTCCTGGCAGACGGTGTGGAGGTTGCCGGCATCGATCTCGGCCTTCAGCCGCCGGTAGGTGGGGCCTCCGGGGGCGGGCACCTTCAACCACGGGGGCTTCCGCTCCCGGAACCGGACCTTGCCCTCGGCGGCCACCGTGTGACCGCCGGGCTTGGCCCGGGAGCGGGTGACATGGAGGCGGGGTGCCTGCTCGGACATCGTCCCTAGGCTACTGCCGCACGGGTCTCGTTAAGGCGGGCGAGGTCGATCTCCTGCGGACGGCGCTCGTAGACCTCGCCGAACTGCTGGATCACGACCTCGCTGAAGGCCTCCATCGACTGCTGGGCGCCCAACTCCCCGCTCAGCGACGTCATCCGGCAGCCCTCGATTCCGCAGGGGACGATCCACTCGAACGGCTGAAGGTCGTTGTTGACGTTGATCGCGAACCCGTGGGTGGTGACGCCGCGGCTCAAGTGGACACCGATCGAGCCGATCTTGCGCCCCTCCGGCGGGCGACCGCCGACCCAGACGCCCGTCAGCCCGTCGATCACGCCGGCGGCGATGCCGCAGGCGGCGAGCGAGCCGATCATCACCCGCTCGAGGCCGCGAACGTACTCGTGGACGTCGCCGCCGAACGGCTTCAAATCGACGATCGGATAGCCGACGAGCTGGCCGGGCCCGTGATAGGTGACCCGGCCGCCGCGGTCGGTGTCGCAGACCTCGATCCCCTGCATCCGGTACCAGTCCTCACCCATCGGCAGCTCCCCGGGCTCCGAACGGCGCCCCCGCGTGTACACCGGTGGATGCTCGAGCAGGAGGAGGAGGTCGGGTGCGTCGCCGGCTTGACGCGCCGCCTGGAGCCGCTCCTGCAGCTCCCGGGCCTCCTGGTAAGGCACCAGCCCCAGCCGCGCGCACCAGAGCTGTCCGCTCATGACGCCAGTTTCGCAGGCGTGCTCGTCCCGCGGGCAACCTCGAGGCGCTCGCGGGCTCGCTCGTAGGCCGCGTCCAGCGGGGTCGTCCCGCGAGCGGCCGCGGCCTCGAGGATCGAGGCGAGGGCGTCGCCGATGCCGTCCACGAGATCCTCGATCCGGGGCCGGTCGAGCCCGTGGAGCTCGCTGTACACGTTGATCAGCCCGCCGGCGTTGGCGATGAAGTCGGGCGCGTAGAGGATTCCCCGCTCGGCGAGCTTCCCGGCGAGGGCCTCGTCGGCGAGGACGTTGTTGGCCGAACCGCAGACGATCGTGCAGCGAAGGCGTTTGACGTTCCCGGCGTGGATCGCGCCGCCGAGGGCGCACGGGGCGAGCAGATCGCACTCGACCTCCAGCTCCGCGGCCGGCTCCACCCAGGCGGCGCCGAGCTCCGCCGCGAGCGCCCGCTTGCGAGGGTCGACGTCGGAGACGATCAGCTCGGCCCCGGCCGCGTCCAGCAGCGCCGCCAGCTTCGCCCCCACGTGCCCGAGGCCGGCGATCGCGACCCGGAGCCCCTCGAGGTCGGGCGACCCGAAGGCGGCGGTGGCGCAGGCGCGCATCGCCGTCTCGACACCGAGGGCGGTGACCGGGCTCGGGTCACCTGAGCCGCCGTGCTCGGGGGGCAGCCCGACGACGTGCTCGGTCCGCTCCCCGATCACGACCAGGTCCTCGGGCGAGATCCCGACGTCCTCGGCGGTCACGTAGCGGCCGTCGAGCGACTCGACCAGGTCGCCGAAGTCGAGAAGGGCGTCCCGCCGCCGTCGTCCCTCCGGTGGGCCATCGGCGGGAGCGATGATCACGCCCTTGCCGCCGCCCAGGTCGAGGCCCGCCGCCGCCGCCTTGAAGGTCATTCCCCGCGCCAGCCTGAGGGCGTCGCGGGCGCCGTCGAGCTCGGTCCCGTACCGCCACAGCCGCAGGCCGCCAAGGGCCGGGCCGAGGGCGGTCGAGTGGACGGCGACGGCCATCTTCAATCCGCTCCGCCGGCCCCGCCTGACCACCAGCTCCTCGTGCTCGAACTCCACCGGCGGGACCGCCTCCGCGACCGGATTCATCTCTCGCCCTCCTCGCCTTCGAGTCGCTCCTTGACCTCGGCGAGGAACCGCGCCGCCTCCGCCCCGTCGAGGGCCCGGTGGTCCCACGACATGCACAGGTTCGTGACCGGGCGGATCGCGATCGCGTCGCCGCCGATCCCATCCTCGATCGCCACCGGCCGCTTGACGACCGCCTCGAGGTCGAGGATCGCCACCTGCGGCTGGTTGATGATCGGGGTCGCCAGGATCGCGCCGAATTGCCCCGGATTGGTGATCGTGAAGGTCCCGCCGTGCACGTCGTCGGGCTCCAGGGAACCCGCGCGAGCGCGGGTCGCCAGGTCGCCGATCGCGGCCGCCAGCCCCTCGAGGCTGAGCCGCTGCGCCTTGGGGATCACCGGGACGATCAGCCCGGCGTCGAGGGCGACGGCGATCCCGAGGTTGACGTCGTCGTGGTAGACGACCTCCTCGCCCTCGATCGAGGCGTTCAGGATCGGGTGCCGCTCCAAAGCCTCGACCGTTGCCTGGGCGACGAAGGCGAGGTAGGTGAGCGACACCCCGCGGGCCTCCATCTGATCGCGGAGGGCGCGGCGGCGGGCCGCCACCCTCGAGAAGTCGACCTCGACGATCGTGGTGCAATGCGCCGACGTTCTCCGGCTCGCCAGCATGTGCTCGGCGATCTTGCGCCGGATCGGCGACATCGGCTCACGCCGCCCCGCCGCGGCGCCGGCGCCGCTCGGCGCGGGCGTCCGGGGCTGGGCCTCGCCCTCGGCTTCCGGCCCGGGCTCGGGCTCGTACGGCGACTCGATGTGGAGTGGTGCCCGGCGGCCCGGCTCGGCGCCCTCGCTCTCGCCGTTCGCGGCGACGTAGGCGAGCACGTCTCGCTTTCGCACCCGCCCGCCGATCCCCGTCCCCTCTATCCGCGAGAGGTCGAGCCCATGCTTCTCGGCGATCCGCCGCACCACCGGCGAGTAGAAGGCGCTGCGGTCGGTCTCGTCGTCCGCTTTCTGCGAGGCCGGTCGGGCCTCCTCGGATCGGGCCTGCTCGGGTTGGGCCTGCTCAGGTTGGGCCTTCTCGGCGTGTGAGCTCCCGGGGCGCTCCTCCTCAGGATGGGCCTGGCCGGGCTTGGCGGCGGTGTCGATCTCGGCCAGGGAGGTCCCGACCGGCACGGTCTGGTCGGGCTCGACGATGATCCGCGCGAGGCGCCCGCTGGCGGGCGCCGGGATCTCGACATCGATCTTGTCGGTGGAGACGATTGCGATCGTCTCGTCGGCCTCGACCCAGTCGCCGGGGCGCTTCAGCCACTCGACGATCGTCCCCTCGGCCACCGACACCCCCATCTGGGGCATCGAGACCTCGACGACCGTACCGGGGTCAGTAGGCGAGGAGCTCACGGCACGCCTCCTTCATGTCCTCGAGCTGTGGGAGCACCCGCTGCTCGAGCGGCGGGCTGAACGGGATCGGGACGTCGGCGGCGGTCAGGCGCCTGACCGAGCCGTCGAGGTCCTCGAACGCCTGCTCCGTGATGAGGGCAGCGACCTCGGCGCCGACCCCGCAGGAGCGGGTCGCCTCGTGAGCGATCAGCACCTTGCCGGTCTTGCGAGCGCTGGCGAGGATCGCGTCGGTGTCGAGCGGGCAGAGGGTGCGCAGATCGATGACCTCGATGTCCTCTCCGAGCTCGTCGGCAGCCGCGAGCGCCAGGTGGACCGCCGATCCGTAGGCGATCACCGTGATCTCGGCGCCCTCGCGGGCGGTTGCCGCCTCCCCGATTGGGACCGCGTAGTCGCCCTCGGGAACCTCGCCCCGCACGTGGCGGTAGAGGCCCTTGTGCTCGAGGTAGCAGACGGGGTTCGGGTCCCGAATCGCGCTCACCAACAGCCCCTTGGCGTCCGCCGCCGTCGCCGGAGCGACCACCTTCAACCCCGGGGCCTGCAGGAACCAGGCCTCAGGATTCTGGGAGTGAAACGGCCCTCCGGAGAAGCCTCCCCCGGAGGGCAGCCGGACGACGATCGGGACCGATACGCCCTGTCGGTAGTGGAGCTTGGCGGCGACGTTGACGAGCTGGTCGAAGCCGCAGGCGATGAAATCGGCGAACTGCATCTCGCACACCGGTCGCATCCCCTCGATCGCGGCGCCGGTTGCCGCCCCCAGGATCATGTTCTCGGCGAGCGGCGTGTCCAGCACCCGATCGACGCCGAACTCCTCGACGAAGCCGTCGGTGATCTTGAAGGCACCCCCGAAGGCGCCGATGTCCTCGCCCAGGCAGAACACGCTCTGGTCGCGACGCATCTCCTCGCGGAGGGCGTCGGAGATTGCCTCCAGGTAGGTGAGCTCGCGAGATGCGCCGTTGGCGGGGGCCGCGGCCGAGCGCTCCCTCACCGCCGGGGCGCTCACGCCGCCCTCGCTTCCGCCAGGGCGGGTCCGCGGGCACCTTCCCGAGACCATCGCGACCACGGTGCCCGGCCGTCACCAAGGGGCTGGAAGCGCTCGGCGAAGACGCCCTCGCCGGCGAGCTCGGGGTCGGGCATCGGTAAGGCGAGCGCGCGCTCGGCCGCCTCAGCGACCTCCTGGGCCACCCGATCGCGGATCGAATCGAGCTCGTCGTCGGTGAATCCGTGTTCGGCGCTGAGCCGCTCCCGGTAGCGCTCAATCGGGTCGCGGCGAGCCCAGCGCTCGAGCATCCCGTCGGGGACGTAGCGCATGTCGTCGTGGGCCCCGTGCCCGTGCATCCGCATCGTTCGGCACTCGATCAAGGTGGGGCCGTCTCCCCGGCGGGCGCGATCGGCGGCGACCCGGGTGGCCTCGAACACCGCCTCGACATCGTTGCCGTCCACGGGGACGCCGGGAAAGCCGTAGCCCTCGGCCCGCCTCACAGGGTCGACTGCGAACTCCAGCTCGTTCGGGGTCGAGTAGGCGAACTGGTTGTTCTCGAGCACCAGGACCACCGGCAGGCGGTGGATGCCGGCGAAGTTCATCGCCTCGTGCCACTGTCCGTTGGCGGTCGATCCCTCGCCGAAGAAGGTGAGCGCGATCCGGGGCTCGCGCCGCATCTTGAAGGCGAGCGCCATTCCCACCGCCACCTGGGCCATGTCGGGGAGCATCGACACCATCCCGACGGAGCCGAGCGCCCGGTCGCCGAAGTGCATGTTCCCGTCCTTGCCGCCGGTGACGCCGCCGGCGCGGCCCATGTAGTTGGCGAGGTAGCGGTCCGGAGTCACCCCGCGAACGAAATGAGCCCCGAGGTCGCGGTGCAGGATGCAGGTGCGGTCTCGGGGCCCGAGGACGAAGGCGGCGCCGACGCAGACGGCTTCCTGGCCTCGCCCGTCGTAGAAGGATCCAGGAACCTTCCCCTGTTTGTAGAGGGTGAGGCCCCGCTCCTCGGAGAGCCGCATCAACAGCATGTATCGGAGCAGGAGCGCGCGATCGTCGCGCGTCAGGTGCTCGCCCGAGCCGGGTTCGACCGGAACCGAGCGATCGCGAGCAACGCCCGCGGTCTCGAGCTTCATTCGTGGTCCGCCTTTCTTCGGGTCAGGCTTCCGGGATCGCCGTCGACCGGACCTGTCTCCGCGGCGCCGGGATCACCGGACACCGCGCCTACGGACGCGGGAGGGGAGGGATTCGCCTCCCACTCCCTATGTGACGGATGAATCATACCCCCGACCCCTATGAGGAAACAAGGGGCCGGGGGCGATCGTGGGCTCAGGCCTCGACCGGCTCACGGTCGGACCGCTCGGCGGGGGGCGCAGCCCCCGCCGCCACCGGCACGGCGTCGGCGACCACCGGGCGTGCTTCGGCGCCGATCCGGGGCAGCCATGGTGCCAAGGGCAAGCCCGAGGACAAAGAGATGCGCGGCGCCAGGGGCGTCATCCAGGTGGGCGTGGTCTTGGAGTCAGCGATCTAGCTAGAGCGCCAGCCCGATCGGATCGGTGAGGAGCTCGCGGGCCCGGGCCAGGAACTGGGCGCCGTCCGCCCCGTAGAGGATCCGGTGATCGCAGGCGAGGGTGACGCCCATCATCTGGCGGGACTCGATCTCGCCCGAGCCCGACACCACCGCCCTCGGCTTCAGCTCCCCGACCGCGAGGATCGCGGCCTGAGGCGGGTTGATCACCGCGGCGAAGTTCGACACCCCGTACATCCCGAGGTTGGAGACCGTGAAGGTCCCCCCCGAGAGCTCGGGCGGGGTGATCTCGCCGGAGCGAACCCGGGCGGCGAGCGCCCGGGTCTCGGCGGCGATCGCCCGCAGCCCCTTGCGGTCGGCATCGAAGACGGTCGGGACGACCAGGGCGTCCTGGGCGGCGACCGCAACCCCCACGTTCACCCGCGAGTGGAGCTCGACCCGGCCGTCGCGATAGGCGCCGTTGGCGCGGGGGAACTCCCGCAGGGCGAGGGCGCACGCCTTCACGATCATGTCGTTGAAGGTCGGCACGGACTCCCCCTCCCGCGCCATCTCCTTCAACCGCGCCCGGCCCGCCACCGCCGCGGTCATGTCGATCTCGGCCTGAAGGTAGAAATGGGGCGCGGTCGCCTTCGACTCCGCCATCCGCCGCGCCACCGTCTGCTGGAGCCGGGTGAGCTCGACCACCTGGGTCTCCCCCTTGGCCGTCTCCGGCCGCTCCCGGGCTCCCTGGGTCGGCCCCGCCGCCGCCGGCGCCGCCGCCGGCGCCGTCGGGGCTTGGGGAGCGACCGCGGGCACCTGGGGGGCGGCGGGCGTCGGCC
>JBKPIY010000062.1:0-15124 GCA_046730475.1 Actinomycetota bacterium
CCGGCCGCCGAGTCGTGCGCCCGCCGCCTGGGCCGCGGCCTCGCTCACCCGGCGCCCGCGCGCCCGCGCCAGCTCTCGGAGCTCGCCCATCGGTGCCGGGTTGCCGTAGAGGTCGACCGGGAGGAGCGCCGCGGTCCGCTCTCCGATCATCGGCTCGGCGGTGGCGGCGGTCATGCAGTGGGTGCGCTCGTCGACGTCGCAGAGGACCGGGGCGGCGCCCGCGTTCACCACCGCCTCGGCGGTGGCGTAGAAGGTGAGGGCGGGGACCACCACCTCGTCGCCCGGGCCGATCCCGAGCGCCCGCAGGGCGATCGTGATCGCGTCGGTCCCGTTCGCGACCCCGACGCATTCGCGAGCCCCTAGGTAGGCGGCGAACTCCGCCTCGAAGCCCTCGACCTCAGGGCCGAGGATGTAGCGCCCCGACTCGAGCACGGCGCGCTGGCGCTCGGCGATCTCGGGGAGGAGCGGTTCGAGGGCGGCCCGCGTCGCGAACAGGGGCACGGCCGTCCGCCGGGCGTTGGTGTCGGCTGGGCGGGCCACGGTTGCGACGGCAAGAGTACGCGGAGGGACGCCTGCCGCGATCCCGGGCCGCGAGGGGCGGGGAAGGGCCCCGGAAAGGATGCCGTGGCCGCGCCGTTTACGCTGGCGCCCGTGTCGGAGGCGATCGAGCCGAGCCCGCCCGCGGAGGGCCGCGAGCGCAGGCACCTTGGGGGCGGCGCCCTCGCCTCCACCGTCTCCCAGGTTGCGGTCCTGGCCGGCGGCGCGGTCGCCAGCATCGCGATCGCCCGCATCCTCGGCCCGAGCGGCACCGGCTCGTTCGCGCTCGCCGCCAATTTCTACGCCGTCGCCCTGCTCGTGATCGGGGCGGGGGTCAAGCAGGGGATCACGGTCCTGGTCGGGTCGGGGCGCTGGCCCCCCGCCCAGGCGGTCGGCGACCTCGCCGGGCCCCTGATCGTCACCGGGTTGATCGGCGCCGGACTGGGGCTGGCGGTCTACGAGATCGGCCGCGACGGTTTCCTGGACGGGATCCCCGGGCCGGCGGGGCCGGCGATCGCCGCCGCGATCCCGTTCGGGATCGCCTGGCAGTGGTCGTGGAGCCTCGCCCTGGCGCGCGAGCGCTACGAGGCCTACGCCGTCCTCCAGACCCTCCCGACGATCCTGATCGTCCCGATTTGCATCCTCCTCGCAGCGGCCTCTGGGACCACCGCGATGCTGCTCGGCTACGCCGGCGCCCTGGTCGGGACCGGGGTCGCCTCGCTCGCCTGGACCCTTCGTCGCGGCCGGCGGGGAGGCGGGGAGGGCGACCTTCGCTCCGGCGGGCAGAGCCGGGGGGACGGTCGCCGGGGCCGGCTCATCTGGGCCTACCGCTTCGGGCTCCTCACCTGGAGCTCGGAGCTCCTCCAGTTCGTCAACTTCCGCTTCGACCTGTTCTTCCTCAGCGCCTTCGCCGCCACCTCGCAGGTCGGGATCTACTCGGTGGCGGGCACCGTCACAGGGATCTCGCTGGTCCTGCCGCAGGCGCTCTCGGTCGCGGTGATGCCGCGCTCCGCCGCCCTCGAGGGCGCCGCCGCACGCGGCGAGGTCGCCCCTGCCGAGGCCGACCTCAGCGACGCGCGGGCGGCGCGGCATACCCTCCTGCTGCTCCCGGTCTCGGCGGCGGTCGTCTCGCTCCTCCTGCTGGTCGGGATCCCGCTCCTGTACGGGTCCAGGTTCCACCACGCGATCGCCCTCGGCTTCATCCTTCTGCCCGGAACCCTCGCGCTCGGACTCGCCAAGGTCTACAGCGCGATCACGATGGGCCGCGGCCGGCCCAAGTACGCGCTCTACACCGTGTTGATGACCGTGCCCCCGACCGTCGTCGCCTACCTGCTCGTGATCCCCGACTCGGGCGCCGACGGCGCCGCGGTGGTCTCCACCTTCTCCTACCTGCTGACGGCGGTCATCAGCTTCGTCTTCTTCCTCAGGGTCACCCGGATCCGTCCCCGCAGGGCGCTCGTGCCCGAGCGCGAGGACCTCCGCGCCTACCCCGAGCTGGCCACGCTGAGCTTCGACTACCTCGGCTCGATGCGGGGCGTCTTCGTCCGCTCGCGCAGCGGGCGCGAGGACGGGGGCCGAGATGGGTGAGCGCTGTCTCGTGATCGGCGGCGGCCTGCTTGGCTCCCGGGTGGCCGACGCCCTGGCCGCGTCCGGCCGCCCGACCACGATCCTGAGCCGCTCGTTCAACCCGTGGCTCGCCCGGCGCCCCGCCGGCGCCCCGGCGATCGAGCTGGTGGAGGGGGAGCTCCCGGGCGCGCCGGAGGCGGGGCCGCTTGTCGCGGAGGCGGAGGTCGTCTTCTTTCTGGCGGGGTCGAGCACCCCGCAGCTCGCCGGCGAGGACGCCGCCGCCTCGATCTCCGCCCTGCTCGAGCCGGCGCTCGCCACCTTCGACCTGATGCGGCGCGCCGGCCGGCGGCGGCTCGTGCTCGCCAGCTCGGGGGGGACGATCTACGGGCGCCCGCGAGTGCTTCCGACGCCCGAGTCAGCCCCCACCGAGCCGACCTCGGTCCACGGCGTCAACGCGCTCGCCACCGAGCAGTACGCCCTGCTGTACGCCCGCCAGCACGGGCTGGAGCCGGCGATCATGCGCTTCTCGAACGTCTACGGGCCCGGGCAGTACGCGCGGCGCGGGCTCGGCGTGATCGCCGCCTGGTGCGAGGCGCTCGCCCGCGAAGAGCCGATCGCCCTGATGGGCGACGGCACCGTACGCCGGGACTTCGTCTTCGCCGACGATGCCGCGGCGGCCGCCCTCGCCGCCTGCTTCGAGACGCGCGGGCCGGGGATCTACAACGCGGGCAGCGGGACGTCGATCTCGCTGCTCGAGCTGATCGAGCTGCTCGGCGAGGTCACCGGCCGCACCCCAGAGATCGCCCACCTCCCGCCCCGCGCGGTCGACGTCCCCGTCACCGAGCTCGACTGCACGGCGCTGCGCGTGAAGGCGGGCTGGAGAGCGACGGTGACCCTGGCCGACGGGATCGAGCGCTGCTGGCGCTGGACCCTCGATCAGCTCCCGTCCTGAGCCCGCGCGCCGGCCTCGGCGCCCGCTCCCGCCTTCGCCGCGATCACCATCACGTTCAGGTAGAAGGCGCCGGTCCGGTCGAGGCGGTCGATCGCCCGGGCGGCCAGGTTGACGGCGCCGCAGTAGAGGATCCAGAGCGGCAGGAGCAGCGCTCGCAGGAGCTGGAGGCCGGCGCTTCGGCCGACCTGGTGCTCGATCCAGCTGAGCCACAGGCAGCCGAGCAGGCTCCCGACGAGCCCCTCCCTTCGCACCTCCCGGACCTCGAGCCGGGCGCCGACGAAGCGCTCGGCCCCGACCGCCGACCAGCGCCGGTAGTCGTGTGGCATCGAGTGCTCGTTGTAGGCGAAGGGCACCGTCACCACCGCCGTTCCCCCCGGCGCGAGGACGCGCTCGATCTCGCCGAGGGTGTGGTCGGGAGAGGAATCGTGTTCGAGGACCTGGGTGCAGAGGACCGCGTCGAAGGAGCCGCTCTCGAATGGCCAGCTCTCGCCGGGCCGGATCACCGCGCTGACGCCGGGGCCATCGGCGACATCCACCCCGACGTAGTCGGCGCCCGGCGCCAGCCAGGGCCGGTAGGGCTGCTCCCCGCAGCCGACGTCGAGCACGCGTCCGCCGAGGCCGGCGAGGACCGAGCGCAGGTCGCGCTGGAGGTCGGCGCTCGCCAGCCACTTGTGGTGAAGGGGCCGCATCCGCGCCGGCGGCCGCCCGCACGCCAGCGCGTAGACCGCGAGGTAGAGGCCTCGAAGGCGGGCGAGGATCGATCGCACGTTCAGCTCCTCCCCTCGAGGAGCCCCGCGAAGAGCTCGCTCCACTGGCGCCCTATCGCCTCGCGCCCGTAGCGCTCGCGCGCCACCGCCGCCAGCCGCTCGGGATCGTAGGAATCGAGCGTTCCGCACACCTCGAGCATCGCCCGCGCCAGCGCCTCGGGGTCGGCCCGGGGCACGGCGACGCCCATCCCGCCCTCGAGCATCTCGGGGACGCCGCCGACCTCGGTGCCGACGGTGGGGATCCCGGTCGCCATCGCCTCGGCGAGCACCAGCGGCTGGTTCTCGCGCAGGCTGGGGAGGACGTGGAGATCGGCGTCGCGCATCAGCTGGGCGAGCCGGTCGAGGTCGACGTAGCCGTGCCAGCGGACCGCGTCGGCGATTCCGAGCGCCTGCGCCTGCGCCTCGAGACCGGGGCGAAGCGGGCCGTCGCCGACCAGGTCCAGGGTGAGCCCGGGCTCGGTTCGCCGCGCGATCGCCAGCGCCTCGAGCAGGTAGCGATGGCCCTTCTTCTCGTTCATCGAGCCCGCCGCGAGCGCCCGGATGTCGCCCTCGCGGCGGGGTCCGGTCCGGGGGGAGAACTGGTCGGTGTCGAGCACGTTTCGGGTGAAGACCATTCCCCGGGCGCCGAGCCCGCGCATGCGCTCGGCGAGCGGTCGGCTGGTGGGGCAGACGAGGTCGGCGTGCCGGTAGGTGTAGCGGGCGAGGAGGCGCTCGGCGCGGCTCAGCGCTGCGTCGGTGATCCGGGTGAGGTGCTCGACAACGACCAGCGGCGCGCCCGTCCGGCGGCCCGCGGTCAACGCCGCCGGGGCCGACAGGAAGGTGTTGGCGTGGACGATCTCGGGGACGAAGCCGGCGCGCTCGAGCCGGTGCAGTGCCTCGATCGTGCCCGCCCGCGCCGCCACCAGCCCGAGGCCCGGCACCTGCGGCGGCGGATAGTCGATTCGGAGAATGCGGATGCCGTCCTCGACCGCATCGCGAACCGAGAACCGCCCCTCGGCAGCGGGGCTCGGGCTAAAGGCGAGGATCGCGACCTCGTGGCCGGGAATCAGCGAGCGGGCCTGGTCGATCACCCAGATCCCCCGGATCGGGCTCTCGGGCGAGGGGAACCATGGCGTCACGATCAGCACCTTGGCCATGGGGCGGGCAGTGTAGGAGCGGGGCGGGGCCCCGGTACGCTGGCCGCCTCGTGAGGCGGCCGGGCTCCCGCGTGACCATGTTCCTCTACCGAGGCTTCGAGCTCGACTCGCGGGTCGAGCGCGAAGCACGCACGCTGGCCGGGGCCGGCTACCGGGTCGAGGTGATCGCCCGGCTCGAGCACGGGCTCGCCCGGACGGAGGAGCGGGACGGCTACACGATCCGGCGGGTGAGCCCGCGCGATGCCCGCACCAGGCTCGCCGCCCGGCTCCGCGACGGCTCCCTTCCGGGATGGGCTCGGGAGCTCGGGCGGCGCGCCTACTGGTTCTGGCACTGGCGAAACTTCCTCCGGCGCGCCTATCGGGACGCCGTCGCGCACCCCGGCGCCCTCCTCGTCGCCCACGACCTCGACGCGCTCGGCGCCGGCGTCCGCGCCCGGCGCCGCCTCGGCGTCGCCCTGATCTACGACGCCCACGAGCTCTTCCCCGACATGCGTGCCCGCCCCGAGCCCGAGCGCCGGTTATGGATGCGCTACGAGGCGAGGCTGCTGCGGCGGGTCGACCTCGTCTTCGCGGTCACCGCCTCGCGGGCGGAGGAGATGCGCCGCCGCTATCGGATCGAGACCCCGCGGGTGCTCCGCAACGTCCCCGAGGTCGCCCCCGAGGGCTCGGGGCCTGACGTCAGGGAGCGGCTCGGGATCGAACCCGGAACCGCGATCGTCCTCTATCTCGGCGGCCTCCAGCCCAACCGCGGGCTCGAGCAGCTGATCCGGGCGCTCGCCGATCTGCCCGGCTGCGTCCTCGGGCTGATGGGCTCGGGCGAGGAGCCCTACGTCGCCTCCCTGCGCGAGCTCGCGGCCACGGTGAGCGCCGGCGTCCGGCTCCACCTCACCGACCCGGTCCGACCCCACCAGGTCGTCGCCGCAGCCGCCACCGCCGACGTCGGGGTGATCCTCAACCTCAACACCGGGCTCAACAACTACCTCAGCCTCCCGAACAAGATCTTCGAGTACCTCGGCGCCGGGGTCCCGGTGGTGGCGAGCGACTTCCCCGACATGGCCGAGCTGATCGCCCGCTACGACGTCGGGGCGACCTGCGACCCCGAGGATCCCGGCGCGATCGCGGCGGCGATCCGGGCGGTGATCGGCGACCCTGCCCGCCACCGCGAGCTCCGCGCCCACGCCGCCGAGGCCGCCCGGGAGCTGAACTGGGAGCGTGAGTCGGCGGTCCTCCTCAGCGCGGTCGACGCGCTGCTGCCGCGCTGATCGCCGCCTCGACCGCATCGGCCATCTGCTCGGCGAGCACCGGCCAGCCGTAGGCGGCCCGGGCCTCGTCGGCGATCACCGGCAGCTCGCCCGCCACCGCCGCCCGCAGAGCCGCCTTGATCCGTTCCCGATCGCGGGGGTCGACCGCCGCTCCGGCCCCCGCCTCGGCGACGATCCGGGTGGCGGCGGTATCGGGGGGGGACAGGGCGAGGACTGGCTTGCGGGCGCCGAAGTACTCGAGCAGCTTCGCGCTCGCCTCCTGGCGGCGGGGGCCGGTGATCACCAGGGCGATGTCGGCGGCGCGCTGGAGGGCGAGCGCCGCGGGGTGGGGGACCGCGCCGATCGCCGTGATCCGGGCCGGGGAGACGTCGGTCTCGAACAGGCGCCGCTCGCGCTCGTCGAATGAGCCGGCGAAGGCGAGCTGGATCCGCCCGGCGACCTCGGGTTCCTCCCCCGCGAGCTCGGCCAGGGCTGCGATCAGCGGCGCGGGGTCGCGGCGCGCCCCGCCGAGCTGGCCGGTGAAGGCGATCGAGACCCGGCCGGGGTCGAGCCGCTGCGCTCCCTCGCCCCCGGGGTCCGAGTCGCTCGCGGGAGCCTCGGGATCGAACCCGTTCGCGATCACCCTCGCCTCGATCCCGAGGCGCTCGCGGAGGTCGTCGGCGATCGGATCGGTGACCGTGGTGACGAGGTCGGCCCGGCGGAGCATCCGCCGCTCCATCCAGGCGCTCAGACGGTGCTGGGCGCGAAGGGGCCAGATCCGGTCCTTCATCGACTCGAGCACCCAGCCGTCGCGGAGGTCGGCGATCCAGGGGAGCCCGCGCCGTCGGAGCGAGGAGCCGATCAGGTGGGCGGACTCGGGCGGGGAGGTGGTGATCGCGCAATCGAAGCGCAGCTGGCGAGCGAGGCGGCGCGCCCGGGCGAGGGCGAAGGGCGTCCAGGCGACGAGGTGGGCGTCGGGGACGGCGATCCGGCTGACCAGGTGGGCCTTGGGCTGGAACGTCGAGGAGCCGAAGGTGCCCACCGCCGCCCGCTCTCCCCGCAACCGCGCCGCCAGCAGCTGGAGGTCGTAGGTCCGGACCACCCCCGCCTCGGCGTCGTCCTCGAGGGCCCCGTACGCGGCGCTCGTCAGGATCGTCACCCGGTGCCCGAGCCGGCGCAGGTACCGGGCGAGCGCCGCGGGGCGGTTCGCCGCCACCTCGCGCGCCGGCGGGTAGAAGTGGGCGACGATCAGGATCGAGCGGGCGCTCATCGCGCCAGCCAGGCGGAGATCGCGCCCGCTGCCCGCTCCCCCGCCCGCCCGTCCCAGAGCGGGATCTTGGGCGGGCCCGCGGGGGGATCGCCGGCGAGCTCGGCGGCGCAGGCCGCCGCCAGCGCCCCGGGATCGATCCCGACCAGGTGGTTGGTGCCGAGCTCGACCGTGATCGGCCGCTCGGTCGTGGTCCGGTAGGTGATGCAGGGGACGCCGAGGACCGAGGTCTCCTCCTGGACCCCGCCCGAGTCGGTGATCACCAGCCTCGCCTCGGCCTCGAGCGCGATGAAGCGGTCATAGTCGAGCGGCTCCAGCAGTCGCAGCCCCTCGGGGGCGACGATCCCCGCCGCCCCGAGCCGGGCGATCGTCCGCGGGTGGGCGGGAAGCAGCACCGGCAGCTCGCGCGCCACCTCGCCGAGGACCTCGATCACCGCCCCGAGCCGGTCCGGGTGATCGACGAGCGAGGGCCGGTGGAGGGTGACCAGGACGAACCGGCGGCGATCGACCCCCTGGTCGGCGAGGGCCTCGGCCCGATCGATCCCGGCGAGGATCCGGCGGAGGCTGTCGATCATCGTGTTTCCGACCAGGTGGACGCCGTCGCTTGAGATCCCCTCGCGGGCGAGGTTCTCGACGGCGTCCGCCGACGTGCACAGGAGAACGTCGGAGACCCGGTCGGTGACCACCCTGTTCACCTCCTCGGGCATCGTCCAGTCGCGGGAGCGCAGCCCCGACTCGATGTGGGCGACCGCGGTCCCCACCTTGGTGGCGGCGAGGGCGGCGGCCATGGTCGAGTTGACGTCGCCGCCGACCAGCAGGAGCTCGGCGGGATGCTCGCGGAGGTCGCGCTCGACCCCCACCATCGTCGCCGCGGTCTGGTCGGCGTGGCTCCCCGAGCCAACCCCGAGGTTGGCGTCCGGGCGGCGCATCCCGAGCCGCTCGATGAAGCCGTCCGAGAGCGAGCGGTCGTAGTGCTGGCCGGTGTGGACGAGCCGCACGGAGACCCCGTCGCGGCCTCCGAGCCCGTCGAGGACCGGGGCCATCTTCACGAAGTTGGGGCGGGCGCCGACGACGGCGAGAATCGAGGGGCTCATCGTCGCGCCACGTCATGCGCGATCCCCTTCGGGGCGCTCGGCGGGGGGAGATAGGCGCGCTCCACCTCCACCAGCGAGCTCGCGATCGAGAGCTCGCCGGCGTGGCTCAGATACCAGTCGTGGGTCGAGCGCCGAAGCGCGGCGCCGCCGCGCACCACCTCGACGATCGCGGCGGCGAGGGCGTCGGGCGCCGCCGACTCGGCGACGAGCCCGTTCACACCCGGCTCGATCAGCTCGGTGGCGGCGTTCTCGGGGCCGCGCACCAGGACCGCCGGCGTCCCTACCGAGACCGCCTCGACCACCACCAGCCCGTAGCCCTCGCGGGCAGAGGGAAGCAGGAGGAGGCTCGCCGCCCGCAGCTCCGACGTCACCCGCTGCCCGGTCACCCGCCCAGGCATCGAGATCGCCTCGCCGAGGCCGAGGGCGGCGACCCGGGCCCGGGTCCGCTCGGTGTCGGGGCCGTCGCCTAGGATCACGCAGCGGAGCCCGGGGAGATCGGCGCGGGCGCGGGCGATCGCGTCGGGGATCGCCGGCACCCGCTTCTCGGGGATGTGGCGCCCCGCGAACACCACCCGCGGCGGGCTCACCTCCCCGAGCGCCGGCTCGAGCTGGGCGCCGCCGGCGTACTCGCCCGTCAGCCTGGTGATCGGCGCCGTGTGCCCCTCCTCCACCAGCCTCATCTCGTGAAGGCGGGAGAAGGTGAGGCTGTGGTCGGGCACCTTCACGCACAACCGCTGGACCAGGTAGCCGATCCGCCCCGCCACCGGCCCCGCGTAGGAGATCCAGTAGTTGCGCCCCCAGACCTCGTGCCAGTCGGCGATCAGGCGGGCCCGCGCGCGGATCAGCCGCAGGGCCAGCGCCGCGGCCAGGAGCGAGAAGTACGGAAATGAGGTGCAGTGGATCGCGTCGTAGGAGCGGCCGCGACGCAGCAGGTGCCAGAACACGCCCCATCCGTAGCGAAGCGGCGGCCAGATCTTCCGCCGCCCGGAGGGCGCATACAGCTCGCCCCCCGGCGACACGGCGACGGTCTCGAACGACGTCCCCGGCCCCTCCGCCCCCCACTGGCGGCGGGTGACGTAGGTGACCCGGTGGCGGCGCGAGAGCCGGTCCGCGAGCGCCCGGCACCACCGCTCGGCGCCACCCACCGTGTGGGGAAAGAGGCAGTCGTAGACGATCGCGATCCTCACCGGCTCACGCACCCCGTCTCGCCTCAGGGAGGCACGGGCTCTGGAAGCTCCACACGCCCAGCCGCAGGAACGCGCGCCCCTTCGGCGGCATCTCGCGGACGAAGTCCGCCGCGTACGGGCCGTGCGGCGGAACCGGCGCCACCCCGACGCCCTCGGTCCCGATGTCGAGCACCTGGGCGACCATGGGCTTCGCCTCCAGGGCGTAGTGGGGCCCGCCGAGTCCGCCGGTCGTCACCTCGGTGCAGCCGTCGTCGATCGCGGCTCTGACCTGCCGGCGGGCGGCGAGCGCGTACAGGGCGTCCTGCTCGCGGCGCTCCTCCGCCGACGCCTTCACCTGCGCCCGGACGATCGGGAGGGTGGGGGCGATCAGGTGCCCACTCGCGGTCATCGCCGCCGTCAGCGCCGCCATCACCACGACCACGCTGGCCGCCAGCGCCGGCCCGGGCCGGGGCAGGAGCCAGATGAAGGCGGCGGCGAGCACCACCAGGAGGACCGCCGGGGTCAGCACGTAGCGGTCGCTCAGCGGCGCACCGAGGTCGACGAGGACGATCGTCTGCACGAGGAGGATCGGAATCGCCGCCGCGACCACGCCGAAGCGGGCCCGCTCGGGGGTGCGCAGGCCTCGGCCGAGCAGCCCGAGGGCGGACCAGAGGATCGCGAGCAGCCCGACCAGGGCCAGCTCGTCGCCGAGCACTGAGCGCACCCGCTCGACGACGTCGTCGGTGATCGTCTGGGCGCTGGAGGAGTAGATCGTCCCGACGACACTGGGGTGAAACCCGAAGTCCTGCACCGACGCCGCCTCCGGGTTGCCGGTGACCGCGCTCAGCGCATCCCCGGTTAGGGCGAGCGACAGCACAGCCCACGCGAGCGGCGGCCCGAGCGCCAGCGCCAGGCATTGGGCCAGCCGCGGCCCACGCAAGCCGACGTAGGCGAGCCAGCCGCAGTAGGCGAAGGCGAGGATCCACGCGTCGGGGCGAATGAGCCCGGCGGCGAACAGCAGCGACAGCGGCAGGAGCGGCCGGGTGCGCGGCGCCTCCAGCAGATACGAGAGCGCCAGCAAGACCAGGGCGGCGAAGGGGACGTCGACCGCGCCCCGAAGGGCGAAGAACTCGACCCGTCCGCGGGTGATCACCATCAGCGCGGCGAGCAGGCCCGCCGCCGCGGCGTAGCCGCCCGCCCGAGGTCCCGCCAGCACCCGCCCGAGCCGGAAGGACCCGGCGGCCAGGAGCACCCAGGAGAGCGCGTTCAAGATCGAGACGGCGTCGAAGGAGCCTTTCGCGGAGAGTGGGCTCAGGAGCGTCCCGATCGCGAGCGGCAGCGGGTGAGGCAGCGGGGCGAAGGGGTGGACGACATCGGGCCTCGCCCCGTCGGCGAGCGTCTGTCCCCAGGCGAGCGAGTAGATCCAGTCGGTGTTGGGGGAGATCCAGTGCAGGCCGACCCAGGCCGCTCCGGCGAGGCACGCTGCCGCCAGGGCTCCCCCCACGACCAGCCGGGCGGGGGCCAGCGCCCACCCCCCGCGTCGGGCCCTCGCCTGACGGGGCGCCCGGGTCCCGGGGCCGGCGACGTTGACGGTCACGATCGGCGTCTCACGATTGGCGCCAAAAGGTAGGGTCTTTGCGCGATGGCGCGCGAGAGGGGAGCGGTGCTGGTGACCGGCTCGTCAACAGGAATCGGCCGGGCGACGGCCATCGAGCTCGACCGCGCCGGATTCCGGGTCTTCGCCGGCGTCCGCAAGGAGGCCGACGCCGAGTCGCTGCGAGCCGAGGGCTCCGACCGGGTCAACCCGATCACCCTCGACGTCGCCAAGCCGGTCTCGGTCAGCGAGGCGAGGAGGACGATCGAGGTTGAGGTCGGCGAGGACGGCCTCGCCGGCCTCGTCAACAACGCCGGGATCGGAAGCGGCGGGCCGATCGAGCACATGCCGATGTCCGAGTTCCGGAAGGTGATCGACGTCAACCTGACCGGGTCGGTCGCCGTCACCCAGGCCCTCCTTCCCCTCGTGAGGAGGGCCCAGGGACGCATCGTCTTCATCGCCTCGATTGGCGGCCGGATCGCCTATCCGTTCATGAGCCCCTACCACGCTTCCAAGTTCGGCCTCGAGGGAGTGGCCGACTCGCTCCGGCGCGAGATACGCCCATGGGGGGTGAAGGTGATCGTGATCGAGCCCGGCTTGATCGCCACCCCGATCTGGGAGAAGGGGAACGAGACCGCCGTGGCGATCCGGAAGTCGCTGTCCGCTGAGGGCCGCCGCGACTACGGCGACGTCCTCGACGCCTTCGCGAAGGTCATGCTCGAGACCGGCGAGCGCGGGCTGCCCCCCGAGCGGGTGGCGAAGGTCGTCCGCCGCTCCCTCACCAAGCGCTTCCCCGACACCCGCTACCGGGTCGGGATGGACGCCCGCGTCGCCTTCGCCGTCAGCCGGGTGATCGGCGACCGCGCCTTCGACCGGGTCATCGCCCGTATGCTGAAGACCCCGCGCAAGCCGCCGGGCTAGCGGGGCGTTCCGATCAAGCGCTCGGCGCCGGCCCGCTCGATCGTGATCTTGAGGCCGTCGCGAAGCTGGACCCGGGGCTCCCACCCCAGGAGCTGCTTTGCGCGGGCGATGTCGGGCTGGCGCACCTTGGGATCGTCGACGGGGAGGGGCTCGTAGACGATCTCCGAGCGCGACCCCGCCACCTCGATCACGGTCTCCGCCAGCCCCAGCAGGGAGTACTCGTCGGGGTTGCCGAGATTGACCGGCAGATGGACGTCCGACTCGGCCAGCGCAACCAGCCCCCGGATGAGGTCGTCGACGTAGCAGAAGCTTCGCGTCTGGCTGCCGTCGCCGAACACCGTCACCGGCTTGTCCTGGAGCGCCTGGCGCAGGAAGGTCGGGATCGCCCGCCCGTCGTGGGGGCGCATCCGGGCGCCGAAGCTGTTGAAGATCCGGGCGATGCAGGTGTCGACGCCCTGCTGGCGGTGGTAGGCCATCGTCATCGCCTCGGCGTAGCGCTTCGCCTCGTCGTAGACGCCGCGGGGGCCGATCGGGTTGACGTTGCCCCAGTAGTCCTCGGGCTGGGGATGGATCTCGGGGTCGCCGTACACCTCCGAGGTGGAGGCGAGCAGGAAGCGGGCCCGCTTGAACTTCGCCACCCCGAGCATGTGGTGGGTGCCGTGGGAGCCGACCTTGAGCGTGTGCAGCGGCAGCCGCTGGTAGTCGATCGGGCTGGCGGGAGAGGCGAGGTGGTAGACGAAGTCGACGTCCTCGTCGACCCGGACGAACTCGGTGATGTCCTGGTTGCTGAAGCCGAAGTTCGGATCCCGGATGTGCTGGATGTTCTCCAGGCTGCCGGTGTCGAGGTTGTCGATGCAAATCACCTGGTGCCCGGCGGCGAGGAGGTGATCGCACAGATGCGAGCCGAGGAAGCCCGCCCCGCCGGTGACGACGCAGGTGCTCACGAGCGTCCCGTTTCCGCGCGCGATCCCATCGGCGCGCCAGGATAGGTGACGGCGTCGCGTCCCGACGCACTCCGGCTTGCCGATCGGCGCGCCGCGCCCGCCGGAACGCGAGCCCGAGTGCTCGTCGGCGCTGAACGAGTGTGGGCGAGGTGTGCGGCCCGTTTAGTCCGCAAATTGCGGCAGAGACGAGCAAGGCGATTTCCGCAAATAGCGACCCGCGCGGGTGCCGGAGCGGGAAGAGGCGTGCGACCTTTGCCCTCAGTACGTCCGTGAAACAGGTACGCGGTTTGTCCGCCGTGGGAGGAGCAGCAGAGCGAGAGACCGAGGCGACGCCGGAGGGTCGCCGGCGGGCCGCCCTTCAGCTGATCCAGAGCCACGATGCGGTCTTCCGGCGGACCTCCCGGCGCTATTCACTGTGCGCCGACGACGCTGACGACGCCTACCAGCGAGCGCTCGAGATCCTCCTCACCAAGGCGCCGCCGATCGAGGGCGAGCCGCTGATCCGGTGGATGCAGACGGTCACCAAGCGCGAGGCGCTCGCCGTCCGTCGCCAGCGCGAGCGCCTCCTGACCGCCGCCCCCCGCTACGACGACGAGCTCGGCCCCGACCCCCTCGATCAAATCCCGTCCGACGGGCCGGGGCCGACCGACGCCGCCGCCCGCCGCGAGCGGGTTGCCCGCAGCGGCGAGGCCCTCCGGGCGCTGAAGCCCCAGGAGCTGCGGGCGTTGACCCTTAAGGCCGAGGGCTACTCCTACGCCGAGATCGGCGAGATCACGGGTTGGACCTACACCAAGATCAACCGGTGCATGGCCGAGGGGCGCAAGCGCTTCCTCGACGCCTTCGAGCAGATCGAGCAGGGGCACCGCTGCGAGCAGCTGGCTTCGGCTCTGTCGGCGGTCGCCGACGGCGAGCTTCGGGGCGCGGAGGCCAAGGAGGTGCAGGTCCACCTCCGCTCCTGCGGAGCCTGCCGCGCCCAGCTGCGGGCGTTCCGCGGTGTGCCCCACCGGGTGCTCGAGCTGATCCCGGTTGGGCCCCCGCTTGAGGTGTCGACGGGCGGCCGCACCCACGAGTGGATCGGCGAGCGGATCTCCGGCGCGGTCGACCGGATGCGAGAGGCCGGCTACTCCATCCTCGATCGTGGCGCCGGCGAGGCCGGCGAGGGAGCGACCAGGGTCGCGGCGACCGGCGGCGCTCGGGGCGCGGGAATGGCGGGGCTGGCAAAGCTTCTCGCCATCTGCGGCGCGACGGCCGCGGGCGGCGCGGCGTGCGTCGCGACGGGCGTTGTGAACCCGGTGGCGGTGGGCCTCGGCAACGCCGACCCTGACCCGGCTCCGATCGTCAGAACCGCCCCGCCGTTCGATGGCCCGGTGAAGGACCCCGCCCCGCCTTCGCCGGCGCGGGAGCCGATCGTGTCCGCGTGGAGCGAGCCTGCCGACCAGGCGCCGGCACCCGCTCTGACGACCCCCGCACAGCGGACCCAACGTCAGTTCGGCTTCGAGGCGTCCGCCTCCAGTTCGGGCGGCTCGAGCGGCACCGGCGGCGGCTCCACCACTGGCGGCGGCTCTCCCACCGACGGCGGTTCCTCCAGCGGCGAGTTCGGCGGCGTCAGCAGCGGATCGGGAACCGGCTCGGCGGGCGGCGGCTCGGCGGGCGGCGGTCAGTTCAGCTTCGAGAAGTGAGCGATGGGGAGGAGCGTATGAGGCACGGCAAGCGCACCCGCACCAACCTGATCGTCGCCGCGGCCTTGGCGGCCGCGGCCCTGCTTGCGCTCTTTCTCGCCCCACGCGCCGAGGCGGGCCAGTACCGGCTCGCGATGTGCCACGGCGGCTACAAGAACCCCAACCACAAATTCAGATACGAGGAGGACTTCAGCGATTCGAACAACGACTTCGTTAGGAGCGTCCACTGCGGACAGAACGAGCGCGGCCTTTCGATCGAC
>JBKPIY010000063.1:0-11111 GCA_046730475.1 Actinomycetota bacterium
CACACACAACCGTGTGGGCGCGGGGTCGGCTGCGGGAGGAGGGCCCAAACCGCACCGCCGTGCGAAGTGGCTGTAGACGCCGCGGCTACACCCTTGTCTACAGCCCGACATGGCGATAGACAAGACGGCCGCCCGACGAACCCGAGGACACGTTGTTGTTGGCGCTCACTGCAATGCAAGGCCCGGACTGATCCCAGGACCGGACCGCTTGTACCACACGGTTGTGGTGGTCTGTCACCGTGGATAGAGCGTCGGTCTACGAAGCCGAAGGTCACAGGTTGAAATCCTGTCGGGCGCTCAGGATGGGCCGATCCAGGAGCGGCGGGCGCACCCGGCACCCCTTCCGCAATCGCGCTGGGAAATGCTGGCGTTTCGCGAGCGTGCCGGCCCAGTTTTCCGAGAACGCTGTCGATTCTGGAGCCCGTCGTTCGTCGTATTGACAGGAGCAACCTGTCGGAAAGGAGGAGCCCAAGATGCAGTCAGACGATGTTCTGCCGCAGCAGTCGTTCCCGGCCGGGCGCGAGCGACCACCGGTGATCACCGACTACGAGGATTTCACCAAGATGGCCCTCAGCGCCGCGCAGCTCGAAGAACTCGTCGGGGACAGCGGCCAGTGCGTTTTCAACTGGTCGACCGGAGACGGATACCCGGTCGGTGTCGTGATGGCCTACCTCTACCGCCACGGCAGGTTCTGGATGAACTGCGCGGAGCGCCGAAAGCGGGTGACCGCCCTCCGCGCTCGACCGCAGTCGGCCGTCGTGGTTAGCAACGGCGAAAAGATGGCCAGCTTCAAGGGGCAGTCGGTGATCCATGCTCCGCAGGACGCCGATTGGGACGAGCTGAAGACCTGGTTCCACGCCGCACTTGCAGGGACGGAGAAGGACCCCGACAACCCAGCGGCCCGGAGCTTTGAGAAGTTCCTCGACGGACCTCACCAAGTCATCATCGAGACCGCGCCCGCCCTCATCGTGAGCTTCGATTTTGGAAGGTTTGTCGCCACTACGCAGGCGGCGATCGCGGCCACCCTCGGACCGGATCAGCCCAGGAGCTTCTGCCGCGCCGCGGCCGAACCCAAGTGGTCGCGGCGGATCCCGTGGCAAAGGGAGACACGGTGCTGAAGCTGTCAGCGGACCGTGCGCAGACACCAGCCATGAGCGCCGAAGTGTCAAGCAGCGCGGCCAAGTAGCAGTTCGGCGTTTGCTTCAGGGTGAGCGCATCGGGCCGCTGGCTGTGGTCTCGGTCGAGGAGCTGTGCTTCTACGAGGGGTTCGCCCAACAAGGGAGAACGCTCCTGAGCTTGATTCGGGGCTGGAAGTCGGGACCGGATGCGAGGCAGCGGTTCAGGAATTATCTGATCGCGCTAGGAGCAGCGGCCTCCAAAACCGTCGGCCATGTGACGCGGCCCCCACGGGATCCGACTCTCTTGGCTACCCGCCTGCCGATCGCCACCTTCGCCCTCGCCGGTGGCGACCCGACGCCCGGAGCGGGGCTGATCGCGAAGTCCGCGGGCTGGGTGGCGCTGGCCAACGGCGTCGTCTGTGTGCTGGCGGTCGGATTCGCCTCGCTGATCGGCTCCCGCGCCGCCGCACTCACGGCGCTGATCGGCTGGGAGCTCGTCGTCAGCCCGCAGCTCGTGGATGCGGCGAGCCTCGGCGCGGCTCGAAAGGTGCTGATCGATGCGGCCGTCCTACGGGTCGAGCCGGGTCCGGCAATCAGCGGCACGCCGCACGTTCCGATGTCGATCGCCACCGTCGCGGCGGTGCTCGTCGCCTGGCCGCTGGCCGTGGCGATCATGGGCGCCTGGCGGACCCGGGTGCGGGACGCCTGATGAGCGCCGCTGACGCCCCCTCGCGGCGGCTCCTCTATCTCGTCAACCTCAAGATCGCCCTCGTCTGCGGGGTCATTGCCGTCCACACCGCGATCACCTACGGCATGGACGGCTCGTGGTACCTGGAGTCCTACGATCGGCTCGCGGCCCCGGGTTCGCGACCTGCTCACAACCGTCGGCGCGATCGGCTGGCTGTTCGGGCTGGGCCTCTTCTTCCTGATCTCGGGCCGCCTGAGCGCGCGCTCGCTCGAGCGCAAGGGGCCCCGACGGTTCATGCGCGAGCGCCTGTTTCGCCTCGGGCTCCCCCTCCTTGCCTACACGCTCCTCGTCGGCCCCGTGCTCGAGTACGCGAGCGAGAGAGCCGACGGAGAGGGCCGGGCGTTTTGGCCCTTCGTCTCACACGCGTTCTGGGGATTCGACCCGGGGCCGACCTGGTTTCTCGAGGCGCTGCTTGGCTTCTCCGCGGCCTACGCGCTGTGGCGGGCTCTCCGCCCGGCGCCCGCAGTCGGCCAGACCGCGACCGGTCGCGGCGCGCATCCGCTGCGGGGTCGCGACGTCGGCGCGGTGGCCCTGGGAATCGCGATCGTCTCGTTCGCCGCCCGCTTCGCGTTTCCGCTCGGCTCCGAGCAGCTTCACCTCCAGCTCGCGATCTTCCCCCAGTACGCGGTCCTGTTCGCCTTCGGAGTCGCCGCCGGGCGGCGCGCTTGGCTCGAGGGCCTGCCGCCGCACCTCGCCCGCCGCTGCGGGCTCGCCGCGCTGGCCACCGCGCTGATCCTGCCGCTCGTCCTTCTCGCGGGCGGGTTCTTCGCCGGCAACGACGATGCCTTCGCGGGCGGCTGGCACTGGCAGGCCCTCGGGGCCCCCGTCGCCGAGGGGACTCTTGCCCCCTGCGCGTCCGTATGGCTCGTGGCGCTCTTCCGCCGCCGCCTCGATCACAAGGGTTCGCTCGCCCGGCGCCTCGGCGACGCCGCCTACGGCGCCTTCCTCCTGCACCCTCCGGTGGTCGTCGGCTTGGCTCTGGCGGTCCACCCGCTCGCCGCTCCTGCCCCACTGAAGCTCGCCGTCGTCCTCGGCGCCGGGATCTCGGCGTCGTTCGGCGTGGCGATCCTGGTCACTCGACTCGGGCCGGTGGCACGGGTGATTGGAGTCGCCCCCGCGGCCCCGGCGCCAGTCCCACGCCCAGCTGGATCAACGGCGTGACCGCTGGGCGAGCCCGCGAAGGAGATGCATGTCGTTCTTTAAGGAGAGACCAGCGCGCAGTACATCGCCGAGTTCCAATCGGGAATCCTTGCGGAGCTCGAGGCCTTTAGCCCCGACTGGGTCAAGACCGCCGTCATCGGGGGCTCGGACAATCCCGCGCCCCCGGGTGAGCCGTCCTACGAGGCGATCCGGCGGCTCAATTTCTCCGACCTTGGAGACAAGGAGCTGATGCCCAAGACTGAGCAGCTCCTCAAGTCGTTCCTCTACAAGTCGTTCAACCGAGACAGCGTCCTTGCTGCCGCGATGGAGGCGTCCTTCAATGTGACGCCGCTGTACGCGCCGATGGTCGAGCGCCGCGGCAGTGCGGCTGACTACGCTGGGTCCGAGGCGCTCAGCATCCTCGTTCCGAACGTCGGAGCGCTCCCCTGGGAAGTCGTCGTCGAGTATCGCGAGCATCGCGGGAGCGCCCAGGCACGGGCTCGTCTGCGCGAGTTCGAGCAGCTCGCCGCCGAAGAGGAGCCGCAGGATGCCTACGACTTCCTCAAGAAGGTGAGCCGTGAGGTGAACCGCGCGTACCAGGCCGCAATCGAGGATCTAGCCCCGAGTTGCCGGAGGGATCTGGCCGAAGGAAGCGCTGCTCACAGCCATCTCGTGATTAGTGTCATAGGGCCTGTGATCGAGAGGGTCGCTGCTGTCGCAGGATCAGCCTCCGAGTCCCCACGCGTTCAACGGGTCCTGGATCGCCGCCCTTATGAAGCTGCAGAACGCCTGATCTCTTGTCAAGCCCGGTTGAAAACTGGGCCACTTCTGCCGGGTTGAAAAGTGGTCCACCCAGATAGATCCCGCCTGCGGAGCCGAGCCGTAGGCGAGGCGGAGCACGCGGGAGCCGACGTCAGTCGGCGGCAGGCGCAGGCCCCAGGTCCTTCTATCATTCGTCGCAAGTATCGTTCTTGGGTTTACGACTACGTTTGCGGGCTTACCGTCTCACCCGCGCTTCACGCGCGGTGAGTGACAGCTTGATTCCGTTCTCGGAGGTTGTCCGAGATCCCGTAGAACTTTGAACGGCGGTCCTCCCGCCTCGTCCGCTCCCGTTGGGAGCGTTCGGGGCGCAAACCAAGTCCGATGAGGACAGGAGCAACCGCCATGAAGAAGGTATCGGCAACGAAGGTCGTCAACGCGGTCGAGGCCGCCGAGACGCCGCTCCCACCGCAGATCCAGGAGGCGCTCGGCAAGTCTCGTCGGGGCGGCGAAGGAGGGCCTGCTCGCCCTGAGCGTCGGCGTCGGGCTCGGCGTCGTCCACGAACTTATGGAGGCCGAAGTCGACGAGGTGGTCGGCACGAAGGGCAAGCACGACCGCCAGCGCAGCGCGGTGCGCCATGGCCACGAGAACGGCTCGATGACGCTGGGTGGGAGGCGCGTGAATGTGAGCCGCCCCCGGATCCGCTCTGCCGACGGCTCCCAGGAGCTGCCCCTCGCCAGCTACGAGCACTTCGCCGACCGCGATCCGCTGACGAGGGCGGTGATGGACCGGATGCTCGCCGGCGTCTCGACCCGGCGCTTCTCCGGGGTCGGCGAGCCGGTCGGCTGCGAGGTCGAGCGGGAGGCATCATCGACGTCGCACTCGACGGTCTCGGAGCTGTTCATCAAGCGCACCCGCACCGCGCTCGGCGAGCTGATGGAGCGTTGCCTCTCAGACGTGCGCCTGGCGGCGATGATGATCGACGGCCTCGAGATCGCCGAGCGCACCCACGTTGTCGCGCTCGGGATCACGACCGAGGGCCGCAAGCTCCCGCTCGGGCTCTGGGAGGGCTCGACCGAGAACGCGACCCTCGCCCGGGCGCTGCTGTCGGACCTCGTCGACCGCGGGCTGGACCCCGAGCAGGGGATCCTGGTCGTGATCGACGGCGCGAAGGCGCTGCGGGCCGCGATCCGCGACGTGTTCGGGACCAACGCCGCGGTGCAGAGATGCCAACGGCACAAGGAAAGGAATGTGGGTCGAGCAGCTGCCCGAGAACGACCGTCCGGCGATCCGCACCCGGCTGCGGGCGGCCTGGGCGCTGGCCGATCACGATCTCGCCCGCTCGCGGCTGGAGCTGCTCGCGATCGAGCTCGACGCGAGCTGGCCCGACGCGACGCGCTCGCTTCGCGAGGGGCGAGGAGACGCTCACCCTGATGCGGCTCGGGATCACGGGCCAGCTCGCGAAGACGCTCGCCTCGACCAACCCCTGCGAGTCGATGATCGAGATCGTCCGCCGCACCCAGCGCAACGTCAAGCGCTGGCGCGACGGCGACATGCGGCTGCGCTGGAGCGCCGCCGGGATGCTCGAGGCCGAGCGCCAGTTCCGGCGGATCATCGGCTACCGCGACCTCGCCAAGCTCGTCGCCGCGGTCGAGCGCGAGGTTTCCCTACCCAGCCCTACCGACGCCGGCAGGAAGGAGGCGCCCGAGGCAGTTACGGTGTGATCGGCAAGTCAGGATCGCCGTCGAGGTTCTACGACGATCCGGACATCCTCCGTTCTCGTCGTAGGCGTCCCAATAGACGCTAGCGGCGTACCCCGCCGCTGCCTCGTCCCGGCGTGCCTCCTCCGCCTGCCGCTCTAGCTCGAGTCGGTCCGCGTTGCTGGGGACGTTGACCCGTTTCGCCTCTTTGATCACCTCCTGCATCAGGTCTTCCTCTCGGTCTTCGTTTGCATCCCGCTTCCGCTTCGCCTCCAGCTCCCGTAGGTCGCGCTCGCGCTCGCGGTGGGCATTGAGGAGGGCGGCCGCCCGCCTGGCCGTCCGGGCGAACGGCGCAGCGGCACTCCTGTCATCCATCCGGCCATCACGCTTCGCGGGCCGTAGTGCCTTGCGGTGCTCGGGGGCTCAATCAAGTGGGCGGCCGTCCTTCAGCTCGGAGGCCATGACAAACGGCGAGCTCGCCCGAGCGTCCGCATCGCGTCCGGCGCCGGCGAGTTCCGCCGCAGATACGACCCGCGAGCGGTCTCCGTACAGCCGCTCGTAGACCTCCCGCTCCGACATGCCCGGGTTGATCTTTGGCTTCCTGGCGGGCGGCTGCGAGGAGCGCAGCAAGGCCCAGCTGGCCAACGCGACCAACGCAACCGCAAGCAAAATGACCGCGATCACCACCGCTCGATCTTAGGCCTGCGGCGAACGGCCGCGTCAGCTGCCAGACGGCGAAGCGCAGGTCCTCCTGGCCGTCCACCCGCAGCAGGTGTGTGGCGAGCGCTTCGTGACCCTCGGTGGTCAGGGCCGCGCTACGCGGCATCCCGCTGCAGGTCGTCCATCACGTCGAGTTGGAAGGCGGGATCGAGGAACCGCCGCGCCACGTCAAGGTCCAATCGCGCCAACGCCTCCGCGCCGGACCGGACCAGTTCGACGTTCTCCTGCGACATCTTCTACTCCCGCAGCCCGGCGACGAGCAGGGCCTCGCGCTTGTCGAGGAATGTTGCGACGTGAGTCCCCTTGCCCTTCCGCACGGTGATCAGCCATGCCCACTCGGCGTCAATCGCTCCGAACTTTGAACTCCTTCCGACGATCCGAATGACGGCCAGAACCACGTCGTCGTCCACGCTGGTGACATCCACCAACTCGACGCGGGCCTCCTCAAAGATCTCCCGGAGGCGGCCGAAATAGTCGCGCACGCCGTCGTGCCCTCGATAGAGACCAGGCTCCATCGATTCCCTCGGTGGATGCCATTCGACGCCAGGGTCCAGACGCTCGACGAGCGCCTCGACCCCGCGCTCGTTCCACCCGAGTACTGCCTGACGCGCCAGCTCAACGTTTTCCCGCGACATCGCCCGCCCAGTATCGCGCTCGGGTGGGCATTGAGCGGGATGCCACGCGTAGGCTTCTGAAATCTCTGGGGCGGAGGTATATAGATAGATGTCAGCGCCACGAGCCACCCACTTCCCCCGCCCCCTAAGCGCGCCGAGTTCCACCTCGACCTGGCCGGTTCCCGGATTCGAGACTCATCGACCTACGGTTTGGGTAGCCGTGAGTCCCTTGCGCAGCCGCTTTCCCATGCGGTTCGAGAGCGCTGGATAACTGCTGGGTAACGGGCTGCTTCTCTCTTGGGCTTCTGTACGGCTTGTGGGCGCATCGGACAGAACCGGCTTGCGGCTGACGCCGACGTGGTCCCAGGCCCCGGTCTGTTCTTGGGTTTCGGTGATTGCTGGCAGAGGACCGTAGCCGGTGAAGATCAGGGTCAGGTCGATGGGGAGGCGACGTCGAAGGTCGCCTGCGGGCCGGCGCCGGTGGTTGCGCGGACGGTCACCGAAACGAGGGGCTGCGCCGTGGACCGTGACCTCTCCACGAAGCGAACTTATAAACGCCCACGCCAGCATGCGGCCCGAACAGGCGACTGAGGAAAGCCCAAGGGCGCTCGAGGCCAAGGGCATGGAGGTCCTCGTTCCTCCTGACGCCGACGCCCGCAAGGCGCCGAGCAAGATCGGGCGAGGTGGCCGCTACCAGCGGATGCGGGAGCGCTTAGCCCGGGCGGAGGCCGCGGCGCTTACCGACGCTCCAGCAGATGGTCGAGCCGATCTTCGCCCAGATCAAGAACAACCTGCGCGCCGGGCGCTTTCAGCGCCGGGGCTTAGCCAACTGCCGGGCGGAATGGCGCCTGATCGCCGCCACCCACAACCCGTTGAAGGTCTACCGCAGCGGTTTTGCCCCGGCAGGGGCCTGAGCGCGGCCGACCGGCGGTTGCCGGTTCCGCGGAACCATTCTTGGGCCGGCGGCTGGTGCTGCTTTGCGCGACACCCTCCATGGAGGGTGTTGGACAAAGGGCCGCGGCGCGACGTACCCCTACGCGTGCTGATGCTGCCTCAGCGGCCGGTGAGACATCGACCGGAGCGAGAGGTGCGCACCCCATGAGTGATTTCGTCTCTAAAGAGCCTGACACGGCATGACTCCCGCCTCATCCGGTGTCTGCTCCCGGAGCTGGTTGATCCCTCGCCGGCCGCAGAAGCCGCATCAGCGAGTGTAGGGGTACCCCTCGCTCGCGGCCTTTGTGCGACCCCTCCGCGAAAGCGGCAGCGCGAGCATATTGCGCGACCTTAACCACCACGCCCAGTGCTAGTTGAACTCAACGCTCTCCTTTCGGGACACAGCGCCCTGCTCGCGCTCACTTGCTGAGAAGCGCCGCTCTTTGACATGACGCCGAAGCGGATTAGAGTCGCGATCGTCCAACCCAAACAGGCTCCGGGAAATTCGATGAGGATCGAGGACTGATCGGCGACCTGCAGACGGCTGCGCTGGTCGGCCGTGACGGGTCGGTCGATTGGCTGTGCCTGCCGCGATTTGACTCGGCCTCGTGCTTCTCGGCTCTGTTGGGAATGAGCGTCACGGGCGCTGGTTGGTAGCACCGGCAGGCGAGGGTCGTTCCAGCTCGCGGCGCTATCGGCTGGGGACACTCGTACGCGAGACGGACTTCGAGACGGCGGAGGGGAGCCTGAGCGGCCGGGCGGGGTCCGGGGCGTGCTTAACGCTCGTTTGGCCAAGCGAGCGGGGATTGACGCGTCGGTTGGTGGTATCACCTGGACGAAGCGAATCGGAGGTGAAGACATGAAGCTGAAGGTCGGGGATCGCGTCAAGGTTGAGGCGGAGTCGACCGAGCGGTCGCCTCGGAACGGCGTCATAGAGGAGGTGGTAAGTGAGGCACCTTCCCCTCGCTATCGCATTCGCTGGGATGACGGGCATGAGAGCATCTACGCTCCCGCGGCGGGGGCGGTGAGTCCCGCCGAGCCGACCGAGAAGGCGTAGCGGAGCGACAGGAGGACGCAGGAAGGCAACTGCCGCTCGCGACGCCCGACGACCGTGCCGAGGTCCGCCGGCTCGACGCCGGGCGCCGGCGATGCGGCGGGGCGAGTGTGGCTCTGCGGCCGGTCGTCCCACGCGGAGATCCGGCGAGCGCCATCGGCCAGGTCGGCACCGGCTCAAGCGCTCGCGCGTGATAGCCCTGAGCATTAGGACTCCTCGAGCGCCGTCGGTCCGCATCATGGAAAGGGGCAGCGTGAAGCTCGGACGACAAGCGAAACCCTGTGCCCCAACGTCATTTGTTTGAGCCGATCGTCGTGCGTGGATCAAGTGTGGCCTGGACTCCACCCTCGCGTTGACACCTCCCTGGCGTAGATCGCTCGGACGCCGGGGAGCCCCGAAGGGGCGACGAAGGCGTCCGAGACCATCGGCGACGAGTCCACCTTGACGTGGAGGTCCGAGCCATTCTTCTTGACCACGTAGCGGAGCGCAGCGTCGATGTCGAACAATCGACATCTGTAACAGCGCCGCGGCGCTTAAGCGTGCCTGGACGCCCCGGCTTCCAGATCAGCTACGCGAGTTCGCGAAGCTTCTGCGCCTCGGCGAGGCTCTGCAGCTTCTTCAGCGACTGGTTCTCGATCTGGCGGATGCGCTCGCGGGTGACGTTGAACGTCCGCCCGACCTCGTCGAGCGTGCGCGGATTCTCGCCGCCGAGCCCGTAGCGAAGCTCGAGCACGCGGCGCTCGCGGTAGGAGAGCTTCTCGAGGGCCTCCTTCAGCGCCTCCTTGGTGAGCAGCTCGGCGGCGAGCTCGAAGGGGGACTCGGCGCGCTCATCGGCGATGAACTGGCCGAACTCCGACTCCTCCTCGTCGCCGACAGGCTTCTCCAGCGAGACCGGAGCCTGGGCCAAGCGCTTGATCGAGTCGACCTCCTCGGGCTCGATGCCAGTTACCTCGGCGATCTCCTCGGGGGTCGGTTCGCGGCCCAGCTCGGTGAGCAGCTTGCGCTCCGCGCGGCCGATCTGGTTGAGCTTCTCGACCACGTGGACGGGGATGCGGATCGTTCGCGCCTTGTCGGCGAGCGCGCGGGCGATCGCCTGGCGGATCCACCAGGTGGCGTAGGTGGAGAACTTGAAGCCCTTGCGGTAGTCGAACTTCTCCGCGGCCCGCACCAGCCCGAGCGTGCCCTCCTGGATCAGGTCGAGGAAGGGCAGGCCCTGGTTGCGGTAGTTCTTGGCGATCGAGACGACCAGGCGGAGGTTGGACTCGACCATCTTCTGCTTCGCGTCGAGGTCGCCGCGCTCGATCCGCTTCGCGAGCTCGACCTCGTCCTGGGCAGTCAGCAGCCTGACCTTGCCGATGTCCTTGAGGAAGAGCTGCAGGGAATCGGTGGTCATGTCGGGCTTTAGGTCGAGCGCAGCCTTCTGGCGCTTGCGACCGCGGCCCTTGCCCTCGGAGCGCTCGGTCTCGGCCGACGCCTTGAGGGCGGGATCGACGTCCTCGACCAGCTCGATGCCCGACTTCTCGAGGTGTCCGTAGAGGTCCTCGACGTCGGACTCGTCGAGCTCCACCTCCGACACCGCGGTGGCGACGTCACCGAAGGTGAGCACGCCAAGTTGCTGACCCTTGGTGATCAGCGTCTTTACTTCCTCAAGCTCCTGTAGTTCGGCAACCAGCATTCGTGCTCTAGCTCGTCTCTCTATCCTCGTGGTGGCTCCACCCGAAAGGGCCACTCGCGCTTCGCGTCCTCGTGATTACGAGCTGCGGCGGCCAACGCCGAGAGGTGCTGCTGGGCAACGCGGCCGCTCCGACTCGAGAATCTCAGAGGGCTAGGGAGTCGTTTCGGTCATGCCACCGTCTCCCCTCTCGATGCTGGATCCTGGCCCGGCCTGAGCCAGGGGTGTTCAGGTGGCGGCGTGCCTCGATCGTAAGCGCGACACGACCGTCGCCGTCGGCGTGATGCAACTCGCCGCGCCGTCGTGCTGCTCGTTGGGACAGCTTGCTGCCCCTCATAGACCTCAGACCTTTCGCGCCCTCTGTAGCGGGTCGCACGGAAGGAAGAGGGATGACCCAGCGAGCGAATTGAAGCGCGGGCACCGAGGGGATGATGATCTGGCCACAGCGCCAGCCCAACTACCTTACTCCGACTTCCTAAGTTGCCGCAACGGGCGCGGTGGGGGTGACCGTCACGGGCCGAGCTACGCGCCCGGAGGATGTCCAGGTCAACGACCTGTTGCACATCGAGGGCGATGAGAAGGGGGTGCGTCGGCACCTCGACCGTTGAAAGCGGGAGCGCAGTACGTACTCGGCGAGGATCGTGGCCAGCGA
>JBKPIY010000064.1:0-23115 GCA_046730475.1 Actinomycetota bacterium
GCGCCGGCCCGCTCGCGCTGGTCACGCGCGTCGGCGCTCGACCGCTTGGCCGCCGCTCGCTCGCGGCGAGCCCCCTCGACCCGGCGCCCGACCGGACGCTCGCGCTCAGCGCGCGGCTTGCGGACCTCGGCCTCGCAATAGGGGCAGACGCCCCACTTCGGGTCGAGGGGCTCGCCGCACTTGCGGCACGGGTTGCGAAGGCGGCGCTCGCAGTTCGGGCAGCGCAGGTAGTTGCGCTCGATCGGGTACTCGCAGTGGGGGCAGGACTGATCGATCAGCTGGCGGAGGCGAAGCTCGGACGCGCGCAGCTCGAGGTCGCGCTCCTGACGGTCCTCGATGAACTCCGGCGGGCGCAGGATCGTGTAGACGACCGTCCCCACGAAGGGGAACAGGGAGGCCGCAACGGCGCACGCGATCAGGACGGGGTCCTCGATCCGGCGCCGGGCGTCGAGGTACGTCCACCAGATCAACGCCAGATAGGTGATGATCAGGAAGAGGACGACCAGTTCGACGAACAGGTTGAGCCCGCCGCCGCCGATTCCGAATATCGCTGTTGGCATGGGGATGGGAGGCGCCCGAGTGTACTTCGCCCTAGTTCGCCGCGGGAAAGGCGAGCCCTGCCGCAGTTCGGGCGGATCTCAGAGGAAGAGGAGACCGAAAACGTAGCCGATCGCGAAGAAGACGAGGATCACCACCGCCACCACGGCGGCGACCAGGCCCATCATCGTCAGGAGCTCGCTGCGTGCCTCTCTGTCCATATGCACGCCAAAAGGTAGTGCGAGCCGCACGCGAGCGCGACCCCGTCCTGCTTCCGGGCCAGCTCCTTCGCACGGCCCCAGGCCGTGAGCGGATCCGCGACCGTCTCGGCCACGGCCCCGACGGCCCGGCAAAGGGCGGCGAGATCCTCCGCCGAGTGGGAGGTCCCGACCGGCCGACCCGATCCCCTGATCGCCTCGTCTGGGACCTGGGTGCAGACGAAGGTCGAGCACGCTGGGCTCAGCGCCGCGATCATCGCCCGGGCGTCCTTCTCGGCGAGGATCGCGAGGCAGCATACGACCGGGCGAGGCCGCTCCCGCCGGCGCCACCAACCGCGGACTCGCCGCACGCCCGCCAGGTCGGGAAGCGCCGCCGCCAGTGCCAGGGCCCCTTGGGGATTGTGGGCGGCGTCGAAGATCATTGGCGGATCGCCGGGGATCTTTTCGGCGCGACCCGGAATCGAGAGCTCGCTGCTTGCGATCCGTTTGATCAAGGGGATCTCCCCCTCGGGATCCACTCGCTCGAGAACCTGTCGGACAGCCGCCTCCGCCAAGGCGAGGTTCCCGGCCTGGTAGCCGACCACCAGATTTGACGCCGCGGGCGTGACGCAGACTGCCCTCGCCTTGTGACGGTCGATCTCCCGCTTCACAATTGGCACCACCTCTTGCGGCAGCTCGCCGCGAATCAGGGTGGTGTGGTCCCGCAACACCGCCAGCTTCTCCGCCGCGATCTCCTCGAGCGTCTCCCCCAGCCACTCCGTATGGTCGAGCCCGACCGAGGTGAGCACGGTCACCTTGGACGGAATCACATTGGTGGCGTCGAGGCGGCCCCCGAGCCCGGCCTCGATCACTCCCACCTCGACGCGCGCCTCCGCCAGCGCCCAGAAGGCGGCGGCGGTGACGAGCTCGAACTGGGTCACCGGGCCCTCGTCCTCGGCCGCGACCCGGTCGGCGGCCTTCGCCGCCTGCTCGGCGCGCTCGATCGCCGCCGCGAAGCCCTCCTCGGAGAGCGGCTCCCCGTGGATCAGCACCCGCTCCCGCCATGAGGCGATATGGGGCGAGACGTAGGCGCCAGCCGAGACTCCGTGGGCCTCGAGCAGCGCCATCGTCATCCGGGTGACCGACGTCTTGCCGTTGGTGCCGACCACGTGCACCGATGCGAACCGGTGTTGCGGCAACCCCAGCAGCGAGCAGAGCCGGCGCATCCGCTCCAGTCCGAGCTTCCACCCGATCGCCTCGCGCCGGTCGAGGATCTCTTGCGCCCGGCTCACCCGCACGCTGACCGATTTCGCTCGAATAGGATGGCCACGTGCTCCGGATCTTGGCGGTCCTGGCGGCATTGCTGCTCGCGGTCCTCGTCTCCACGGCGGCCGCCCGGGTGACGATCGGCAAGCAGAGGATCACGGTGAGCACCCCCGACGGCCGCGCGGTGATCGCCCGAAACCCGGTCAGGATCCGCTTCGTCGACCGGCGTGGCCGGATCGTGCTGCGCGAGGTCCGCAACCGCCGCCTTCACGGCCGGCGGCTGCCGGAGACCTGGGACCCCGAGCCGCTCGGGGTCGAGCGGCGGCCGGATCGGGCGGTCTACGCGCCGCTCGGCTTCGAGGTCGGGCGCGACCGCCACGACCAGTGGAGCGGTGGGCTTTGGGTGGGAAACATGCTCTTCTCCAAGCGCTCCGGCAGCGTCCAGTTCGCGCGCCGGGTGCTCTCGGCCGAGCCGGACCGGGGCGGCGTCCGCCTGCTGCTCTCCACCACCCTCCGCCACCGCAAGCTGGTGGTGCTGATCCGCCCCGACGCCCGGGCGTCGATCCGGGTTCGCGTCCGGCCCACCCCGGGCAAGCACGTGATCTCGGCGGCGGACTCCTTCCTGGCGAGCCCCGGCGAGGGCTTCCACGGATTCGGCGGACGCCACGGGACCACCGACGAGCGCGGCGAGAAGCTCTGGGGGTGGGTCGACCAGGAGAATCTGGGCGGAGAGCCGACCCTGAGCGCGGGACAGGCCCTGCTCCCGTTCCTCGTCGATCAGTGGTCCGACTACACGGTTGACGACCTCGGGGGCACCCCCGCCATCCCGGATGGTGTGCCCGGCGGCTACGAGCGCTACCTGGCGCCGAACGGCCCCAACGCCGCCTACTACCCGCAATCGCAGTTCGTCTCCAGCCGCGGCTACGGCTTTCTGCTCAACGAGACCCGTCTCTCCCGGTGGCGGATGGGAAACGACCGCCACGGAGCCTGGCAGGTCCAGGTGGCCGGCCCTCGGATCGACTACACGGTCGTCTTCGGGCCCCGGCCGGCTGAGGCGGTCGAGAAGCTGACCGCGATCACCGGGCGCCAGGTGCTGCCGCCGCGCTGGGCGATGCGCCCCACCCTGTCGCGGGCGATCCAGACGCCGGCCCTGCCGGGCCAGCCCTCGCCCGAGAGCGCCAGCACCTACAAGGCCAAGGTGGAGGCCGACCTGGCGGCGATCGAGTCTCTCCACCTCAAGCTCGGCGCCTACGCGTTCGAGGGATGGGCCCTGTTGCGCGACAACGACTACGTCCGCAACGTGATCCGCCGCCTCCACGCGATCGGCATCAGGGCGATCCTCTACCACCGCGCCTACGTCTCCGACGATTCCCTCGGCACTCAGCCGCCTGGGGACTACCAGTACACGAAGAAGCACCGCCTGGTTGCGACCACGAAGGGAGGCAAACCCTACGTGTTCACGGGCAACGGCTTCAGTGACGCCACCCTGCTCGACTTCACCAATCCCCGCACGGTGCGCTGGTGGCGCAAGCGGCTGCTTTTCACGCTCAAGCTGGGAATGGACGGGTTCATGGAGGACTTCGGCGAGCAGGTCCAGGAGGACATGCATTTCCATGACGGGAGCAGCGGCCGCACCATGCACAACCGCTACCCGGTGATCTTCCACCGGGTCACCCGTCGCATCCTCGACCACTGGTCACGCCGCCACCCCAAGCGGGGGCCGGTGTTCGTCTACACGCGCGCCGGCTACAGCGGCCGCCCCGGCGCCGCAGCGTTCGAGATGAGCAACTTCCCCGGCGACGAGACCGTCGACTGGAGCGCCGGCTCAGGCCTGCGCTCGCTGGCCCCGGACATGCTCAACCGCGCCGTCGGCGGCGCCTTCGGCTTCAACACCGACGTCGGCGGCTACGCCGATTTCCTCACCGGCCCCACCTCCGAGGAGCTGTTCAACCGCTGGAGCGAGTGGGCGGCGCTAACCCCGTACTTCCGGGTCCACAACGACGCCGCCAGCGGCACCCGGATGCCGTGGTCCTACGGCGCCGCCACCCTGGAGCGCTGGAGACGGGACGCGGCCCTCCACCAGCGCGCGATCCCCTTGATGCGGCGCCTGTGGCGCCAGGGTGTCAGGACCGGGATGCCGATCACCCGCCCGATGTGGCTGGCCGCTCCCGAGGCCCCCGACTTCGGCAACGACCAGCAGTGGCTGCTGGGCCCGAACGTCCTGGTCGCTCCGGTGGTCGAGGAGGGGGCGACAAGCCGCGCGGTCGCCCTGCCGCGCGGCTGCTGGCGGCTCCGTGGCGCGGGTCAGGCGCTCGACGGGCCCGGCGGCGTCACCGTTCCGGCGCCGCTGGGAGCGCTCCCCTACTTCCTCCGCTGCGGAACGGAGCCCCTCTAGCCAAGCTCCTCGAGCTCGGCCCTGTAGCCCTCGAGCTTCCGCCGCTCGGCGTCCACCACGTCCGCCGGCGCCTTCGCCACGAAGCCCTGGTTGGAGAGCTTGCCCTCGGCGCGGGCGACCTCGGAACGGAGCTTCTCGCGGCGCTCATCGATCCGGGCCCGGACGGCGCCGGGGTCGATCCCCTCGATCGGAAGCAGCTCGACCCCGCCGACGGTCGCGATCGCCTCGCCCGGGCCGCCGTCGAAGGAGACCCTCGCCAGCCGCCCCACGAGCTCGTGTGGCTGATTCGGCGCGCGAGCGGCGAGCACCTTGCCGGCCGCGACCCCCGCGAGGTCCCGCCAGCGCCGGAGGCCGCGGGTGAGCTCGATCGCCGCCCCGATCTCCGCCTCGGCGGCCTCGTCGATCAACGCATCGTCCGCCTCCGGGAAGGGATGGACGACAAGGGCGTCCGCCTGACGATCGGGCATGTACGAGTAGATCTCCTCGGTGACGAACGGGATCAGCGGGTGGGCGAGCGCGAGCACCTGCTCGAGCGCCCACAACAGGCTGGCGGAGGCGTCCTCGTCGCGGTCGTAGAGCCGCGGCTTCGCGATCTCCAGGTACCAGTCGCAGAGCTCGGACCAGAAGAAGTCGTACAGGTCGAGGGCGGCGTGGGCGAAGTCGTAGGCCTCGATGCCGGCCGCGACCGACGCGATCGCGCGCTGGAGGCGGGTGGCGACCCAGCGGTCCTCGACCCGCTCCGGCCGCGGTCCCGACTCGACCTCGTCGCGCACGTTCAGGAGGACCAGCCGGGAGGCGTTCCACATCTTGTTGGCGAGGTCGCGGCCCTGCTGCACGCGCGCCGCCGAGTAGCGAACGTCCTGCGTCGATGACATCGCCAACAGCCCGAAGCGCAGCGCGTCGGCTCCGTGCTCGGCGATCTCGTCCAGGGGATCGATCCCGGTGCCGAGCGACTTGCTCATTCGACGCCCGTCGGCCGCCTGGATCACCGAGTGCACGTAGACGTCGCCGAACGGCACCTCGCCGGTGAACTCGAGCGAGGTCATGATCATCCGCGCGACCCAGAGGAAGATGATGTCCCGCGCCGTCACCAGGACGTCGGTGGGAAAGAACGCCTTCAGCTCGGGGGCGTCGCTGTCGGGCCAGCCGAGCGTCGCGAATGGCCAGAGCGCCGAGCTGAACCAGGTGTCGAGGACGTCCGATTCCTGCTCCCAGCCCTCGCCCTCGGGCGGATCCTCGCCGACGTAGGTCTCGTCCGCGCGGTACCAGACCGGCAGCCGGTGCCCCCACCAGAGCTGGCGCGAGATGCACCACGGGCGGATCCGCTCCATCCAGTCGAGGTAGACCTCGGCCTGGCTCTCGGGGATGAACCGGACCCCGCCGTCGCGGACGACGTCGATCGCCGGCTTCGCCAGCTGGTTCATGCGGCAGAACCACTGCAGCGAGATCAGCGGCTCGATCCGCTCGCCCGAGCGGTGCGAGAAGGGGACCGAGTGGGTATAAGGCCGCTCGCCGCGGAGCAGCCCCTGCTCGCGCAGCTCCGCGACGACCGCCTCCCGAGCCTGGGCGGCGGTCAGCCCCACGAACCGCTCCGGCGCCTGGTCTGTGATCAGGCCGTCCTCGCCGATCACGCTGATCTCGGGGAGGCGGTGGGCCCGCCCGATCTCGAAGTCGTTCGGGTCGTGGCCCGGGGTGATCTTGACGGCGCCGGTCCCGAACCCGGGGTCGACGTGCTCGTCGGCGATCACCGGCAACCGGCGGCCGACCAGGGGCAGGACCGCGTGCCTTCCGACCACCTCGCGATAGCGCTCGTCGTTCGGGTTCACGGCGATGGCCGTGTCGGCGAGCATGGTCTCGGGCCGGACCGTCGCCACCACCAGCTCATCGGGGCCATCTCCTCCGTCTCCCCTTCGACGATGGCCTGTCCCCGAGGCCTCAAGGGGGTAGGCGATCTCATACATGGTGTCGGTGACCTCGCGGGTCTCGACCTCGAGTTCGGAGATCGCCGACTGGGTCCCGGGGTCCCAGTTGACCATGTAGTTGTCGCGGTAGATGTGGCCCTTGCGGTAGAGCTCGGCGAACACCCGGTAGACCGCCTCGACGTAGCCCTCGTCGAGGGTGAAGCGCTCGCGCTCGTAGTCGCAGGAGGCGCCGAGGCGCTGGTACTGCTCGATGATCCTCGAGCCGTACCGGTAGCGCCACTCCCACACCTTCTCGATGAACGCCTCCCGCCCGAGGTCCACCCTCAGGGTCCCCTCCTTCGCCAGCTCCTTCTCCACCACCGACTGAGTGGCGATCCCGGCGTGGTCGGTGCCGAGGATCCACATCGTGTTTCGGCCCCGCATCCGGTTGACGCGGATGAGGACGTCCTGGATGATCCCGTTCAGCGCGTGGCCCATATGCAGGGCGCCTGTGACGTTCGGCGGCGGGATCGCGATCGAGTAGTTCTCCTCCGGCGTCCCCTCGGCGGGCGGATGGAACCAGCCGCCCTGCATCCAGCGCGCGAACACCCGCCCCTCGACCTCCCCGGGATCCCACCGGGTGGTCGATTCCAGCCTCGTTCTCGCGGCGGCGTCCAAAGCGGCGCCGATATTAGGTCAGCGCCTGCACTTCCTCCGCTTTGACCGCGGGAGCTCGCGGCCCCGCCGCGAGGGTCGAAGGGGGAGGGGGCCCACCTAGCCCGGCCTTCCGCGAAAATGACAATCCCGTCCAACCGAGAGCCGAATCCGTGCACCCCCCGACGAAAGCAGACCGATGAAGGTGACGATGTTGCTGGCAGACGCTGTCCAAGCGGTCGGCGGAAAGCTCTACATCCTCGGAGGCGGTTGGTCGATCACCGGTCCCGGCCCCGTTCCCTCCGCGATAGCCCTCTACCTGCAGGTGCCCTGGGATCAAGCGAACGACAAGCACGGCATTCGGCTCGAGCTGCTTGACAGCGACGGGAATCCGGTCATCAACCAGGACGGGCAGCCGATCACGATCGAGGGCGAGTTTGAAACAGGTCGTCCCGCGGGGGTCAAACGGGGAGCCCCCCTCGACTTCACGTTGGCCATCAACGTGCCCCCCCTTCCGCTCGAGCCTGACAATCGTTACGAGTGGCGGCTGGCGATCGACGGCAGCATGGAGGGGGACTGGACATTGCCGTTCAGCACCCGACCGGCGGCGTCGCAGGGAACGGTCGGCTCAAGCTGAGCCGGAAACTGACGCTACGCCGTCTGCTCCCCCAGCGCCTCGTCGGTGCCGACCAGCTCCGCCTCACCGCCGGCGTTGGTTACGAGCATCGGCTTGATGCCCTGCTCGATCGTCTCCTTGGTAACGACGCATTTGGTGACGTCGCCGCGGGACGGGAGCTCGAACTGGACGTCGAGCAGGGTCTCCTCGAGGATCGAGCGCAGGCCGCGGGCTCCTGTCTCGCGCTCGAGCGCCTTGTCGGCGATCGCGCCGAGCGAGTCTGGCGCGAACACCAGGTCGATGTCATCGAACTGAAAGAAGCGCCGGAACTGCTTTACCAGCGCGTTGCGCGGCTCGGTCAGGATCGTGATCAGGTCGTCGCGGGTGAGCTGATGGATTGCGGCGACGACCGGGAGCCGGCCGATGAACTCGGGGATCAGGCCGTACTCCATCAGGTCCTCGGGAAGCACCTGCTCGAAGTACTCGCCGGTGTCCTTGTCGGCGCTTGAAGTGACCTGGGCGCCGAAGCCGACGCCGTGGTTCCCGATCCGCCTCTCGATCACCTTGTCGAGCTCGCCGAACGAGCCGCCGCAGACGAAGAGGATGTTCGAGGTGTCGATGGTGAGGAACTCCTGGTGGGGGTGCTTGCGGCCCCCCTGGGGCGGCACCGAGGCGGTGGTGCCCTCGAGGATCTTCAAGAGCGCCTGCTGGACCCCCTCGCCGGAGACGTCGCGGGTGATCGACGGGTTGTCCGCCTTGCGGGCGATCTTGTCGATCTCGTCGATGTAGATGATTCCGGTCTCGGCCTTCTTCACGTCGAAGTCGGCGGCCTGGATCAGCTTCAGGAGGATGTTCTCGACGTCCTCGCCGACGTAGCCCGCCTCGGTCAGCGCGGTGGCGTCGGCGATCGCGAAGGGGACGTTGAGGATCTTCGCCAGGGTCTGGGCGAGCAGCGTCTTCCCGCAGCCGGTCGGCCCCAGAAGGAGGATGTTCGACTTCTGCAGCTCGATCTCCCCGTCTTCGCCGGAGCCGTCGGTGGCCATCTGGACGCGCTTGTAGTGGTTGTAGACGGCGACCGAGAGCGCCCGCTTGGCGCCCTCCTGGCCCACCACGTACTCGTTCAGCACCCCCCAGATCTCCTTCGGCTTCGGCAGGTTCTCGAGCTCGAACGACGGGGGCGCGGTGAGCTCCTCGTCGATGATCTCGTTGCAGAGATCGATGCACTCGTCGCAGATGTAGACGCCCGGGCCGGCGATCAGCTTCTTCACCTGGCGCTGCGACTTCCCGCAGAAGCTGCAGAGGAGCTGTTCGTTCGATTCGGTGGGACGTGCCAGCGGAACTCAACTCCCTCGGGTTCGGATTCGCCGGCCGGCGGGCTTCCTCAGTCGAAGCTTAGAAGACGCGCGGCTCCTATCTGACGGGTTCGGTTACGCCGCCGGCGACCGGTTTCCTGCCGCCGCTCACAGCGGGCGGCGGGTGGGAGCCGAAACCGGATCAGCTGTAGCGGTCCCAGGCCCCCAGGAAGGGCTCGGGGTCGATCGGGTGCCCCCGGCGGTGGATCTCGAAATGGAGATGGCAGCCGGGGACGCTGCGGGCGTTGCCGGTCCGCCCCACTTCGCCGACCCGCTCGGCGGTCGTCACCCGCTCGTTGAGCTTCACCGGCGCCGGTTTCGTCAGGTGAGCGTAGAAGTAGCTGTACCGCTCCTTCGCCCCCTTGATGAGGACGTAGTTCCCATACAGCACCGGGTCGTAGCCGCGGCGGACGACCCTCCCGGCGCGAACCGCGTCGAGCCTGGTTCCGCACGCCGCCACCACGTCGAAGCCCTCGTGGACCCGGCCGCCGTCGCGCGGGGCGCCGAACTCGCCGATCGCGCCGCGGGTGCCGTGGGGCCCGCGGACGGGGAACATGTGGCCGTAGAGCCTGAATCGACCGAGGGTCAGCGGTGGCGAGCCGGCCCGCCTGGCGAAGCCGCGGTAGGCGCCGTCGGGCGCCGCCTTGCCTCCGGCCGTGACTCCGTCCCAGACGATCCTCTGGGGGTCACCGGGCTTGACGTCCCCCAGGCCCCAGCGGCGGACGCGCTTGTGATGGCCACGGACCGTCACCACGACGTCGCCCGAGGAATCGGCCCCACCGCCAAGGGTGAACGAGATCCGCACCCCCTTGGCCGACCCGAAGAACGCTCGCTTGGGACCCACCGATGCGTCCCGCACTGAAAACCCGACGGGCTCGGCGAGGGCGGCCGGGGTAGCGAGCGCCAGCTCAGCGACCACGATGGCGGCCAGAGCTCGCTTCAAAGGCCCCCGCATCGAGCCTTGGAGGCCAATCAGCGATGCTCGATCACGCGGTCGACCAGGTTGTACTGCTTGGCCTCCTCCGCGCTCATGAAGTAGTCCCGCTCGGTGTCCTTGGCGACCTTCTCGAGCTCCTGCCCGGTGTGCTTGGCGATGATCTCGTCGAGGCGGCGGCGGACGTCGATGATCTCCTTCGCGTGAATCTCGATGTCGGTCGCCTGCCCGGAGAACCCGCCTGAGACCTGGTGGATCAGGATCTTCGAGTTCGGCAGCGCCATCCGCTTGCTGTGGGTGCCGCCGGCGAGCAGCAGCGCTCCCATGCTCATCGCCACGCCGACGCAGATGGTCTGCACGTCGGGCTTGATGAACTGCATCGCGTCGTAGATCGCGAGGCCCGCATAGACCGAGCCGCCCGGCGTATTGATGTAGATGCTGATGTCCTTGTCGGGATCCTCGGACTCGAGGTGGATCAGCTGGGCGACGATCAGGTTGGCGATGTCCTCGGTGATCGGCGTGCCGAGGAAGACGATCCGCTCGTTCAGCAGCCGGGAGTAGATGTCGAACGCCCGCTCGCCGCGGGAGGTCTGCTCGACGACCATGGGGACCAAGGGGGACATCGGCGGCGGAGTGTACCGAGCGCGACAATCCGGCCATTGACGCAGGAGCCGGAGATCCTCACCGTCGGCCACTCCAACCACCAGGAGGAGGACTTTCTGGCCCTTCTCTTGGGCGCTGGGGTGGAGCTGGTCGCCGACGTGCGCCGCTACCCGCGCTCGCGCCGCCTCCCCCACTTCGAGCGCTCGGCGCTTGCGGCCGCCCTGAGGGAGGCGGGGATCGGCTACGAGTGGATGGGCGAGAGCCTCGGCGGCCGCCGCCGGCCGCTACCTGACTCCCCGAACGACGCCTGGGAGACCGACCAGTTCCGCGGCTACGCCGACCACATGGCGGGCCCCGAGTTCGCCGCGGGGGTTGTGGAGCTCGAGCGCGTCGCGGCTGAGCGCCGCACGGCGATCATGTGCGCCGAGGCGTGGTGGCCCCGCTGCCACCGCCGGATGATCGCCGACGCCCTCCTCATCCACGGCTGGCGCGTCCTCCACCTTCGCGGCAACGGAGGCGCCGAGGAGCACCAGCTCACCGACTTCGCGGTCGTCGACGAAGGCGGCCACCGCCTCACCTACCCCGCACCCCAGACCTCGCTCGATCTCTAGATCGGGTCACGGGCCAGGGCTTGGACCGTGCACCCCTGGATCGGGCGACCCCACGGGGGGTGGGCTTACTCGCCGGACCCCGGCGTCCACAGGCCGCCCTCGCCGCGCTCCTCGCGCTCCTTCTCGGGAGTCCAGAGCTTGGCGCGGGCCTCGGCCTGCTCGAGGGGAATGGGATTGGCCTCGGCGACGATCAGGTCGAGGGCCTTGCGGGCGCGGATGTCATCGTGGAGCATCGCGTCGCGGCCGCTCTTACGAAGCTCGGCCAGGGCCTCGGGCGGCTCAGGGTGGCCGTGGTCCTCGTGGCCGGGGGGAATCTCAAGCGCCTCGAGCATCTCGTCCTCGCTCACATCGATCCCCTCCGCCTGGGCGACGGCATCGAGGGTGGCCTCGCGGCGGAGCGCGCGCTCGGCGTCCGGCTTCGCCTCGGCGATCAGCTCGTCGCGGTTCTTGCCCTGCGCCTGGGCGTAGGTGTCGGCGCTGATCCCGCGCTGGGCGAGCGAGCGCTCCAGCCGGCGCCACATCTCCTCGGCCCGGGCGGTGACGATCGCGTCGGGGAGGTCGACCTCGGCTCGCTCGGCGGCGGCGTCGAGGGCCGCCTCGCGGAACTGTTCGTCGGTGCGCCGCTCGAGAACCTGGCGGATCCGCGAGGAGATCTCGCCGCGGAGCTCGTCGAGGGTGTCGAACTCCGACGCCTCGGAGGCGAAGTCGTCATCGAGTGAAGGGAGCTCCTTCTCGCGCACCTCCCGAGCGTCGATTTCGAACTCGGCGGTCTTGCCGCGGAGCTCCTCGGCGGGATACTCGTCGGGGAAGGTGACGGTCGCATGGCGCTCGTCGCCGGCCTTTGCGCCGGCGAGGGCCTGCTCGAGCTCGGGCAGCACCCGGCCGGCGCCGAGCTCGAGGAGGTAATCGTGGGATTCCCCGCCCTCGAACGGCTCGCCGTCGACGGTGCCGCGGTAGTCGATCAGGACGACGTCGCCTTCGGTGGCCTCGCGCTCCACCGGCTTCAGGCTCGCGAATCCCTCGCGGAGCCGATCGAGCTCGGCCTGGACGGCATCGGCCGGGACCTCGACTTCGGCCCGGCCGACCTCGAGGCCCTTGTAGTCACCGAGCCTCGCCGTCGGCCTCACCCCGACCTCGATCGAGAACCGAAGCGGCTCCCCCGCGGCCGGAAGCTCGCTGAGGTCGACGCTGGGATCGCCGACCGGGTCCACGTCGGCCTCGAGCAGGGCCCGCTCGTACCAATCGGCCAGCGAGGACTCGAGCGCCTCGCTCAGCACCGCCTCCCGCCCCAAACGCTGGACGACGATCTCGGGCGGGACCTTTCCCTTGCGAAAGCCGGGCACCCTCATCTCCCGCCCCATCCGGGCGGCGGTGCTCTTGAGTCGGCTCTCGACGTCGGCGGGGTCGACCTCGACCTCCACTCGGGCGCGGGAGTGGGGAAGCTCGGATACGGTCGTCTGCATCGCCTCGCGGACCTTAGACGACGCCCCGCGCCGGTCCCGTGCCGAGCGGCTTCGCGCCTGGGCTCTGACGGGGCCGCCGGGCCGGGCCTGGTCCGTTGGGCTCGATCTGCTCGCGGCGCTCGGAGCGGTGGCGGTGTACGCGGCCCGCCGGCTCCGCTCGGCCACCAGCCGCCGATTGCCGCTTAGTGCTGAGCGGCGTAGCCGAGGATCGAGCGATCGGTGAGCCACTCCACCGGGGCGCGGTCGTCCGTGAAGACCTCGCCGCCGGGCAGGCGGGGGCCGATCCGGGCGGCCTCGATCGCGGCCTGGTTTCGAAGCTCCGGCGGAAGGGCGCGGCGATGGGCCAGCAGGAGATCGCCGGAGGCCGGCCTGTTGCCGGCGAGCAGCAGGGTGTTAGAGCTCTCGATCGGATCCCGGATCACGATCGGAAACACGTCCGCCATGGTGTGGCCGATCGCCCTCTCGAGGTCATCGTTGCCCGCCGGGTGGCCGATGTTGACGACGACGACCCCCCCGGGGGCGAGTCGATCCTCTACCAGCTGGAAGAACTCCCGGGTGGTGAGATAGAAGGGGATGTAAGGCTGACGGTACGCGTCGAGGACGATCAGGTCGTAGTCGGCGTCGGAGGACCGAAGCCAGGGCCGGGCGTCGGCGGTGTAGGCGTGGAGGCGACCGTTGAGCCGGAGGCCGAAATAGCGCTCCCCGAGCTCGGTGAGCTCGCCGTCGATCTCGACCCCGTCGACGGTGACCGTGGGGAAGAAGTGGCCGAAGCCGCGCTCGGCGGTGCCGGCGGCGTTGCCGAGAATGGCGGCGCGGCGAGGTGGCTCCGGGCGAGCGGCGAAAGGCACAACCAGGAGCCCGTCCCAATACCTGCCCGTCAGGTAGCTGCCTGGGCGGTACAGCGAATGCACGGCGAGGCCCTCGTTCAACTCCAGGCGACGGTCGCCGTCGGGCTCCTGGACCACGCGCACGTACTGCTGCGTCGTTTCCCCCTCCCAGAGGACCTTGTCGCCGTTCTCGGTTGCCCTCACCGTCCCCACCGGGATCGCGATCACGCCGGCGAGCGCGACCGGGGCCGCCACGTACCGCCAACCCAGGCCCGCCGCGGCCGCCACGGCGAGCAGGATCGCGAGGCTGAGAAAGGTGCGCTGGGTGCCGAGGAAGGGGATCGCCACCAGGGCCGAGAGCATCGTCCCAACCAGCGAGCCCGCGGTCGACACCGCATACAGGCGCCCCGCGACGGTGCCCGAGTGCTCGACGTCGGGCATCGCCAGACGCACGGCGTAGGGCGAGCAGGCGCCGAGCAGCACCACCGGCACCGCGATCAGGACGAGCACGCCGAACAGCGAGCCGATGAAGGCGCCGGCGGAGATCTCGTCGAGGGCGTCGACCGAGACGTCGAAGAAGGGCCTGGCCGCGAACGGCACCACCGCCAGGAGCACGGACGCCGCCAGCACGAGCAAGCAGAGCCCGCGCAGGTGGGGATGCCGATCAGCGAGCCGGCCGCCCAGCCAGTAGCCAACTGCAAGCGAGACGAGCACCACGCCGATCGTGTTCGCCCAGACGATCGTGGAGGCGCCGAAGAAGGGAGCGATCAGCCGGGTGACGGCGATCTCGGCTCCGAGGCTCGCCGAGCCGACAGCGAAGACGAGCAGATAGAGGAAGCGAACGCTCACCCCTTCGGTCTCAAGCTCAGAAGGGTGCTTGGGAGCGGCGGCGGGCTCCCGCGTCGTGAGCTCCATCATGTCGGTCCGCGCCGGAGGCGCTCCTCGAGCCTCGCCCCCTGGCCGGCGGCCACCGCTCGCCCGGCCCGCTTCTCGTCGAGGGCGATCCCCCGCTGGTCGGCCAGGTCGAGGAGCCGCTGGCGCTCGGTGTCCTGCTGGGCCCACAGCAGGAAGAGCCAGGCGAGGAGGCCGAGGGTGACGACGCCGGTCTCGGCCATCATGATCACCCCGGCGATCCCCTGGTCGGAGAGGGCGGAGATGTGGTGGGCGGCGTCGCCGGGGGCGTAGTCGGGATAGAGGACCGCGTTCGACCACATGAGGACGTTCCCGAGGATCGTCCCGAAGAGCCGGACCCCGACGACGTAGCCGAGCTTGGCCGGGAGCCCGAACCAGGACGGGACCGGAAGCGGGCCCACCAGAGGCATCCACATCAACACCCCGAAGCCCAAGAAGCAAGCGTGTTGGAGAGCGTGGAGCGGCGCGCTGGTGAGGGTCGCTTGATAGAGCGCGGGCAGATGCCAGACGTAGAGGTCGGCGACCCAGAGGGGGAGGGCCACCAGGGGGTGGGTGAGGACGCGGAGGCGGTCGAAGGCGCGGATCGAGAGCAGCGGCTGGAGGATCGGGCCGGTGAGCCCGAGGACGATCAGAAGCGTGGCGAGATCGCCGAGGAGGAGATGCTGGGCCATGTGGGCGAGGACCAGCTCGTCGTCGAGGCTCGCCAGGGGCGAGACGAGGGCGGTGGCGAGGGCGAGCATCCCGGCCGCGAAGCACCCCACCCGCCACGCGGGCACCGGCCTCCCCCGCGCCGCCAGGGTCCGCTCGCGCTTGACGTAGGCGAGGGCGATCGCCGAGACACCGATCAGCTGCAACGGCTCGAACACGAGCCCGCCGGCGTGCGCCAGAGGAACGCTCATCCGCGATGAGCGTACCGCGGCGGTTCGCTCTTCCTCCCGGCGGCCAACCAACCCCTGCGCGCCTGGATTCGATGCCGCCGGTGGATGCCGTCGGTGCCCGTTTGCCGAGCCACGATCACAACGCCATCACTGCAAGCCGCCGGTCAGGTTCCTTCCGCGCCAGTGGTTAAGGTCCGGCTTGCGCCGGCCTCGATTCGACGTCGGTGCTGGGGCCGCACAGAGCGGCCGGGTCAAGGAAAGGAGCCGCAAGTGAGAGGTGCGGGTCGGGTCGTGTTCGCAGCGATCCTGCTGCTGATTGTGGGCACGCTCAACATCATCTACGGCATCGGCGCGTTGGATGACGCGAATTTCTACGCCAACGACACCAGGTACATTCTCACGAACCTCAACACGCTTGGCTGGGTTCTGATCATCCTCGGCGTGATCCAGCTCACCGGTGGCTTCTCGCTGCTGGGCGGCCAGATCTATGGGCGGGTGATCGGGATCATCGCCGGCAGCTTTGGCGCCATCGGCGCCCTTCTGTCGATGGGCGGAGCCCACCCGTTCTGGTCGCTGGGCATCTTCGCCCTCTGCGTGTGGGTCGTCTACGGCATCATCGTCTTCGGCGAGGAAGAGCCGGCCCCGAGAGTCTGAGCCGGCGGTCGCGGGAGCCCGCCTCCGTTCGGTGAGCTCCCGCGACCCCGCGCCCAATCCGATCAACACCGATCCCTTGCTCGCGACCTCGGTGCTCTGGCGCTACACCCACCCGATTCGTCGGAAGTAGCGGTACAGCGCCGCGACCACGAGGGCCATCACCAGCAGGCAGAGCGGGTAACCCACCGCCCAGCCCAACTCGGGCATGTGCTCGAAGTTCATCCCGTAGACGCTGGCGATGAAGGTTGGGACGGCGATGATCGCCGCCCACGAGGAGATCGTCTTCACCACCTCGTTCTGGCCGACGCTGACGAGCGCCAGGTTGGCCTCCAGCACGCTGGTGAGGAGCTCGCGCTGGGAGCTGACCTGCTCGTCGACCCGCCGGGCGTGGTCGGCGACGTCGCGGAAGAACTCCCGCAGCTCCTCGGGCACCGCGGAGTAGGAGCCGCGCTCGAGCTCCTCGAGCGGGCTGAGGAGCGGGCCAACCGCCCGATGAAACTCGACCACCTCGCGCTTCAGGCCGTAGATCCGCTTGGTGGGCGCCGGCTGGTCGTCGTCGAAGACCTCGTTCTCGACCTCCTCGATGTCGTCCTCGATCCCCTCGGCGACGGGAGCGTAGTCGTCGACGACCTTGTCAAGGATCGCCCACGTCGCGGCCGCCGGCCCCAGCCGGAGCAGGTCGGGCCGACCCTCGAGGCGCGAGCGGGCCTCCGCGAGCTCGCCGCCCGGGCCGTGCCGCACGGTGACCACGTACCCGGCCCCGGCGAAGATGTCGATCTCGCCGAAGATCACCTCCTCGGCCGCCTCGTCGTAATGCGCCGTCTTCAGGACGATGAAGTAGCTGCCGTCGTAGTCCTCGATCTTCGGCCGCTGATGCCTCTCGGCGGCGTCCTCGAGAGCGAGCTCGTGGAGATGGAAGAGCTCGCCCACCCGCGCCAGCTCGGCCGGATCGGGGTCCTTGAGCCCGAGCCAGACGAACTGCCCGCCCCCGCGGGCGTGCTCGGCCGCCCGCTCGAGCGCGAGCTCGCCGCGGTGCTGGCGCACTCCGTCCTTGTAGGTGGCGCAGGCGACGATCAATGTTCGGCCCCGGCTTCGGTGCTTCCCCGTCGCCGACCCGGCTCCTCCCCCCGGTCGATTGCCGCCATCATGCGGAGCGGCATGGACCCCCGACCGGTAGCGGCGTCCGACCTCGAGGTGAGTCGACTGGGCGAGGGGCCGCCGATCCTGTTCATCCACGGCAGCGTCGTCGGCCCCGAGCGGACCTGGTCCCGGCAGCGGCCGCTCGCAGAGCGCTGGACCCTGATCCTCCCCTTTCGGCCGGGCTTCGGCGCCAGTCCGGCGCTCGAGCGCGGCGACTTCGACGCCGAGGCGCCGCTCTTCGCCGCGCTCCTCGGCGACGGCGCCCAGCTGGTGGGCCACTCCTACGGCGCCGTGATCGCGTTGCTGGCGGCTGCCGCCCGCCCCGATTCCGTCCGCTCGCTGACGGTGTCCGAGCCCGGGGCGCTGAAGGTGGCGGCGGGTGATCCCGCGGTCGACGCAATGATCGCCGACGGCGAGGAGCTCTACCGCCGGCGCGATCGGATCCCGCCCGACGCCTTCCTGCGCCTGTTCCGCGACGGCGCCAACTCCGCCCGCGAGACCCCAGACGAGCTTCCCGACTGGCTCGCCCGCGGCGCCCGGCTGCTGCTCGCCGAGCGACCCCCGTGGGAGGCGGAGCTCCCGCTCGTCGAGCTCGCTGAGGCCGGGATCCCGACCATGGTCATCTCCGGCGCTCACTCGGCTGCCTTCGAGGCCGTCTGCGACACGATCGCCGGCCGGCTGGGCGCCAGGCGGGAGACGGTCCCGGGCCGGGGCCACACGATCCCGAGCGCGGGCGCCCCCTACAACGACCTGCTCGAGGGCTTCCTCCGCTCGTGTGAGCCAAACCGCTCGCAGTCACCCCTGGCGCCGCCACCCCGCGCGCGGTCAGCGGATCAGCCCGACGGGGCCGTCGGCGACCAGTAGACGCCGACGACGATCGCGCCCTAGCCGAGGCGGTGGTGGTGAGGTTCCAGGATTACAGCCGCGGCCAGGTGCGCCCGATCGGCGGGTGATGCGCCGGGGCTGACCCTATCGTTCGGTGCACGGGTGCCCAGGATCCGCGCACGGCTGCGCCGTCGCTCCGGCGGCGGAGAGGAACCGGACGGCGAGTTCGTCGAGATCGACCCGACGGAGCTTTCGGGGGTCTTCGCAGCGCCCCGCTGGCTTCGCGACGCGGGGTTCACCGCCTGGCTCCTGGTTGGCGTCATCCTCCTGCTCGGCGGGGTCGTCTGGTTCCTCTCGCTGACCCACGCGATCTTCATTCCCCTGATCGTCGCCGGGGTGATCGCCGCGGTCGCGGGGCAGCTGGTCTCCTTGCTCAACCGGCATGGCGTGCCGCGTGGTCTGGGCGCACTCCTGGTTCTGTTGCTGATCGTCGCTGCCGGTGCCCTCGCCGGCTATCTGATCCTCACCGGGATCGGCAGCGAGACGTCCGGTATCAGCCGTCACCTGACCGCCGCCGCCGACAAGATCGAGGGCTGGCTCAAGGACCTCGGGGTCAGCGACAGCAAGGCGCAGGCGGCTAACCACGACGTCAGCTCGGGCGCCAGCGACTCCTTCAAGGCCCTGATCGACGGTGTCGCCACCGGGATCCAGAGGCTCTCCTCGCTGGCCTTCTTTCTCGCGATGACGACCCTCAGCCTCTTCTTCCTGCTCATGGACGGTCCGACCATCCGGTCCTGGGGCGAGCGCCATATGGGGGTGCCGACGGACGTCGCCCGGTCGATCACCGGCCGCACCCTGCAAGCACTTCGTGGCTACTTCCTCGGGGTGACGATCGTCGCCGCCTTCAACGCCGTCCTGGTGGGCGTGGGCGCTCTCCTGATCGGCGTCCCGCTCGCCGGGACGATCGCCGTGGTCACCTTCATCGGCGCCTACATCCCGTACCTGGGCGCGTGGAGCGCGGGCGCCTTCTCGGTCCTGCTCGCGCTCGGCGGGGCCGGCCCGGATGCCGCCGGGGAGATGGTCGTGATCCAGCTCCTCGCAAACGGCCCGCTCCAGCAGATCGTCCAGCCGATCGCGTACGGCACCGCGCTCGATCTGCATCCGCTCGCCGTCCTGGTGGCGACGATCGCCGGGGGCGCGCTGTTCGGCGCAGTCGGGCTGATCCTATCGGCACCGCTGACGTCGGCGATCGTCCGGATCTCAAGGGATCTGTCCGGCGCCCGGGCCCGACGCGCGGTCGAGGCGCCCGGCGCCGCCCCGACCTGACGCAAGCGGCCGCCAACGTCTTCGCCCACCCGGGGCGGTCGATGCGGGTGATCGCAGACGCCCGAAACTAGGCGGCCTCGCCTGCAGGGGTCGCGGGGGCGAGGACATCGATCAGGCCGAAGCCGTCGGTCCGCCGGGCGGTGAGGCTGGGGCGCCAGGATCGCTCGGCGGCGCGGAACGACTCCGCGTCGGCGTCGATGATCCCGACCAGGACCTCGCCGACGATCCGCCCGCCCACCGGCCCCAGCCTGTCGCCGTCGCCGAGCACGTCGGCCTCCCGGAGGACGTACAGCCAAAGGGGCGTCTCGCCCCGCCAGTCGAGCGCCCGGAGGCCGATCTCGTCGGCGGTGAGCGGATCGACGCCGAGGAGACGGGCGACCGCCTCGCCCGAGGGGAGGCCGGTGGCCTGCCCGCGCTGGAGGTCGCGGACCGCCAGCGACCCGTAGTCCGAGCCGCCGTCCACCCCCGAGATCTGGTGGGGCAGGTCGATCAGCGACCGCGGAAGGCGCCCATCGAGGCGCTTCGCGCGCTGGGCCGGCCGGTGGGCGTCGATGTCGAAGAACAGCGTCCAGTCGACCGCCTGCTGGGCGCTCACCGGCCCGAAGCCCATCAGGTCGGGGAACAGGGGCACCGGCCCGAAGCTCTCGTTCACGAGGTAGGAGTGGCGGATCTGGCTGTGACCGTAGCGGAAGGCCGCGTCCGCGAACTCGAGCGGGATGAACCCCCGCTCCCCCGGGTCGAAGTAGCGCGGCCCCGACTCGAGGAGCACCGTGGTTGGCTCGAGGCCGATCAGCGTGGGGAGGAAGTCGTGGAGCACGATCCACTGGTAATGCCAGGTGGTCGCCCTCCGGGCGTCCTCGAACACCTCATCCTCGGCGACGCCGTCCTCCCGCAGGTGGTCGACGAGCAGGTTGTGCAACCGGAGGAAGGCGACGTGCATCTGGCTCATCAGCAGGTGAACGTCGTTTCGCGGATCGCCGAGGAGGGCGATCGCCTGGGTGTTCCGGGGGACATCACCGGTCCCCTCGCCGGTTTCGGTCACGAGGAGCTTGGCGGGATCGTCGCGGTCGAACAGGTAGGGACTGCCGACCGGCCCGCCGCCGTAGACCGACTCGAGGTTGACGCGCGGCGAGCGGAAGTTCCGTACCCGCTCGGCCTCGGCGTGGTCGACGAGCGGCGAGCGATCGGCGGTGATGTCGTGGGCGACGAACTGCCCAAAGCAGGGCCAACCGGCCGCCACCCCCCCGTCGTCGGCGCCGGCTGGGTCCGCGAGCTCGCGGCCGTCGCACAACCCCCCGTCCCGCCCGAGCGCGTGCAGGGACCCCTGGTCGACCTCGAGCGCGGGGAGCCCGGCGAACAGCCGCGTGTACCCAGCCCCCTCGGCCGGAGCGGCGGCGCGCGAGGGAGCAAGGCAGTGGTCGCGGGCCGGGATCGGCCGCGAGGTGACCGTGGCGGCGAACTCCGGCCCGCTCACCTCAGCACCCCTGGGGCCGGCCGAGCTCGAGGCGACCTGATCGACGTAGCACCACACCAAGATAGGGAACCGCCACCGCCCCCTCATCGGGGGATCTCGGCGCGATCGGCGCCCTGCTGTCGATTGGTGGGGCCGTGGATGTCGCTGGGGCATGTCCGGCAAGGAGGGCAGCTTCCTGATCTGCTCGTTCTGGCTCGTCTCCGCCCTCGCCATAGTTGGCGAGCACCTGCGCGCCCGCGATCTGATGGACCGCCTCCTGAGCGTCGCCTCGCCGCTCGGCCTCTATGCGGAGGAGTTCGATACCGACACCGGCCGGCACCTCGGCAACTTCCCCCAGGCCTTCTCCCACCTCGCGCTGATCGAGGCCGCGGGGCGAATCATCCTCGCCGAGCGGCTGAAGGAGCTCGGCGGGTGAGCCACCCCAACTTGAGGTCGACCCGGTGAATGGGGGCGACTAGGGTCGTCGGGGGCGGAAGGGTCGGTGCTCGGCCGCGCCCGCCTCGATCGTCAGGCCGGTGGATTCGGGGACCTCAAGCCAAGCGCCGGGAAGGTCGGAGAGCGGCTCCGAGACAACCGCGCGGTCTCCCTCACGGAGCTGCTGTAGTCGGGGATTCTCGGGATGGAGCTGGCGCAGCGCGTCGACGTCCTGGGAGATGAACAGGGTGCGGGAGCGTTGCTCGCTCGAGTAGCGAACAGCCCACAGTCGCTCCCCATCGCTGATGCCAACGGTCATCTGAACAGGGTGCTCGACGTCGCGCTCCCGACCCCTCTCCTCGACGAAGCCGACCGCACGCTCCATCGCCCCGAGCGGATCGTCCTCGAGCCCGAAGGTGATTGCCAGGTAGAAGAGTGCCTCCGAATCGGTGGATCCGGCGATCCCGTCGAAGAGCGAGGGGTCGACGGCGAGCAGCAGGTCGCGGCGCATGAGATCGAACCCGCGGATCGCTCCGTTGTGGACGAACAGCCAACGTTGATGCCGGAAGGGGTGGCAGTTCGTCTGTTGCACAGGGGACCCGATCGCCGCCCTGATGTGGGCTAGGAAGAGCGGGGACTCCACGTGGCCGGTCAGCTCCCGCAGGTTGGCGTCGTTCCAAGCCGGGCTTATGCTCCGGTAGCGAGCGGGGGAGCTGCGGTCGTCGATCCCGTACCAGCCGAGGCCGAACCCGTCGCCGTTCGTCGTCTCTGCCCCCATCCGCGAGTGCAGGCTCTCGTCGATGAGCCCGTGCCGGGTGCGATAGAGCAACTCGTCTATCACCAGCGGCTGGCCCACGTATGCGTTCCAACGGCACATGTCGTGACCCGAGTCTCCAGGGGCTCGCCTCGACGCACATCATCCGATCGGGGTGATGACGGGGGCGAAGGCCGGTCGGTGGAATGCCGAGGGCGATGGTAGCCCAGAGCGGAGAAGCCGCGCTCCTCGGAATCCGCGGGCAAACGGGATGTTCTACGCAACGGCCAGGTCACCGGTTTCAGGGACGGCGAGGGCTCGCTCGGGCGCGCGCCCGCGTAGGTTTGGTGGGCTATGTCCGCCTCGCCCGACACTGCCGCCTCGCTCGGTCCGGAGGCCGAGCTTCCGCGGGAGTTCCAGGCGCGGGCGCTGCGGCGGCGGGGGCTGCAAGCGCTCGCCGCCCTCGGAGCTCTGGCCGCGGTCGTCCTTCTCGCCCCCGGGATCGGACAGGTCCGCCACCTTCTGACGGAAGCCAGCCCGGGCTGGCTGCTCCTGGCGACGGCTCTCGAGGCCCTCTCCTTCGCCTCCTATGTCCTGATGTTCGGGCCGATTTTCTGCACCGGCCTGGGTTGGCGACGGAGCTGGCAGATCGGCGGGTCGGAGCTGGCGATGGGCTCGCTCGTTCCCGCGAGCGGCGCCGGCGGACTCGCCCTTGGCGCCTGGATTCTTTATCGCGGGGGCATGGACGGGGCGCGGATCGCGAGACGGTCGGTCGCCTTCTTCCTGATCAAGAGCGGGGTCAACTTCCTCGCCGTCGCCGTGATCGGGGCCGCGCTGGCGGTCGGTCTCCTGGGGCCCGAGCTGTCGCTCTGGCTGACGGCCGCGCCCGCGGCGGCCGCAACCTTCGTGATCGGCGCTGTCGCCCTCCTCCCCCGCTTCGGCCCAGCCCCCGCCCTCGATCCGGACGCCTCGCCCCTGCGCCGCGGCATTGGCCACGCCCGGACCGCGGTAGTAGAGGGCACCGCCGAGGCAATTCGCATCGTGCGGTCTGGAGACCTCCGCGTGCTGGGCGGCTCGTTCGGCTACTGGGCCTTCGACAACGCGGTGCTCTGGGCGACCTTCCACTCCTTCGGCCTCTCCCCCCCGCTCACCGTCATCCTGATGGGCTATCTGATCGGCCAGCTTGGGGGATTGCTGCCGATCCCCGGCGGGATCGGCGGCATCGACCTCGGGCTGATCGGAACCCTGATCGTCTACGGGGCACCGGCCGCCGGGACCGCGGCGGCGGTGCTCGCCTATCGCGTCATCCTCTTCTGGCTGCCGCTGCTGATCGGGGGGCTCGCCTTCGCCGGGCTGCGCCGGGATATGCCGAGCGGCCGCGA
>JBKPIY010000065.1:0-14930 GCA_046730475.1 Actinomycetota bacterium
CCAAACTCCTCCACCCGATCGCGACGAGCGCTGCCGACGACCTCGACCTGGTGGCGCTGGTGAAGCCGCAGTTCGAGCTGGGGCCGAAGCGGGTGGGCCGGGGAGGAGTGGTCAGGGACCCGGAGGCCCGGCGCGAGGCCCTCCGGGAGGTTGCCTCCGCCGCCCGCGGCGAGGGCCTGCGGGTGCGCGGCTTCGCCCCCTCGGGGCTTCCGGGGCCGAAGGGAAACCGCGAGACCTTCATCTGGTGCGATCGCCGCGGTCGCGAGCCCCCCGACCTCGAGGCGGCCCTGGCCGAGGTGGAGCCGTGAGCACCGCGGTCCTGATCACCCACGGTCATCCCGAGACCTTCGATCGGGCGGTGGCGGCGGCGGCCAAGGCGGCCGAGGCCGCCTCCTTCGAGCTGGTGGCGACGCCGGACGAGATTGACAAGCACGGCGAGGGCGGGGCGGGTATCCACCGGGTGGAGCGGTTGCCCGAGCGTCCGGACCTGTGCCTGGTGCTGGGGGGAGACGGGAGCCTCCTGTACGCGATGCGCCGCTACGCGAGGACCGACGTGCCGGTGTTCGGGATCAACTTCGGGACGGTCGGCTTTCTCACCGCGGTTGAGCGCGAGAACCTCGGGGACGGTCTCCGGTGCGCGTTCGCCCGCGAGTTCGAGGTGCTCGCGATGCCCGGCCTCGAGATCGCGAGGGAGGTCGAGTTCCCGATGGCCTTCAATGACGTCACCTTCGCCCGTCGCCCCCAGGGTCGGGTGGCGGAGCTGTCCTACATCGTCAGCGGCGAGGAGGTCGGGCACGTTCGCTGCGACGGGCTGGTGGCCGCGACCCCCACCGGCTCCACCGGCTACAACCTGGCCAACGGCGGCCCGATCCTTGCCTGGGGGGTGGAGGGATTCGTGGTCAGTTTCATCGCGCCCCACACCCTCACCGCGCGGGCCCTGGTGGTCGCCCCGGGCGATGTTCTCTGCGTCCGCAACGCTGCGGGGCGCGAGCCCGTCGACATCTCCCTCGACGGCGAGTACACCTGCGCGATCGATCCAGGCTCCGAGGTCGAGGTGCGATTCCGCGACGGGGTCGGGCGCCTCGCCCAAATCCCGGGCGCGACCTTCTACCACCGGATCCGCGAGAAGTTCGGGCGCCTCGCCTTGCCGGCGCCCACGGGCAGCGCCTAGATGGCTGACCGGCGCCGAGTCAGGGAAGCTTGTCCGCGAGCCTCGGCTCGGCCGGCGGTCGCCCGATGTCGATCGCGACCTTGGACAGGAGCGAGAGGAGCTGTTCGCGCTCGCCCTCGTCGAGACTGCTGAGCAGCCGTCGCTCGGCCTTCGCCATCACCTCCTCGGCCCGGCGATGGATCCGCCGGCCCTTCGGCGTGATCTGGAGGAGGTAGGCGCGGCGGTCGTCGGGGTTTCGCTCACGCCGCGCGAGCCCGCGCACCTCGAGCGAGTCGACCAGGGCGACCATCGTCGTTCGGTCGAGCCTGATCCACTCGGCGATCTCCTGCTGCGAGTGCGCCCCCTCGGTCGCGAGCACCGTCAGGAGGCCGAACTGCTTGACGTGAAGCTCGAGCGGAGCGAGCGCCGCCTGGCAGATTCCCTCGGCGCCTCCCTTCACCATGCTGAGGAGAAACCCGACGCGCTCGAGCAGGGCGGGGGGAAACGCGGGGCGATTCTGCGCGGCCTGCGTGTCGGGGGCGGGAATGGTCTCAGGGGACGGCATCGGCCCAAGCTTATCCCGTATACTGATCGTCAGCGCAACTGACGATTCGCGAAGTGGACGGAAGGAGACCCGGTGGAGCGTAAGTGGTGGACCCTGCTGGCGACCTGCGTGGCGACGTTCATGTTGCTGCTCGACATCACGATCGTCAACGTCGCCCTCCCCTCGATTCAGAAGGACCTGAACGCGAGCTTCAGCGACCTCCAGTGGGTGGTCGACGCCTACTCCCTGATGCTCGCCGCGGTGCTCCTCACCGCCGGGTCGCTCGGGGACCGGATCGGCCGCCGCCGGGTCTTCGCCGCCGGGTTCGCGATCTTCAGCGGCGCCTCGCTGCTGTGCGGGCTGTCGGGCAGCCCGACCGTCCTCAACCTCGCCCGCGGCCTCCAGGGCGTCGGGGGCTCGGCGATGTTCGCCACCACCCTCGCTCTGATCGCCCAGGAGTTCCGGGGGCGCGAGCGCGCCACCGCCTTCGGGATCTGGGGGGCGACGATCGGGGGGGCGGTGGCGATCGGCCCGCTGGTTGGCGGCGCGGTGACCGACGCCTTCGGCTGGCAGTGGATCTTCTTCATCAACGTCCCGATCGGGGCGTTGGCGATCCTCCTCACCCTGACCAAGCTCGCTGAGTCGCGCGCCGCCGACGCTGAGCCGATCGACTGGCCCGGCGTCGCCACCTTCTCGACAGCGCTGTTCCTGCTCGTGTACGGGCTCGTCCGCGGCAACCCGGACGGCTGGTCGAGCACGAAGATCACCGGGTCGCTGATCGCGGCCGCGGTGCTCCTGCTCGTCTTCCTCGCGATCGAGTGGCGCTCCAGCCACCCGATGCTGGAGCTCGGCCTCTTCCGCAAGCCCGCCTTTGCCGGGGTCTCACTGGTTGCCTTCTGCCTGTCGGCCTCGATGTTCTCGATGTTCCTCTACATCACGATCTACATCCAGGACGTGCTCGGGTTCACGCCGCTCGAGGCCGGGGTGCGCTTCCTGCCGATCACCGTGATGTCGTTCGTGGTGGCGCCCATCGCCGGTCAGGGTCTCAATCGAATCCCGGCCCGCGCCTTCTTCGGCGTCGGGCTCACCCTGGTGGGCGTCGGCTTGCTCCTGATGCGCGGCCTCACCCCCGCCTCGGAGTGGACCGCGCTCCTCGCCGGCTTCATCGTTGCCGGCGCCGGGATCGGGATGGTCAACCCGGCGATCGCCTCGACGGCGGTTGGGGTGGTCTCCACCGCCAAGGCGGGGATGGGCTCGGGGATCAACAACACCTGCCGTCAGGTCGGGATTGCGACCGGGGTGGCCGCGCTCGGGGCGATCTTCCAGAGCCAGATCGCTTCAAAGCTGCCGCCTCAGGCGCCCGACGGCGCCGCCCAGGGGATCGCCTCCGCCGGCCCGCACGCGGCCGCGTCGGGTGGCCCGGGGGCCGTGCAGACGGCGACCGGCGCCTTCGTCGGCTCCCTCAACGACATCTTCCTGATCGCGGCGATCGTCGCCTTCATCGGGGCAGCCCTGGGATTGGCGCTGGTGCGCCAGCGCGACATGGTCCCTCAGGGCGCGCCCGAGGAGGAGGGCGCGCCCCGGCCAGAAGCCGAGCCGATCGCCGCCTGAACCGGACCCGCGGGCCGGCGGGGCGAATCCGTCGGCGCCGCGCGTTAGAACGGGGGGCGATGCTGCTCGAGCTTCGGATCGAGAACCTGCTGCTGATCGAGCGAGCGGAGCTGCGCCTCGGCCCCGGACTGAACGCGATCACCGGGGAGACCGGCGCCGGGAAGACCATCCTCGCCCACTCCCTCGACTTGTTGATGGGCGGCAAGGCTCGGCCGCAGATCGTCAGGCCGGGCGCCTCGGAGGCCTACGTGGAAGGCGTTTTCGCACTGTCGGGGGGGATCCTCGATGACCCCGAGCTGGCTGAGATCAGCGCCCGGCTGCCCCACGATGCGACCGAGCTGGTGCTCGGCCGGCGGGTGGCGGCGTCGGGGAGGACCAGCGCCTTCGTCGCCGGACGGGCTGCCTCGGCGCCCGACCTGCAGGCACTCGGCTCCCGCCTGCTCGCCTTCTACGGCCAGCACGAGCACCGCAAGCTGACCCTGTCGAGGGCCCAGCTCGAGACCCTCGACGGGTTTGCCGGCGAGGAGCATCTGGAGCGCCGCCGCGCCTACGGCGCCGCCCACGCGGCGGTGGTTCGGCTCGAGCGCGAGCTTTGGGAGATTCGCGAGAGGGAGGGGGCCCGCGAGCGCGACCTCGACATTCTCCGCTACGAGCTCGATGAGATCGAGGCGGCGAAGCCCGACTCCGCCGAGGAGGCCGAGCTCCGACCCGAGCGCGAGCGGCTGCGTCATGCCGAGGCGCTCCGGGGCGCCGCCGCCCAGGCGCTGGCGGCGGTCGCGGGGGCGGGGGAGGACGGATGCGGCGCCGCCGAGGCGATCGGGATCGCCGAGGCCGTCCTGGCCACCCAGGGCGGGGTGGACGCCGAGCTCGACGGGCTCGAGGAGGTGGCGCGGGGCCTCACCCTGGAGCTTCAGGAGCTGGCCGCGGAGCTCCGCCGGTACGCCGAGGGAATCGAGGCCGAGCCCGGGCGGCTGGAGCAGGTGGAGGAGCGGCTCGCGGTGCTCGACCGGCTGAAGCGAAAGCACGGCGGCTCGATCGAGTCCGTGCTCGCCTATGCGGAGCGCTGCCGAGAGGAGATCGAGGCGATCGGCGGCGCCGACGAGCGCTCCGCGGAGCTCGCGCGCGAGCTCGCCGAGGGAGCGCGGGAGCGCGCCGACCTCGGCGCCAAATTGAGCGAGACCCGCACGCGGGCGGCCGGGCGCCTCGAGGAGCGGGTGGCCGAGGAGCTGGAGCAGCTGGCGATGAGCGGCGCCGCCCTCGAGGTGGCTCTCGAGCCCCACCCGGAGGGGTTCGGCCCCCTCGGCAGGGAGCGGGTCACCTTCCGGGTCGCGACCAACCCGGGGATGCCGGTGTCACCGCTTCGCGACGCCGCCTCCGGCGGCGAGCTCTCGCGGGTGATGCTCGCCCTCGCCCGGCAGGGCTGCAGAGGGGGCGCTGCGACCTACGTGTTCGACGAGATCGACGCCGGGGTCGGCGGCAACACCGCCCGGGCCGTAGGCGAGCGGCTGAGGGAGCTCGGCACCGAGCGGCAGGTGCTCTGCATCACCCACCTGCCCCAGGTCGCCTCGCTCGCGGGCGACCATTTCCGGATCGAGAAACGGGTGGACGGCGGCCGGGCGATCGCCACCGTGGCGCGGGTCGACGGCGAGGGCCTCGTCGCCGAGATCGTCCGCATGCTCGGAGGCTCGAACGGCGACGAGGCCGCCGACCGCCACGCCCGCCGGCTGCTCGAGGCCGCGTAGCGGCTCCCCGCCGCCCCGCCGCGCCCCTCTCGGGGGCCCGCTCCGGCACGGGGGTTCCGCTCCGGGAGCGTCTAGACTCGCTCGACGTAGTAGATGAGCCAGCTCAAGCCAGGTGACACGCGCTTCCTCTTCGTAACCGGGGGCGTGGTGTCCTCCCTGGGGAAGGGGATCGCCTCCGCCTCGATCGGTCGCCTTCTCGTCAGCCGCGGCTTCCGGGTCCAGCTCCAGAAGTTCGACCCCTACATCAACGTCGATCCCGGGACGATGAGCCCGTTCCAGCACGGCGAGGTATTCGTCACCGAGGACGGCGCCGAGACCGACCTCGACCTGGGCCACTACGAGCGGTTCACCGACGAGAACACCACGCGCGCCTCGAACGTGACCGCGGGCGCGGTCTACAACTCGGTGATCCGGCGCGAGCGCCGCGGCGACTACCTCGGTGCCACCGTGCAGGTGATCCCGCACATCACCGACGAGATCAAGAACCGGATCCTGATCGTCGCCGAGTCCCAGGCGGTCGACTTCGTGATCACCGAGATCGGCGGGACCGTCGGCGACATCGAGTCACTCCCCTTCCTCGAGGCGATTCGCCAGCTCTACACGGACGTCGGGCCGAAGCGCTGCATGTTCATCCACCTCACCCTGGTCCCCTACGTCGGCCACGCCGGGGAGATGAAGACCAAACCGACCCAACACTCGGTCAACGAGCTGCGGCGAATCGGGATCCAGCCCCACGCGCTGCTGTGCCGATCCGAGCAGGGGCTCGACCGCGAAATCCGGCGAAAGATCGCCCTGTTCGCGAGCCTCCCCGAGGAGGCGGTGATCTCCGCCCGCGACGTCGACAACGTCTACAAGGTTCCGCTGGTCCTCCGGGCCGAGGGGATGGACGACCTGATCCTCGACCATTTCGGGACCGAGGCGCCGCCGCCCGACCTCACGGACTGGGAGGACCTGGTGAAGCGGGCCGGCGACGCCAAGGGCAAGAAGGTCAAGATCGCCCTGGTCGGGAAGTACGTCGAGCTCGCCGACGCCTACAAGTCGGTGGTCGAGGCGCTCACCCACGGCGGCTGGCACCACGGCGTCGACGTCGAGACGGTCCTCGTCTCATCCGAGGAGATCGAGGAGGCCCTGCTCGAGGAGGCCGACGGGATCCTGATCCCTGGGGGGTTCGGCGAGCGCGGGATCGAGGGCAAGATCGAGGCGGCGCGGATTGCCCGCGAGAGGGGCATTCCCTACCTCGGGATCTGCCTCGGAATGCAGATCGCCGTGGTCGAGTTTGCCCGCCACGTCGCGGGGATGGAGGGCGCCAACTCGGCCGAGTTCGATCCCGAGACCCCGTTCCCGGTCGTCGATTTGCTCCCCGAGCAGAAGGAGGTCTCCGACCTCGGCGGCACCATGCGCCTCGGGGCGGACCCGGTGAAGCTCCACGACGGCACCCGCGCCCGCGAGATCTTCGGCGAGGCGGTGATCTACAAGCGCCACCGCCATCGCTATGAGGTCAACAACATGCTCCGCCGCCGGCTCGAGGACGAGGGCCTTGTCGCCGGCGGCACCTCGCCGGACGAGCGGCTGGTCGAGGTGATCGAGCTCCCCCACCACCCCTTCTACGTCGCCTCCCAGTTCCACCCCGAGTTCAACTCCCGCCCCACCCGACCCGAGCCGCTCTTCCGGGAGTTCGTCGGCGCCGCCGCGCGCCGGGCGGCGGGGCGCGGGATCACGGAGCTCGCGGAGGGCGAGGCGCCCGAGACCGCACCCGCCCCCGCGGGCGGGGTGGAGGCCCGGCGCTCGGACTGAGCTCGCTTGGCTGGAGGCGAGCCCGGCCCTCGCAGACCCGCGCTCGAGGGCATAGCCTTGCGCGCGTGAGCGCGCGGCGGCTTCTCGATCGGTTCGTGCGGCTATGCGAGATCCCTAGCCCGACGGGATTCGAGCGCGCTGTCGCCGATTCCGTCCTCCGCGAGCTCGCCGAGCTGGGGGTCGAGGCCGAGGAGGACGGCGCCGCCCGGCCCGCCCGGGCGGGGGCGGGGAACATCGTCGCCCGGGTCCCCGGCAGGAGCGATGGCTGGGTGATGCTCTGCGCGCATCTGGACACCGTCCCCCACGACGGGCCGATCGCGGTCGTCGAGGAGGACGGCGTCTACCGGAGCGCCGGCGACACGATCCTCGGCGCCGACAACAAGGCCGCCGTCGCGGTCCTGCTCGAGCTCGCCGCCCGACACACCGCCCAGCCGGCGCCGGTCGGCCTGGAGCTGGTGTTCACGGTCGCCGAGGAGGACGGACTGCGCGGCGCCAGGGAGCTCGACGTCTCCTCGCTGCGCTCGCCGTTCGGGCTGGTGATCGACCATGCAAGCCCGATCGGCGAGGTGCTGGTAGCGGCGCCCACCTACAAGCGGCTGGTCGCCACCTTCGAGGGGCAGGAGGCGCACGCGGGGATCAATCCCGAGGAGGGCCGCAGCGCGATCGAGGCAGCCGCCGCGGCGATCGCGGGGATGAAGCTCGGCCGCCTCGATGCGGAGACCACCGCGAACGTCGGCCTGGTCGAAGGGGGAACGGCGTCGAACGTGGTCGCCGGCCGCTGCCGGATCGAGGCCGAGGCTCGCGCGATCGACGGGGAGCGGGCGGCGGCGACGATCGGGGCGATGCTCGACGCCTGCACCTGGGCCGCCGGTGAGCACGGCTGCGATGTCGACCTCGACGTCGAGGAGATGTTCCGCGGGTACCGGCTCGACGACTCGGCGGCCTCGGTCCGGCTCGCCTCCGAGGCGCTGCGGGCAGCGGGCCACGAGCCGAAATTGCTCGCCACCGGCGGGGGCAGCGATGCCAACGCGCTGCTGGTGGCGGGGTTCGATTGCGTCCTGGTGGCCAACGGCACCGAGGCCAACCACACCCCCGAGGAGCGGGTCGCGAGGGGCGCGATCGTCGAGATGCTGGAGGTGTGCGAGGGGGCCGCATCCGCGGCGGCGAGGGTGACCGGCGCCGGGGTCGAATGAGCGCCGGGGGTGACGGCCCGGGCCGGCTCGAGCGGATCGGCGGCAAGCTCGTCTACCGCGGTCCGATCGCGGCCGTCCGCATGGACCGGTTCCGCTATCCGGACGGCAGCACCTCGATCCGCCAGGTGGTGGTCCATCCCGGCGCTGTTGCAGTCTGCGCCCACGACGGCCGGGCGCTCTACATGGTCCGCCAGCCCCGCGAGGCGGTCGACGAGGCGGGCCTTCTCGAGCTTCCCGCGGGAAAGCTCGACGTCGAGGGCGAGTCTCCCCTCGAGTGCGCCCAGCGCGAGCTCGGCGAGGAGGTGGGCAAGTCCGCCGGGGACTGGCGCGAGCTGAAGCGCTTCTACACCAGCCCCGGGTTCGCCACCGAGGCGATCCACCTGTTTCTCGCCACCGAGCTCTACGACGTCTCCCGGCGCCCGACCCCGGGGGAGAGGATCGAGATCGTCGAGGTGCCGCTCTCCGACCTCGACCGGGCGATCGAGTGCTGCATGGACGCCAAGTCGCTGGTCGGGCTCCACATGCTGAAGCAGCTGCTCTAGGTGTAGGCCTCGCCGGCGGCAGGGACCGGGCCTCCGGCGCGGAACTAGTGGGGCGTGACGACAGTCGCACCCGAGCACCGGGCCACCGCCGCGGTCCCCTCGCAGCGCTTCGAGACGCTGGTGCTGGACTTCCTCGCCCACCTCGAGTTCGAGCGGGGGCTGTCGCGGAACACCCTCGCGGCCTACCGGACCGACCTGCTCCAGCTCGGCGGCTTCCTGGCCGAGCGCGACCGGGAGGCGACCACCGCCACCACCGCCGATCTGTCCGACTTCCTGGCGGCGCTCGCGGAGGGGAAAGACCGGGCGCCCTGCTCGGCCGCGACGATCCACCGAAAGACCGCCTGCCTGCGCACCTTCTTTCGCCACCTGCGCCGCGAGGAGCTGATCACCGACGATCCCGCCGCCACCCTCGCCACGCCAAGACGCAACCGGACCCTGCCGCACGTTCTCACCTACGCCGAGGTCCAGCGGTTGCTCGCGCAGCCGCACGGCGACGAGCCGATCACCGTTCGCGACCGGGCTCTGCTCGAGCTGATGTACGCGTGCGGGTTGCGTGTGAGCGAGACGATCTCGCTCGGGGTCGGCGACGTCGACCTCAAGCGCGGCCTCGTCCGGGCGCGGGGGAAGGGGTCGAAGGAGCGGCTGGTGCCGGCGGGCCAGAAGGCGATCGCGGCGGTCCGCCTCTACCTCAGCTCCGGGCGCCCGAGGCTGGTCCGCTCGGCCGCCGAGCCGAAGCTGTTCCTCAACTTCCGCGGCGCCCCCCTCTCCCGCCAGGGCCTCTACACGATCATCCTCCGCCACGCCGAGGCCGCCGGGTTGAAGGGGAGGATGAGCCCGCACACCCTCCGCCATTCCTTTGCCACCCACCTGCTCTCGGGGGGTTGCGACCTGCGCTCGGTCCAGGAGATGCTCGGCCACGCCGACCTCGCCACCACCCAGCTCTACACCCACCTCTCGGGCGAGGAGCTGAAGGAGGCGTACTTCCGCGCTCACCCACGCGCCCACTCGTCCCGGTTCGCCTAGATGGTTGAGTCCAAATCCACGCACACCTGGATGACGCGCCTGGCACTGCGCATCTCTTCGTCCTCGGGCTTGCCTTTGGCGCCACCAAAGGCTGCGCCCCGCGTCCTTCAGCTGCTTGGCCGTGCGCGCCCCCAGGCGCACGTCGATTCGGAATCAACCATCTAGCGGTCCCGGTCACAAGGACGCGACCGCCGGCACGCCGTATCACTCATCTAGATTCCGGGAGGTGCCCGAGCTTCCCGAGGTCGAGACGATTCGCCGCCAGCTCGCCCCTGAGGTGGAGGGCAGGCGGATCGACTCGGTCGAGATCCTCGACGAGCGGCTCACCCGGCCGGTGGCGCCCACGGAGGTGGAGCGGGCGATCGAGGGGCGGCGGGTTGAGTCCGTCGGCAGGCGCGGCAAGTACCTGCTGCTGACGCTCGAGGGCGGCCGCACCCTGGCGCTGCACCTGCGGATGACCGGAAGCCTCCTCCTGCGCCCGCCGGGGGAGGGCCACCTGGCGGACCGGTTGGAGGTCGACGCCCTCGGCGGCCCGCGGCTCTACGAGGCGCCGTCCAAGCTCCGCTTCCTGCGGGCGCGGATCCTTCTGGACGATCGCTCCGAGCTCCTGTTCACCGACATGCGCCGATTCGGCCAAGCGGTCGTCCTCGCCGACGACGACGAGCTCGAGGGCTATTTCGCCGCCCGGCTCGGGGTCGAGCCCCTGTCGCCCGAGCTGACGCCGGAGGCGATCTGCCGGCTCGCCGCCGGGCGGAAGGCACCGCTCAAGTCCTTCCTCCTCACCCAGTCGATCGTCGCCGGAATCGGGAACATCTACGCCGACGAGGCGCTGTGGCGCGCCGAGCTTCACCCGCTCTCGCCCGCCGGGTCGCTTCGCCTCGAGCACTGCGACCACCTCGTGCGCGGGATCATCGACGCGCTCCAGGCCGGCCTCGACTTCGGCGGCGCCAGCATCGACGACTACCGCGACGTCCGCGGCGAGCGCGGCTCGATGCAGGACGAGTTCCTCGTCCACACCCGCGAGGGCGAGGAATGCAGGCGCTGTGGAAGCGAGATCCGGCGGATCGTCGTCGGGGGTCGCTCGACCTACTACTGCCCCGGGTGCCAGCGGCGGCTGCGCCGTCGCCCCCGCCGGGCGTCGCGCCCCCGCCGGGGGCGTTCCGCCTCCGACACGAGCCGATGAGCGCCGAGTCCCTGCCCCCGCCTGACGGCTTCCTGATCGGGCACTGGTCGGACCCCGAGAGGCGGACCGGGTGCACCGCCGTGATCGCCCCCCCATCGACCCGCGGCGGGGTCTGGGTGGCGGGAGGCGGGCCCGGGACCAGGGAGACCGACATCCTGCGGCCGCTGTCCCGGGCCGACGAGGCGAGCGCGGTCCTGCTCGCCGGCGGAAGCGCCTTCGGGCTCGCCGCCGCCGACGGCGTGGTGCGCTGGCTGGAGGAGCACGAGCTCGGCTATTGGACCCCGGCGGGGCGGGTGCCGCTGGTCCCGGCGGCGGTGATCTACGACCTCCTCAGCGGGGACCCGAGCGCGCGGCCCGGTCCCGAGGGCGGCTACGCCGCCTGTGAGGCGGCCGTTCGCGGGGTGCCCGGGCGGGGGCGCGTCGGAGTGGGGACGGGCGCTACGGTGGCGAAGGTCCTCGGGCGCGAGCGGGCATGCCCCGGCGGGGTGGGCTACGCCGCCGCCGCTACGGGAGCCGGCCAGGTGGTGGCGGCGATCGCCGCCGTCAACGCCGCCGGCGATGTGATCGACGAGGACGGCTCCGTCCTGGCGGGGCCCCGCGACGATCAGGGGAGGATGCAGCGCGGCGCCGATCTGTTGGCGGCGATGAAGCGCCCGCCCGAGCTTCCGGTCCCGGAGGGCAACACGACCCTGGTCTGCGTCTGCACCGACGCCTCGCTCTCCAAGCGCGACTGCGGGATGGTCGCCCGCGCCACGAGCGCCGGCATCGCCCGCGCCGTCGACCCGACGTTCACGCCCGTCGACGGCGACGTCGCCTTCTGCCTCGCCTCCGGCCAGGACGAGCCCCGCGACCTCGTCCCGATGCAGATCGGCGCCCTCGCCGCCACCGTCACAGCGGCGGCGATCAGGGACGCGATCCGCTCCGCGGCGACGGCCCGAGGCCCGCGGCCCGGTGGCCGTCCGGGGGGTGGTCCAACCTGATCGTTCGTGCCCGGATCGTTCAAGACAGAGGCGGTGGTGTTGCGGAGCATCCGCTACGGCGAGGCGGATCGCGTCGTGCACCTCTATTCGGCCACCCGGGGGCGCCTGGGGGCGATCGCAAAGGGGTCGCGGCGGCCGAAGTCGCGCTTCGGGGGGCGACTGGAACCCTTCTTCCGGCTCGACCTCGTTCTCCACGAGGGGCGCGGCGAGCTCGCCACCGTGACCTCGGCGGCGACCGTGAACGGCCATCCGGGTCTTCGCGCGGACGGCCCGGCGCTGTTCGCGGCCGCTCGCACCTGCGACGCCGTCCTGCGGCTGCTCGATGCCAGCGAGGCCAATCCGGCCGCCTACAACCTCCTCGCCAACTACCTCGCCCTGCTCGACGCCGACCCCGGTCGAGGCGCCGCTCCCGGCGTCGCCCTCGCCTTCCGCTTGAAGCTGGCGCTTGCCGCCGGCTTCGCCCCCGAGCTGGCGAGCTGCGCGAGCTGCGGGGAGGCCGAGCACCTCACCGCCTTCTCCGGCGCCGCGGGAGGGGTGGTCTGCGCGAGCTGCGAGGGCGGCGGCTTCCCGCTCTCCGAGGGGTCCCACCGGTTCATGGTCGAGGCGCTGGCGAGGCCGCTATCCGAGGCGCCAGGCGCCGAGCCGCAGGTGTCCGTCCAGGCGGATCGCGCGATCTCCGAGACCCTCGAGCACCACGCCCACGTCCGGCTCAGACCGCTTCCCCCCCCGGCCGCCCGCGTGGCCGCGGTCGACCGGTCCGCGGCGGCCGGATCAGCGTCGGGAGCTGACGTCAGCCCTTCGGCCGGTACATCCGCTCCACCACCCGCAACTGGATCGCGCGCGGCGAGGGCTGGGTCGCTCTGATGAACCAGCGCATGGTCCGGCCCGGGATCACGGTCCGCTTACCCCGGTCGAAGGCGCCCAGCGCTTCGGCGACCACCTGCTGAGCGGGGATCGTCGCCCCCGGGATCCGGTCGGTGCCCTTGAGGTCCCCCGACACCGCCTGCCACTCGGTCGGCACCGGCCCCGGGTTGACCGACATCGCCCTCACCCCTGTGCCCCGGAGCTCCTCGCTCAGCCCCTCGGTGAAGGTGTGGGCGAAGGCTTTGCTGGCCGAGTAGGCGGCCTCGTACGGCATCGGCTGCAACCCGGCGGTGGAGGCGACCACGATCACCCCGCCGCGGCCGCGCTCGATCATCGCGGGCAGGAACGCCCTGGTCAGGATCACCACCGCCTCGCAGTTGAGCCGGACCATCTCGGCGTCGCGGCCCTCGGGGATCTCGATGAAGTGGCCGTAGGTGCCGAACCCGGCGTTGTTGACGAGAAGGTCGATGTCGACGCCCAGCGCCTCGACCTTGCCCGGCAGCGAGGCGGCGTCGTTGGCGAGGTCGCAGGCGATCACGTGCGAGCTGGTCGGCAGCTCGCCGGCCAGCTCTCGCATCCGGTCCTCCCGCCGCGCGACCAGGACGAGGTCGTGGCCACGGGCGGCCAGCTGGCGTGCGAACTCCATCCCCATTCCCGACGAGGCCCCGGTCACGAGCGCGGTCTCAGCCACGGACGCAGCCTACAGCGGGAGCCCCGGGGCGGTCGAGGCCGCCACTAGAATCGCGGTTCGGAGGATCCTGACGAGCACCGCCGCGGCCACCAAGTACGTCTACGACTTCGAGGAGGGAGCGCGCGAGCAGCGCAACCTGCTCGGCGGCAAAGGGGCGAACCTCGCCGAGATGACCCGGGTCCTCGGCGCGGACCGGGTCCCCGCGGGCTTCACGATCAGCACCGAGGCATGCGTCGCGTACATGCGCTCCGGAGGGGAGATGCCGGCCGGCCTCGACCCTCAGGTGGACGAGGCGATCGCCCGCCTCGAGGCGAGGGCCGGGAAGGCGCTCGGGGACCCCGATGATCCCCTCCTCGTCTCGGTCCGCTCCGGCGCCCGCGTCTCGATGCCCGGCATGCTCGACACGATCCTCAACCTCGGCCTCAACGACCGCTCGGTGGAGGGGCTGGCAGCCCGCACGGGCAACGCGCGGTTCGCCTGGGACTCCTATCGCCGGCTGGTGCAGATGTTCGGGAACGTCGTCCGCGGGATCCCCGGCGAGCGCTACGAGGGGGCGATCGCAGCGGCCAAGCGCGACCGCGGGGTCGACCTCGACACCGACCTCGATGTCGACGACCTCCAGGCGCTGACCGCGCGGTTCAAGGAGATCTACCGGGAGGAGACGGGGGATCCCTTTCCCGAAGCGTCGCGGGAGCAGCTCGAGCTCGCGATCGCCGCCGTGTTCGGCTCGTGGAACGGCAGGCGGGCGGTCGAGTACCGGCGCCTGAGCGGGATCCCCGACAGCTGGGGGACCGCGGTGAACGTCCAGCAAATGGTGTTCGGCAACAAGGGGGAGAGCTCGGGCTCGGGGGTCGCCTTCACCCGGAACGAGATCACCGGGGCCCCGGAGCCCTCGGGCGACTACCTCCCGAACGCCCAGGGCGAGGACGTCGTCTCGGGGGTTCGCAACACCGCCACGCTCGACGATCTGCGCCGCTCCCTCCCCGACGCCCACGCCGATCTCCTCGATGCCCTGCGCACCCTCGAACGGCACTACGGCGACATGCAGGATGTCGAGTTCACGGTCGAGGGGGGACGCCTCTACATGCTTCAGACCCGCGACGCCAAGCGGCCGGCGCAGGCGGCCGTCAGATTCGCGGTCGACGCCGTCGGCGAGGGCCTGCTCGATCGCGAGCGGGCGCTGCTGACGATCGACGCGGGCAAGCTCGACGCTCTCCTGCACCCGACCTTCGACCCGGAGGCGAGCTACGACGTCATCGCTCGTGGGGTGCCGGCCTCGCCGGGCGCCGCCAAGGGCGCGATCGTGTTCACCGCCGTCGAGGCTGTGGAGCGGGGCGGGGCGGGCGAGGACGTGATCCTGGTGCGGCCGTTCACGGAGGCCGAGGACGTCGCCGGGTTCGCCGCGGCCCGAGGGATCCTCACCTCCGAGGGTGGGAAGGCCTCGCACGCGGCACTCGTCGCGCGGGGGTGAACGCGCCCGGGACCAGCGGAACCACGGTGCCGAGCAGCCTAATCAGATCGTCTCGACCACGTCGCCTGCAGGGGCCGCTCCGCTGCCCAGGATCAGTGCTCGCCAGTCGGCCCGCTGCGGCATCAGTGGCGGACAGGCGGCG
>JBKPIY010000066.1:0-5289 GCA_046730475.1 Actinomycetota bacterium
TCGACGCCGAGAGCCATCAACGTTGAGGGTCTTGTGAGATGAACAGGCTGGTGGAGGTTCTCATGCGGCATTTCGCGCTCCCACGCGCGACGCGTTCGTCGGCGGGCGTGTCTTTCACCGCTCCGGCCTCAGACCAGGGAACAGCCGATGCAGAAGGTCAGGATGTACCCCGATGTACCCCGAGAGCGAGCGAGGTCGGCGCTCGCGGCGCAGCAGGAACCGCAGAAAGCCCTTGTTCATGCGGAAAAGCTGCAAGCGGCTGATGGGATTCGAACCCACGACCTTCTGCATGGCAAGCAGACGCTCTAGCCAACTGAGCTACAGCCGCGCGGAGGCACAAGTATAGGAGCGGTGGTGCGCCGCTTCCGGGCGGTCAGGCGGCGTCGAGTGAGCTGGCCTCATCGCCGGAGAGCTCGAGTCGGGCGGCGCCGAGATTCTCCTCCAGATGCTCGACCGAGGAGGTGCCGGGGATCGGCAGCATCACGGGCGAACGGGCGAGGAGCCAGGCGAGCGCCACCTGGCCCGCGGTCGCCTGGTGGGCGTCGGCGACCTCGGCCACCGGGCCGCCGGGCTGGGCGAGCCTGCCGGCGGCGAGCGGCCACCAGGGAATGAAGGCGATCCCCAGCTCCGCGCAGCGCTCGAGACTGTCCTCGGAGGCGCGATCGGTGAGGTTGAAGCGGTTCTGGACCGAGACCACGGGCACGATCGAGCGGGCCCGCTCGAGCTCCTCGACGGTGACGTTGGAGACGCCGACATGGCGGATCTTGCCCTCGTCGCGAAGCTCCTTCAATGTCCCCACCGACTCCTCGTAGGGGACCTTCGGATCGGGGCGGTGGAGTTGGTAGACGTCGATCGCGTCCAGGCGCAGACGGCGAAGCGAGCCCGCGCAGGCCTCGCGCAGGTGCTCGGGGCGGCCGTCGGGCGACCACTCGCCGGGGCCGCCCCTCGTCAGGCCTCCCTTGGTCGCGATCGTCAGCCCCTCGGGGTAGGGATAAAGGGCCTCGGCGATCAGCTCCTCGCTCACCTCGGGGCCGTAGGAGTCGGCCGTATCGATCAGATTCACCCCGCGCTCGAGGGCGCGCCTGAGCACGGCAATCGCCCCGTCGTGGTCCTCGGGCTGGCCCCAGATCCCGTTCCCGGTGATCCGCATCGCCCCGAAGCCGAGGCGGCGCACCGTGCGGTCGCCAAGCTCGAGGGTGCCGACGGCCTCGTCGGTGAGGGTGATCGCGGTCGCCTCGGCCATTTCAGGGAGCTTAGCCGAGCGGTTGCGCGCTCAAACGCCCGCCCGTAATAGGCTGGCGATTGCCCCGATGTCTGCCCTTCCCGACAGCGCCCGGCCCGTGCTCGAGTCGGCGGCACTCGCCCACCTGGTCACCCTGAACCCAGACGGCTCGCCACAGGTGACCTGCGTGTGGGTGGGACTCGACGGGGACGAGATCGTCTGCGGGCATCTGCCCCGCCACCGCAAGGTGATGAACATCGAGCGCGACCCCCGGGTGGCGCTGTCGATCGAGGCCGAGGGGTTCGACGAGCTCGGCCTCGCCCGCTACCTGGTCGTGTACGGCACCGCCCGGATCACCGAGGGCGGCGCCCCGGAGCTCCTTCAGCGCCTCGCCCACACCTACATCGGCCCCGACGTGGTCTTCCCGGCGATCGACGACCCGCCGCCCGGCTACATCACCCACATCACCGTCGAGCGGGTCGCCGGCAACGGCCCCTGGGCGTCAGGGCGCTAGGAGCCCTGGGCGGCATCGAGCGCCTCGTTCAGGAGCTCGTCGGCGCGCTCGTTCTCGGCACGCCGGACGTCTCGGATCGACCAGCGCTCGAACCCGCCGAGCGCCTTGACGGCGGCCGCGCGGAGCGGCTTCAAATCCTCGTCCTTGACCTTGTACTCGCCGCGAACCTGCCGGACGATCAGCTGGGAGTCGCCGATCAGGTCGACCTCGCTCGCCCCCAGGTGCTTCGCCAGCTCGATTCCCAGCAGGAGCGCCCGGTACTCGGCGACGTTGTTGGTCGCCCGCCCGATCGTCTCCGCCCGCTCGTCCACCACGCTCCCGTCGGGATCGGTGACGACGGCGGCAATCGCGGCGGGTCCGGGATTGCCCCGCGCCCCGCCATCGACGTTCACGACCAGCCGCTTCGCTACGCCCGCACCTCTTCCTCGGACTTCGCGTCGGCGATCACCTGCTGGGCGATGTGGGCGGGGATCTCCTCGTGGTGGGCGAACTCCATCGTGTAATCGCCGCGCCCACCGGTGATCGCCCGCAGGTCGGGGGCGTAGTCGAGCACCTCGGCCATCGGCACGTCGGCCTTCACCTCAGTGACCGAGCCCTTTGGCTCCACACCCAGCGGCCGCCCCCGCCGCGAGTTGAGGTCGCCGACCACGTCTCCGACTGCCTCCTCCGGAACGCTCACGGTGAGCAGCATGATCGGCTCGAGGAGGACCGGGTCGGCCTCCTCCATCGCCCGCTTGAACGCCATCGAGCCCGCGATCTTGAACGCCATCTCCGAGGAGTCGACCGAATGATGGGAGCCGTCGTACAGACGGACCCGGACGTCCTTGACCGGGTACCCCGCGAGCGTGCCGTGCTGCATCGCCTCGGCGATCCCCTTCTCACCCGCGGGGATGAACCCCTTCGGGATTACCCCACCCTTGATCGCGTCGATGAAGTCGAGGCCGGTGCCAGGCTCGGCGGGCTCCAGCTCGATGTGGCAGTCGCCGAACTGGCCGCGGCCGCCGGTCTGCTTCTTGTAGCGGCCATGGGCCCTGGCGGCCTTCCGGATCGACTCCAGGTAGGGGACCCGCGGCGGGTGCAGGTCGATCTCGGCGCCGAAGCGGCGCTTCATCCGGTCGACGATCACCTCGACGTGGACTTGGGTGAGGCCGGCAATGATCTGCTCGCCGGTCTGCGGATCGCGGTGGACGTCGAGGGTCGGATCCTCCTCCTCGAGGCGGCGGATCGCGCTCGCGGCCTTCTCCTCATCCCCCTTCGTCTTCGGCTCGAACGCAAACGCCATCACCGGGGCGGGCAGCTCCAGCGAGGGGAAGGAGATCTGGGTGTCCTTGGCGGCGAGGACGTCGCCGGCGCGGGTTTCGCGGAGCTTGGCGACCGCGCCGATGTCACCGGCTCCGAGCTCCCTGACCTGCTCGTTGTCCTTGCCGTGGGGGATCAGGAGGGGTCCGACCCGCTCCTTTGCCCGGCGCGTGACGTTGGTGACCTGGGAGTCGGCGCTCAGCACCCCGGAGTAGACCCGGAAGAGGTTGATCCGGCCGGCGTAGGGGTCGGCGAGGGTCTTGAACACGTAGGCGGTCAGCTCGCCGTCCTCCTCGGGGGCGATCTCGATCTCGTTGCCGTCGCCGTCGAGCGCCTTCACCGGTCCCCGCATCGCCGGTGAGGGCAGGTCCTCTACCAGGGCCTCGAGCAGCCGGCTGGTGCCGAGGTTGGCGGTGGCGATCCCGCAGGTCACGGGGAAGATGTGTCCCGCGGTCACCCCCTGCTTGAGGACGGTGACGATCTCCTGGTGGGCGATCTCCTCGCCCTCGAGGTAGCGCTCCATCAGCTCGTCGGAGTTCTCCGCCACCTCGTCCATCAGCTTCTCGCGGTACTCGCTCGCCTGGGCCTGAAGCTCGTCGGGGATCGACCCCTCCCTGGCGTTGCCACGCCCGGCGCCCTCGTGGACGAATGCCTTCATGTCGATTAGGTCGATAACCCCGCTGACCTCGTGCTCGGAGCCAATCGGGATCTCGGTGGCGACGACGTGGTTGCCGAAGGCCGACTGCAGCGAGTCGAGGGTGCGGAAGAAGTCGGCCCGCTCCCGGTCGAGCATGTTCACGAACACGAGCCGGGCGAGCCCCTCGTCGTCGGCGCGCTGCCACAGGCGCTCGGTGTTGACCTCCACCCCCATCACCGCGTTGACCACCACCACCGCGGCGTCGGCGACCCGCAGGGAGGCGACGGTGTCAGCGATGAAGCTCGGCTCCCCGGGGGTGTCGATCAGATTGATCTTGCGGTCGGAGTAGACGAACGACGTCACGGTGGCGTCGATCGACATCTCCCGCTCCTTCTCGTCGGGCTCGAAGTCCGAGACGGTGCTGCCGTCGTCGACCTTGCCGAGCCGGTTGACGGTCCCCGCCTCGAACAGGAGCGCCTCATGGAGCGAGGTCTTGCCGCTCCCGCGGTGCCCGATCAGGGCGACGTTGCGAATGCGGTCGGGGGCCATGTGGGGCATGTGAACGCGCACCCTACCGGGGGGCGGCCCCCGGGTTCAAGAGCTCCCCTAGGCCGGGGACTTGAGGCGCGAGCGCAGGCGCAGGACCGCCTTCGAGTGGAGCTGGGAGACGCGGGACTCGGTCACCCCGAGGACCTCGCCGATCTCGCGGAGGGTGAGATTCTCGAAGTAGTACAGCGCGATCACCAGGGTCTCGCGCTCGGGGAGGTCCTGGATGGCCTCCTGGAGGCGGTCCTTGAGCTCGGTCGTGTCGAGGGCCGCCTGGGGATCGGGGGCGCTCTCGTCTTCGAGGGTGTCGAGCAGCGAGACCCGATCGCCCGAAGCGTCGGGCGTTACCCACAGCTCCTCGAGGGCGAGGATCGAGGAGTTCGAGATCTCGAGCAGCGACTCGTGCAGCTCCTCCTCGGTCATCCGGAGGCGCTCGGCGAGCTCGGCGTCCGTCGGGACTCGCCCAAGCTCGTGCTCGAGCTTCGAGTTCGCCTCCTCGATCTCCCGGGCCCGGGCCCGGACCGACCGTGGGACCCAATCGAGCGAGCGGAGCTCGTCGATGATCGCCCCCCGGATCCGCTGCAGGGCGAAGGTCTCGAACCGGATCCCCCGCTCGGGCTCGAACCGGTCCATCGCCTCGATCAGGCCGAGCATCCCGTAGGAGATCAGGTCTGCCTGGTCCACGTGCGAGGGAAGACGGGCCCCCGTCCGCCCGGCGACGAACTTGACGAGGGGCGAGTAGGCGACCACTAGCCGCTCCCGCGCCGTCGGATCCCCCTGCTCCTTGTATCGCCGCCAGAGCTCCCTGAGCTCGAACGACTTGACCTCAGTTTCCATCAGGGTCTGTCAGACCTCCCTGCAAGTGAGCCCCCTCATGCTCGTGGGTGACTGCGAGCGTACTGCTTGCGAAGCCAGGAGGGCTCAACACTTGTGTAGATCTGGGTCGTCGAGACGCTCGAGAGCCCGAGCAGCTCCGGGATCGCGCGGAGGTCGGCGCCGCCCTCGAGCAGGTGCGTGGCGAACGAGTGCCGCCGGGCGTGGGGCGAGACCCCGCCGGCGATCGAGGCGTGG
>JBKPIY010000067.1:0-10094 GCA_046730475.1 Actinomycetota bacterium
TACCCCGCCGGGCCGGTCGGGGGGGGGCCCCCGTCGCCGTATCGTCCCCTGCGGGCACCGCGCTCAGGGTTGGCGATCCGGCGCCACCCGCCCGAGCCGCCCTCCGAAGGGGGCGCAAGCGGGGAGATCCATACGCCGGGCTCCTATGGGCTCGCCTGGCAGGTGTCGGCCATCGTGGGTTTCGCGTCCTCTCGGGAGCTCGCGGTCGAAGAATTGATCCCGCGGGCGTCCGACCTCGAGCACCGTCTCGCAGTCGGATGCGCCCACACCAGGTGAGGGACCGGTCAACAAGGCGGTGCTAGACGATCACGGGCCCTCGCGTCGTGGGTTCCGGCGCCCATTGCGCCTACCCTGAAGACCTCGGTCGTGCGCGGGACGCGCGTCCCGCTTCAACCTCTCAAGGCCCGCTCCGGCGGGCCGTTCGGGTCCGCCGAGCCGCTAGTTGGGCTCGCTGAGCCGACGGGAGACCGAGGCCGTCACCGGTGCCGGTGGCCGCCCGACGCGAACGCGGCCGCCCGGTGGGCAATCGGGAAGGGGTAGGGCGTCTCCCCCGTGGCCGCCGCGGCGGGGGTCACGGGGGCGTTTGGGCTCGCGGCGCCAGCGTCGGAAGCCGTGATCCTCCCCGCCGCTCGGGTCGTCGAGCTGAGGTTCGTCCTTGGCTGCCCACCAGACGAGCCAGATCGCGAAGAAGACCGGGATCTTCAGCACGACCGCCAGAAACACGATTGGCCAGACGCCCTCCATCCCAGGCGGAGTCTACCCCCCCGTCAGCCCGGCGAAAAGCCGTCCCGGGCCCACGCTTCCAGCGCCTCGACGTGGGCCTCCTCGAGGCCGCGCTCGGGGTCGGTGGGGACGAGCAGGGTGGGGTGCCCGCGCCCCTCGGCCCACTCGTAGCAGCTGCGGTCGAGGCTGTCGTCGACCCAGGCGAGCGGCCGGTTCCCGGCGTAGTCTCCGATCGAGTCGAGCTTCCAGTGGGCGGTGCCGAACCGGGCGCGCCCGTCGAAGGTCAGGTACGGCAGCTTGGGGACGCCCAGGATCGCGGGGAGGTGGTCGTTGGCGCGGTCCTCCCAGCCGCTCGCCCAGACGAGGTCGTAGGTGCTCGCCAGACGCATCAGGCGCTCGCCCGCGGGCAGTGAGATGCAATGCAGCATCCCGTCGATCAGGTGGAACTGACCGTGCGGGGCATCGCGGGCGACCGCGTGCGCCTCCTTGCCCTCGAAGCCGAACAGGCTAATGACCCCGTCGATGTCGACCGCGAGAAGCGGTTTGTTGATCCTGCGGAAGAGCGGCACAACGAGACCAGGTTAGGGATCGGCGCTTGCTCTACCATCCACCGCCGTGCCGAATACCAACCAACTCGTCCGCAAGGGACGAAACCGGAAGCGCAAGAAGATGTCGACGCCCGGCCTCAAGTCGGGTCAGGGGCGCAAGAAGCGCGTCGCCGCTCCCCAGCGCCGCGGCGTCTGCACCAGGGTGGCCACGGTCACCCCGAAGAAGCCGAACTCGGCCCTGCGCAAGATCGCGCGGGTGAGGCTGACGAACCAGATGGAGGTCACCACCTACATCCCGGGCGAGGGGCACAACCTCCAGGAGCACTCGGTGGTCCTGGTCCGCGGTGGCCGCGTCAAGGACCTACCGGGCGTCCGCTACAAGGTCGTGCGGGGCACCCTCGACGCCGCCGGCGTCTCCGACCGCAAGCAGGCCCGCTCCCGCTACGGCGTAAAGGCGAGCTAGCGATGCCGCGCAGGGCCCAGGCGCAGATCCGCCCGCTCGAGCCGGACTCCCTCTACAAGAACAGGCTCGTCCAGCAGGTGATCAACAAGGTGATGAAGGACGGCAAGAAGTCCCTCGCCGAGGAGATCACCTACGACGCACTGGCGATGGTCGGCGAACGCACCGGCGGGAATCCGGTCGAGGAGCTGGAGGGAGCGATCAAGCAGCTCACCCCCGTCCTCGAGGTTCGCTCGCGACGGGTCGGCGGCGCTACCTATCAGGTCCCGGTCGAGGTACCCGCCCGCCGGGCGCGCACCCTCGCCGTTCGGTGGCTGGTCCAATACGCCTCGGCCCGCGGCGAGAAGTCGATGGCGGAGCGCCTCGCCAACGAGGTCCTCGACGCCTCCAAGCAGCAGGGCAGCGCCTGGAAGCGCAAGGACGATATCTACCGGATGGCGCAGGCCAACAAGGCGTTTGCCCACTACCGCTGGTAGTCAGGCGGGCTCGCCTCACTCCGCCGCTCAACGCCTGAGGAGCTCATGGGCGTTGGCCCCGTCGGGCTGATCGCCCCGGCCGGCGTCCTGCGAGCCGGACGGCGGCAAGGTCGCGAGGGCGATTCCGCAGATCGCGAGCACCAAGGCCCCGGTCAGCTCGAGCCAGAAGCCGGCCTGGGGCACCGCCTTGGCGAAGGGCCCGCTGGCCCCGTCGAGCTGGCCGGTGTTGTTCGCCTTCGGTAGGTCACTGACCAGGAAGATCACCAAGCCCACCACCCCGGCGGCGGCGACCGCGAAGGACGCGATCCGGGAGCCGGTCATGATCGCGATCACCAGGACGACGAGCGCGAACACCGCGAGGACGAGGATCGCGTAGTTGTGGCGGTCGAATCCCGTCTGCGCCTCGATCGCCTCGCCCCCGGGCGGCGTGAGGTGAAAGATGTCCATGAACTCCGAGGCGGCCAGGGCGGCGGCTCCGGCGGCGCACGCGAGCGCCAGGAGGATGTCGGCGCGCCGGATCCGGCTCACGCCCGCGCCTCCCAGGGCGGCCGGAGGCCGCCCCGCCGATCCGCCTCGGAGGGCCCGGAGGGGGTCGGGGGCCGGCGCCGATTGCCCTCGGCCGCGGCGCTAGCGGCCCGCACGTGGGCTGCGAGCAGCAGCCCGCACATCAGCAGCACCGCCGAGCAGGTGAGCTGGAGCCAGAAGCCCTTCAGCAATTCGGCGTCGGCGCCCGCGAACGAGACTCCGGCGGTGCCGGCGTCGAGCCCGTGTGGGACGTCGACGGCGACGCTGACGATCAGCCCCACCAGGCCGAGCCCGGCGACCATCCGCCCCAGCCTCCAGCGGCCGAGGGCGGTGAGGGCGATCAGCACGAGCGCTGCGGCGGCGACCGGGAGCAGCAGGTAGGAGTGGGCGGATCCGGCGGTCGCCTTGTCGACGATCGGGACCGGCGCCGTCACCCCGACCTCGCCTTGGTACTGCCGCGCTCCCACCGCCACCCCGTGATAGTCGAGGAACTGCGATACCCCGAGGCAGGTCGCCGCGACCGCGGCCACCACCGCCACCGTGGAGACGGGCGTCACCGTGGCTTCGATCCGGCGCCCCACCGCGGGCAGCGCGACGCTCAGCGCGGCGCGAACCCAGCCCACCGAGGCGACGCCCGCGTCGGTGATCGCGGCGAGCGCCACCACCCCGACTCGGGCTACGACCAGCAGCCCCCGCGATACGTATGGCGCGATCCGGCGGAGGCCGGTGAGGAGACCGCACCCAAGGGGGCGAAGTCCATGTCCGACCGGCTTCAGCCTCCGGCGGGTCTCGACGAGCCCGCCGCGCAGCCAGGCGCCGGGGTCCTTGGGCGCGCCAGGCGCCTTTTGATCCCGAATACGGCTGCTATCATCGTTCGTCGCTGGCGCCGGCCCGGAGGGTTTGGCGCGGGCGAATATCCGTTTCCATGGAGGACGGCGCGACATAGACTGAATCGGGTCTGGAGAGCCGCAGCGCGCTCGGGCCCGTGAGGGCCTTTTTTGTGCGCGCGTACCCTCGGTCCAGCGTATCCCATGCCCAGAAGCTTCCCCCTAGACAAGACTCGCAACATCGGCATCATGGCCCACATCGATGCCGGCAAGACGACGACTACGGAGCGCATCCTCTACTACACCGGCCGCACCCACAAGATGGGGGAGGTCCACGAGGGCGCCGCGGTCATGGACTGGATGGAGCAGGAGCAGGAGCGCGGGATCACCATCACCTCCGCCGCGACGGCCTGCGAGTGGAAGGGCCACCGGATCAACATCCTCGATACGCCGGGCCACGTCGACTTCACGGTCGAGGTCGAGCGGAGCCTGCGCGTCCTCGACGGTGCAATTGCGATCTTCGACTCCGTCGCCGGGGTCGAGCCCCAGTCGGAGACCGTCTGGCGCCAGGCCGACAAGTACCGGGTTCCGCGCGTCGCCTACGTCAACAAGATGGACCGGGTCGGCGCAGACTTCTTCGGCGCCGTGCAGACGATGCGCGATCGGCTCGGCGCCAACCCCCTCCCGATCCAGATCCCGATCGGCCAGGAGACCGGTTTCATCGGCGTCGTCGATCTGATCGAGAACAAGGCGCTCGTGTGGAACGACGAGCTCGGCACCGAGTTCGAGTACATCGACATCCCCGACGACCTCGTCGGCGCCGCCCACGAGCACCGCACCCACCTGATCGAGGCGTGCGCCGACTACGACGACGAGCTGATGGAGGCCTACCTCAACGACGACGAGATCCCCCACGAGCGGATCGCCCGCTCGCTTCACCGCGCCACCCTCGACATCAAGGTCACCCCCGTCCTCTTGGGCTCCTCGTTCAAGAACAAGGGCGTGCAGCCGCTCCTCGATGCGATCGTCGAGCTGCTGCCGTCGCCGCTGGAGGTCCCGCCGGTGGTCGGGGTCGAGCCTCCGAAGAAGGGGGACGACGGCTCTCCGCGCCAGGCCGAGCGCAAGCCTGCCGACGACGAGCCCTTCGCGGCCCTCGCCTTCAAGGTGATGGCCGACCCATACGTCGGCAAGCTCACCTATTTCCGGGTCTACTCGGGCACCCTCAGGGCCGGCAGCCGGGTGCTGAACGTCTCCACCGGCCGGACCGAGCGGATCGGGCGGCTGCTGATGATGCACGCGAACCATCGCGAGGAGATCGAGGAGTGCTACGCGGGCGACATCCTCGCCGGCGTCGGCCTCAAGCAGACCTCGACCGGCGACACCCTCGCCGCTCCCGACGCCCCGATCGAGCTCGAGCAGATCGAGTTCCCCCAGCCGGTGATCGCGGTCGCGATCGAGCCGAAGACGAAGGCCGACCAGGAGAAGCTCGGCGCCGCTCTCGCCCGCCTCGCCGAGGAGGATCCGACCTTCCAGGTCGAGTCGGACGAGGAGACCAGCCAGACCCTGATCCACGGGATGGGAGAGCTTCACCTCGAGGTGATCGTCGACCGGATGCTGCGCGAGTTCAACGTCGACGCGAACGTCGGACGTCCCCAGGTCGCCTACCGCGAGACGATCCTCGAGCGCGTCGAGAAGGTCACCGGCCGCTTCGTCCGCCAGACCGGCGGCCGCGGCCAGTACGGCCACTGCGTGATCAATATCGAGCCGGCGCCGGGCGACGGCTTCGACTTCGACAACCAGATCAAGGGCGGCGCGATCCCGTCGGAGTTCATTCCCTCGGTCGAGGCAGGCATCGAGGAGGCGCTGCAGAGCGGCGTCAAGGCCGGCTACCCGATGGTAGACGTCCGGGTGGAACTGATCGACGGCTCCTATCACGAGGTCGACTCCTCGGAGATGGCGTTCAAGATCGCCGGCTCGATGGCGCTGCAGGAGGCCGCCCGGAGGGCGAAGCCCGTCCTCCTGGAGCCGGTGATGTCGGTCGAGGTGGTGACCCCCGAGGAGTTCCTCGGCGACGTGATCGGAGACCTGTCGCGGCGGCGCGGCAAGGTCCAGGGGCAGGAGCGGCGCGGACACGCGCTCGCCGTGCAGGCGTTCGTGCCGCTCGGCGAGATGTTCGGCTACGCCACCGATCTGCGCTCCTCGACCCAGGGGCGCGCCAGCTACACGATGCAGTTCGAGCGGTACGAGGAGGTCCCCGGCAACATCGCCGACGAGATCATCGAGAGCCGCTCGGGCGAGCCGGTGGGGGCGGGGGCATAGGCCGGAACCCTGCTCCCTGGCTATATTTCCGGGGTTCGCCAGCAACCGAACGAATCAGCGTCACAATCAGCACGAGAAGACTCAGCGTCACCCACACCGAGAACAGGCTTAGAGAAGCAGTCAAGACCCCCAAAGGAGCGAGATGTCCAAGGAGAAGTTCGCCCGCGATAAGCCGCATGTGAATGTCGGCACCATCGGTCATGTCGACCACGGCAAGACCACGCTGACCGCCGCGATCACGAAGACGCTCGCCGAGAAGGGGAACACGGAGATCAAGACCTTCGACGAGATCGACAACGCGCCCGAGGAGAAGGAGCGCGGAATCACGATCGCGACCTCCCACGTCGAGTACGAGACCGACAACCGGCACTACGCCCACGTCGACTGCCCCGGTCACGCCGACTACGTCAAGAACATGATCACCGGCGCCGCCCAGATGGACGGCGCCATCCTCGTGGTCTCGGCGCCGGACGGCCCGATGCCCCAGACGCGCGAGCACATCTTGCTCGCTCGCCAGGTGAACGTCCCATACGTGGTCGTCTACCTGAACAAGGTCGACATGGTCGACGACGAGGAGCTGCTCGAGCTGGTCGAGGAGGAAGTCCGCGATTTGCTCAACGAGTACGAGTTCCCCGGCGCCGACGTCCCGATCATCAAGGGCTCGGCGCTGAAGGCGCTCGAGGGCGACGAGGAGGCGAAGCAGTCGATCCTCGAGCTCGCCCAGGCTCTCGATGACTACATCCCCGAGCCCGAGCGCGATCTCGACAAGCCCTTCCGGATGCCGGTCGAGGACGTCTTCTCGATCACCGGCCGAGGCACCGTCGCCACCGGCCGAATCGAGCAGGGCGTGATCAACACCGGAAACGGTGTGGAGATCGTCGGGATCAGGCCGACCACCAAGACGGTGGTCACCGGGGTCGAGATGTTCCGGAAGATCCTCGACGAGGGGCGCGCGGGCGACAACGTCGGCTGTCTGCTTCGAGGCACCAAGCGCGAGGAGATCGAGCGGGGCCAGGTGCTCTGCAAGCCCGGCTCGATCACGCCGCACACCAGGTTCAAGGCCGAGGTCTACTGCCTGAAGAAGGAGGAGGGCGGCCGCCACACGCCCTTCGTCACCGGGTACCGGCCGCAGTTCTACTTCCGGACCACGGACGTGACGGGAGTGGTCAACCTTCCCGAGGGCCGCGAGTTCGTGGCCCCGGGCGAGAACGCGCAGATGGAGGTCGAGCTGATTCAGCCGATCGCCATGGACCAGGGCCTTCGCTTCGCGATCCGGGAGGGCGGGCGCACGGTCGGCTCCGGGGTCGTCACGGAGGTAATCGAGTAGCGTCGGAGGGCCCCCCGGGCCCTCCTTTTCGGGCCGAGGCGCGGCGCGCCGAGGCGACAACTTCAAGCACATACGACCGGGGCGCTTCGGCGCCCCAGTCACGCGAAAAGGACAAGGAAAGGACAGGACTGAGGCGATGGCCTCGCTGACATCGGGCAAGATCAGGATCCGGCTGAAGGCGTACGACCACGACGCGATAGACCGGGCTGCCCAGGAGATCGTCGGCACAGCCGAGCGCACCGGCGCCACCGTCTCGGGGCCCGTCCCCCTGCCCACCGAGAAGAACGTCTACGTCGTCATCCGCTCCCCCTTCAAGGACAAGGACTCGCGCGAGCATTTCGAGATCCGCACCCACAAGCGGCTGATCGACATCCATCAGCCGACGCCGAAGACGGTGGACGAGCTGCAGCGGATGGAGACCCTCCCCGCCGGCGTCGACGTCGAGATCCGCTTGTGAGCGGCGATCTGATGTCGGCGATCATCGGCAAGAAGCTCGGCATGAGCCGGATCTTCGATCAGGACGGGACCGCGATCCCGGTGACCGTGATCGAGGCCGCCCCGTGCAGGGTGACCGCGATCCGCCGCGCCGACCGCGACGGCTACGACGCGATCCAGCTTGCCGGCAACGCCACCGACGAGCGAAAGCTGACCAAGGCGGAGCTCGGCCACCTGAAGAAGGCGGGGGCGCCGGCGATGCGGGATGTGATCGAGTTCCGCGACGCCGAGCTTCCAGTGCCCCAGGGGGGCGAGGAGCGAAAGGTGGGCGACGACGTCACCGTCGCCGACTTCGAGCCCGGTCAACGCGTGAAGGTGTCGGCGATCTCGATCGGGAAGGGCTTCCAGGGAACGATCCGCCGCCACAACTTCCGCCGCGGCCCCGAGAGCCACGGCTCCCACAACATCCGCGCTCCGGGCTCGATCGGCGCCAGCGCCGACCCCGCCCGGGTCTTCAAGGGCGTGAAGATGCCCGGGCGGATGGGCGGAGAACGGGTCACCCAGCGGGGCGCCACGATCGTCGAGGTCGACGCCGAGCGGAACCTGCTCCTGATCAGGGGCTCGGTCCCGGGCGCCCGCAACGCCACCGTCGAGGTGCGAAGCAGTGGCTGAGGCCGCTACCAAGCCCAGGCCCGCCGCGGCGAACTCGGCCGCCGCCCTCAAGGCGCCGGTGCTCGGCAAGCAGGCGAAGGCGGACCTCCCCAAGGCCGTCTTCGGCGAGCCGTTCCACGAGTCGCTCGTGCATGAGGCCGCCCGCGCCGACCTCGCCGCGCGCCGCCGCGGCACCCACTCCTCGCTTACCCGCGGCGAGGTGTCGATGACCACCGCCAAGGCCTGGCGCCAGAAGGGCACCGGCCGAGCCCGCGCCGGCGCCCTCAGCGTCCCCCAGCGGGTGGGCGGTGGGGCGGCGTTCGGCCCCAAGCCGCGCCGATACACGGTCAAGGTCAACCGCAAGGCCCGCCGCCGGGCGCTCCGGGCCGCGCTCAGCGTCCACGCCGAGCGGGGCAGCATCGCCGTCCTCGACGGGTCCGGATTCGCCGAGCCCGCCACCAGGCAGGCGGCCACCGCGGTGCGGAAGTGGGGCGCCGAGAGCCCGATCCTGGTGGTCCTCGCCCCCGAGGAGGACGCCGTCGCGAAGAGCTTTCGCAACCTGGCGGGGGTCACCGTCGCTCAGGCGAGCGCCGCGGGCGTCGCCGACCTGATCGGCGCCGCCTCGCTGCTCGTCTCCGAGGCCGCCCTGCCGCTGCTCGAGGAGCGCGCGAAGGAGGTGACCCGCTGATGGATCCGCGTCAGGTGGTCGTGCAGCCGGTCGTGTCCGAGAAGAGCTACGCGCTGATGGCCGACGGCAAGTACACGTTCCGGGTGCACGACCGCGCCCATAAGGTCCAGATCGCCCAGGCGGTCGAGGAGATCTTCGACGTCAAGGTCGCCGCCGTGCGGACGGCCAACGTCCGCTCGAAGCCGAAGCGCCGCGGGCTCACCACCGGCCGCTCGCGCTCGTGGAAGAAGGCGGTCGTCCAGCTCGCCCCCGGCGAGCGGATCGAGCTGTTCGAAGGCGCGGCGGTGGAGTAGCGATGGCCCTTCGCAAGACCAGACCGACGAGCCCCGGGCGCCGCTTCGGGACCTACCACCTCCGCGAGGAGCTCACCGGCGACGCGCCTACAAAGAGCCTCACCGAGGGCAAGAAGCGCTCGAGCGGGCGCAACTCCGCCGGCCGGGTGACCGCGCGCCATCGCGGCGGCGGCGCCAAGCGCCGCTTCCGGCGGATCGACTTCAAGCGGACCAAGGACGGGGTGCCGGCGAAGGTGGCGACGATCGAGTACGACCCCAATCGCAGCGCCTACATCGCCCTGCTCAACTACGCCGACGGGCACAAGAGCTACATCCTCGCCCCTCAGGGGCTGGCGGTCGGGGCGACCGTCTCCTCGGGAGAGGGAGCGGACATCCGCCCGGGCAACGCGCTGACGCTGGCCCGGATCCCGACCGGGACCGTCGTCCACAACGTCGAGCTGATCCCGGGCGAAGGCGGGCGGCTCGGTCGCGCCGCCGGCACCGCGATCCAGGTGGTCGCCAAGGAGGGCGACATGATCACCTTGCGCCTGCCCTCGTCCGAGGTGCGAATGGTGCGCGGCGAGTGCCGGGCAACCGTCGGGGCGCTCACCAACGCGGAGCACCAGAACGTGAAGATCGGCAAAGCCGGCCGCAACCGCCACAAGGGTCGCCGCCCCCAGACCCGCGGTGTGGCGATGAACCCCGTCGATCACCCGCTCGGTGGCGGCGAGGGCCGTACGTCGGGTGGCCGCCCGGCGGTCTCCCCGTGGGGCCGGCCCGAGGGCCGCACCCGCGACAAGAACAAGCCATCGCAGTCGCTCATCGTCCGCCGGCGCCGCACCG
>JBKPIY010000068.1:0-9880 GCA_046730475.1 Actinomycetota bacterium
GAAGCAGAGCCCCAGGAAGCCGAGGTCGCCGGCGCGCTTCAGCACCTCGCTCGGCCAGGTCGTCTCCTCCCACTCGTTGCGGTGGGGCCAGAGCTCCTTCTGCACCCAGGCCTGCATCGACTCGCGCAGGTCTTCGTGCTCCTGCGTGAAGATCATGTGCTTGCGCTCGGCGCCGTGATCGGGCTTGATCACGGGGTCGGTAGCGGTGGCCACAGCGGGTTCCCTCCTTCCTGGGGACGCGAGCCGTCCGGGCCGAGTTGGCGCCCGGGAAAGTGAATAGTAGGACTTCCTACTTCTTACTGCAACTCCCCACCACCTTGCTTTCAGTGATTGTGAAGCCGGCGCTGAGCGCATACGATCCGGCGCCGTGTCGGTCGCCGAGCGAAAGAGGGGCCCCGTGGCGATGGAGGGAGAGGACCGTTTCAGCCGAAACCGGGGGCTGCCGCCGGGCCCCCGGGCGCCGGGGGTGGTGCAGACCCTCGGCTGGATGTACCGGCCGATCTCGCTGCTCGAGCGCTGCCGGGAGCGCTACGGGCCGATCTTCACCCTCCGGCTCGGTCCCGAGCGCAACGTGGTCCTGGTGGCCGAGCCCGACGCGGCTCGGGACGTGCTGAGCGGTGACCCCGATGTCTATCGGGCCGGAGACGCGAACGGGATCCTCCGGCCGGTGGTGGGCCCGAGCTCGCTCCTGGTGCTCGACGGCGCCCGGCACCTGCGCCACCGCCGCACCCTGCTGCCGGCGTTCGGAGCGGAGCACGGCCGCGCGTTCGCCGACCGCGTCGCGGGCATCACCCGGGAGCGCATGTCGCGCTGGCGGCCCGGCGAAACCCTCGAGCTCCAGGCAGAGATGGAGGCGATCTCCTTCGAGGTGATCCTGCAAGTCGCATTCGGAGCCGAGGATCGCGAGCGCGGCCGGCGCTTCCGCCGGCTGATCCCCGAGATGATGAGGCGCTGCAGCTCGCCGTTCACGCTCCTGCCCTACTTCCGGCACGAGCTCGCCGGGACCACGCCCTATGCCCGCTTGCGCCGCGTGCTCGACGAGCTCGATCAGCTCTTCTTCGCCGCGATCGCCGACCGCCGCCGCGAGGGGTCGGGCCCGGGGACAGACGTCCTCTCGCTGTTGGTGGGGGCGATCGACGAGCGGGGCCGGCCCCTTTCTGACCGCGAGATCCGCGACGAGTTGCTGTCGATGGTGATGGCCGGCTACGAGACCACCACCACAGCCCTCGCCTGGGCGATCGAGCGCCTGCTGCGCTCGCCGGCGGCGCTCGAGCGCCTACTGGCGGAGCTGGATGCCGGTGACGAGGAGTACCTCGACGCGGTCGTCAAGGAGACCCTGAGGGTGAGACCGGTCGTACCGGTGGTGGGGCGGAAGGTCCTGGAGGAGGTCGAGCTGGGGGGTTACCGGATCCCGGCCCGGTCGGTGCTGATGGTGTCGATCTACCTCCTCCATCGGGATCCCCTCCAGTACCGGGACCCCGACGAGTTTCGGCCGGAGCGATTCCTCGACGGGGAGCAGGAGGGGGTCTGGATTCCGTTCGGGGGCGGCGTCCGCCGCTGCCTCGGTGCCAACTTCGCCCAGGCGGAGATGAAGGTCGTGCTCAGCACCGTGCTCGGCAGTGCCCGCCTACGGGCCAGCGGTCACAAGGCAGAGCGGGTGCGGAGGCGAAGGTTCACGTTTGCCCCTGCGGACGGCGCCCGGGCCGTGGTCGAGGACCCCGGAGCCGCTCCCTCCTGAACGCCGACCTGCAACTTTCCGCCCGCAGCCCCCCGATGCCCGTCGAACAACTGTTGAGCCCGACCGTGACACCCGCCTCCAACATTCGCTGGCGTTCACGCCTGGGCGCCCCAAACACCGACGTTTTTGTGGATGGAAAGGCCGAGCCGTGAGAGGCATTGTTCGACGGCGTAGGATGCGCGGGCCTCGGCGACATAGGGGGGCGGACCGAGTCGAAGAGCCCCGAGAGCTGATCTCGGGGCGGATCGCGGCCGGACCGCTTGCGCAGGTGCAGGCGCTGCTGGCGCTGGGCGCCGCCATCAACGGCGCAGTTGCGACCTTGCTGCCCCATCCGCCGTACTACGACGTCGTCGGCCTCCTGTCCGTGCAGGTGTGCGCGCTCAGCTACGGCGGGATCGTGCTCCTCTTGCGCGACCGGATCTCGCTTCGCGTGCTGCGGCTTGGGAACCTGCTGGCGGCGGTGTTGACCACCTTCGCCGTTTACTTCAGCGGCGACAGCACCAGCGGGTACGCGATCTTCTACCTCTGGATCGGGTTCTACGTCTTCTACTACCCGGTCACCCGCCTCGAGGCGGGCATCAACCTCGCCTTTGGCGCTTTCTGCTACGCGATCGCGATCGCGATCACCCCGACGCCGCCGCCGAACGCCCCGCACACCGATGTCAGCTTCTTCTCGATCGTCGCCGGCACGCTCGCGACGGCGGGGCTCCTGCTCACCTACCTGCGCCAGCGCGTCGACCGTTTGATGATGAGGCTGGTCGATGCCTCCCGCACCGACCCCCTGACCGAGCTACCGAACCGGGTCGGTCTCCAGCAGGCGCTCGAGCGCGAGCTGGAGCGGGCCCGTCCCGATCGGCGACGCCTGAGCCTGCTCCTGATCGACGTCGACAAGTTCAAGGCGATCAACGAGCGCTACGGGATCGGCGGCGGCGACCGCATCCTCCAAGAGCTGGCTGGGCTCCTCTCGAAATCATCGCGCCTGATCGATACCGTTGCCCGCACGGGCGGCGAGGAGTTTGCGGTGCTGTTGCCGGAGACCGACCACCACGGCGCCTTCCTGGTCGCCGAGAAGCTGCTGTCGAGGGTGCGCGGCTCTCTGCTCAACTTCGCCGACGCCTCGATCACCGCGTCCTCGGGGGTGGCGACGTTCCCCACCCACGCCAAGGACGCCGCCGAGCTGATGGCGACCGCCGACCGGGCGCTATACGCCGCCAAGGCGCTCGGTCGCGACCGCGCGGTGATCTACAGCCCGAAGGTGACCAGCACGGTTGGCGCCCTCGCGGGGCAGCGGAGCGTCGAAAGCCAGGCGCAGCTCGCGACCGTCCTTAGCCTGGCGGAGGCTCTGGACCAGCGCGACACGGGCACGGCCAAGCACAGCCAGACGGTGGGCTTGCTGTGCGAGACGATGGCGCGGGAGCTGGGCCTTGACGAGCCGCGGGTCCAGCGGGTGAGGCTGGCCGGCATCCTCCACGACATCGGCAAGATCGGGGTCCCCGATTCGATCCTGCGCAAGCCGGGCCCGCTCACCGGCGAGGAGCAGGCCCAGATGCGCCGCCACCCTGAGCTCGGCGCTCGCATCCTCTCCAGCGGCGAGCTCGACGACCTGCGTGGGTGGATCCTCGCTCACCACGAGCGCCCCGACGGCAAGGGGTATCCGTTGGGTCTGAAGTCAGGGAGGATTCCGCTCGAGGCTTCGATTCTCGCCGTCGGGGACGCCTACGAGGCGATGACCAGCGACCGCATCTACAGGCTGGCGATCGGGCCGGCGGCTGCGCGAGAGGAGCTGCGCAAGAACGCCGGCACCCAGTTCGACGCCAGGGTGGTGGACGCGCTGGTGCGCGCCCTCGAGCGGGAGTCGATCGAGCTCAAGCTCTGACCCGGCCGAGCCCGCGCGCCGGCGCCGGCGTCCACCAGGTCGTGCGCCCGCAGAGCCGCATCAGGGCGGGCAGCAGCAGGGTCCGTACCACGGCGGCGTCGACCAGCACCGCGATCGAGACGCCGACCGCGACCTCCTTGATGAAGATCATCTCCGAGAAGATGAACGATCCCATCGCGACCGCGAACAGGAGCGCCGCCGCGGTGATGATGCGTCCGGTGCGCTCGAGGCCGATCGCGATCGCACCCGAATCGTCGTAGCCATCCTCGCGGGCCTCGGCGACCCGCGAGATCAGGAAGAGCCCGTAGTCGGTCGAGAGGCCGAAGACGACGGCGAACAGCAGAACCGGCACCGAGAGGTCGAGCGCGCCGACGCCCGTGTAGGAGAGGACGGACTCGAGCCGTTGGTCCTGGAACACCAGCACCAGGACACCGAAGGCGACGCTGAGCGTGAGCGTGTTGCAGATCACGGCCAGCAGCGGCAGCACCACGGACCCGGTCATCAACACCAGGGCGATCGTGGTCGCCGCCAGCACGATCGCCAGGGCCTCCGGGAGATGGTCGCGGAGGCTGGCGCGCTGGTCGATCAGCTCCGCGGTACCGCCGGTGACCAGGGCGGGGCCACCCCAGTCGAGCGACCGGGTCACCTTCACGAGCTCGACGGCCTGATCGGAATAGGGCGGGGCCCTGGTCTCGACTGCCACCACGGTCGCCGAGCCCACCCTCCGCGGCTGCCCCACCTTGGCGATCCCGCCCGTCCCGGACAGGCCGCCCACCGTTGCCTCGATCGAGCGCTTCCGTTCGACGCCGCGGGGCAGCACGACGAGCACCGTCGCCGAGGGGTCGCTCCGGAAGCGCTTCCGGACGAGGTCGTCGACCACCCGGGCGCTGTGGCGGTCGCTCAGGGTGCCGGCGTCGGCGCGCGTCAGGTGCACGCGCAGGAAGGGAAGGCCGACGATCAGCATCATCGCGGCGACCGCGCTCGCAATCGGCAGAGGCCACCGCAGCACCACCCGGGCGAGGCTCCGCCACCGGGTCGATGTCTTCCGCCGCTGCAGGGCGGCCGGCGCGAGCGCGTTGACGCGGTCGCCGAGGAGGGCGAGGACGGCCGGCAAGATCAAGATCACCACGGCCGCCGACAGGATCACGACCAGCGCGCAGGCGATCCCGCTCGAGTAGAGGAAGCGCTGCGGGAACACGACCAGGGATCCGGCGGCGGCGGCGACGATCGCGGCGCTGAAACAGACCATTCGCCCCACCGCCCCCAGGGTGTCGCGCAGGGCCACCCCCGAGGGACCCGAGCGGACGAGCTCCTCGCGATAGCGCGAGACCATGAACAAGCTGTAGTCGATCGCGAGCCCCAGCCCGAGCACGGTGACGACGTTGAGGGCGAAGACGTCGATCACGATCACCTCCGAGAGCAGCCGGAGCCCGGCCAGGGTGAAGATGATCGACAGCCCGCCGACAAGCAGGGGGAGGAGGGCCGCGACCAGGCCGCGGAAGACGACGAAGGAGATCAGCAGCAGTAGAGGTGACGCATAGAGCTCGATCCTGCGAACCTCATCCTCGGTCGTCTGATTGAGCTGGTGGGCGGCGACGGCGATGCCGCCGGCCTCGATCCTGCCGCGCCCAGAGAACCTCGCCTCGACCCGCTCGCCGACATCCGCCGGGTTGTCGACGGAGGCTCGCAGGATGCCCTGGATCAAGGCGAGCTTCCCATCCATGGACACGAACGGACCCCTCGCCGTGGGCGCGATCGCGCGAGCGACGCCCTTGATCGCGCCCAGCTCGCGCGCGATCCGGTTGACGGCCGCGCGTCCGGCCGCCGTATCGACGGGGTGCTTCGGCCTCGCCAGCAGGAGGACCTCCGGCAGGGCCTGCTCGCCGCTCGCCCGCTCGATCAGATCCTGCGCCCTCGAGCTTTCGGAGCCAGGGTCGTTGAAGCCGAACGGCTGTGCCCGCCCGAAGACGGTGCTCCCGGCCGCTCCAGCGCCGACGGCCAAGGCGAGGGCGACGACCACGATCGCGCGCCGGTGGAGGAAGGAGACGTGACCTACTGCCCTCACCTGGACAACCTAACCGCGCCGTTTTCGGCGTGCGAAGAAGCGCGAGAGCGGTTAGCTGGGCTGCCGCTCCAATTGCGACCGCTCCGATCCGGTCAGGCCGGCGAGCAGGTCGTCGAGCGGGTGGCCGGGGCGATGCGTGCTGGAGCGCGGCCCCTCGACCCGGACCCGCACCCCGGTGTCCGGGACGATGATTGCGCCCTCTGCGCGGGTTCGCTCGACGGTCTCCTTGAGCGGCGTCAGGTTGACTCGCGAGAGGATCGTCTGCAGCGCGACTCGCATCTCGAGCAGAGCGAACGGCGCTCCGAGGCAGCGTCGCACGCCACCACCGAAGGGGATCCACATGTACGCCGGGGGCTTGGAGTCGAGGAAGCGCTCGGGCCGGAACTCGTTCGGCCGCTCGAAGACCTCCGGGTCGCGCTGGATCAGGCTCATCGGGGTCCACACCCGGACCCCGTCCGGGATCCGCCATGGGCCCAGCTCCACTGTGCGGGCGGTGACCCTGCCGGCGGCGATCACCGGCGGCCGCAGCCGGAGCACCTCCTTGATCGCCGCGTCCGTATAGGAGGAGTCTCCGATCGCCGTCTCCGCGATGATCCGGTAGACCGTGCCAGGTCGGTGGAGCACCAGGTCGAACGTCCACGCCAGCGCCGTGGCGGTCGTCTCGCTGCCGGCCACGATCAGGGTGACCATCTCGTCGCGGATTTCCTCGTCGCTGAGGGCAGCGCCGTCGTCGAAGCGGGCCTCGATCAGCATGGAGAGGACGTCGTCGCCGGCCCGGCCCGCCGCCATCGCCTCGCGGTGCGCCGCGATCTCCTCGTAGAGCAGGCGGTCGAGGCGTCGGCGGCGGCGCAGGAAGTAGGCCCAGGGCGAGATCGGCCCAAGGTCGTGGCGGACCCAGTTTCCGACCGCGCAGAGGGACATCATCGCCATCAGGTCCTCGGACGCCTTGGTCAAAGCGGCGGTCCGCTCGCGGTCGGTGATTCCCATCAGGACCTCGAACAGGAAGTCCATGGTCAGCCGGTACATCTCGGGGTGAAGCTCGACCTCCTCGCCCGTCCCCCAGCGCTCCAGGGCGCGGTCGCAGGCGGCGCGGAACCCGGACTCGACGCCCTCGAGGGCGCTGCCGTGGAAGCGAGGGAGCAGCAGCTTGCGCCGCTGCAGATGCGCCTGCCCGTCGAGGCCGGTGACCGAGCGGGTGCCGAAGATCGGCTTGACCAGGTTCCCCGCCGGGCTCAGCGGCATCTCGTCGTCGCGGGCGAACACCTCCTTGATCAGGTCCGGGTCGGTGACCCAAACCGTGCGGCCGAAGCCGAGGATGTTGATCGTCACCGAGCCGCCCTCGGCGTGGTCGCGCTGGCACTGCTCCAGGAAGGTGAAGGGGTCGCGGACGAAGCGGAGCGTCTGGAGGAGGAGCGGCGAGCTCGGACCGGGAGGGAGGCGAATCTCGCGATCCCGTTTCAGTGGACGGGGCGCGCGGTGGGTCTGGACACCGGCTGGACGCCGGTCCACCGTCTTCGCTTCCATTGCTACACATTAACCGGCAGGGATGAACATGTGTCTAGTCCCCCCTCATTTGTTTTCGCGGGAGGGAACTTGCAATAGGAAGTAACACGTGCGGTGAGTAGCACGTTCCACTTCCATCGGGCGCGGAATCGTCTAGGCTGGCGGCGATGGCGAGGGAGCTGCTCTACGAGGTCGCCGACCGCGTCGCGACCTTGACCCTGAATCGGCCCGAGCAGCGGAACGCGCTCAACGGGGAGCTGCTCGGGCAGCTGGTCTCGGGGATGAAGCGGGCCCGCGACGACGAGTCCGTGCGGGCGGTGGTGCTCACGGGGGCGGGGGACGGGGTGTTCTGCGCGGGGGCCGACCTCGGGGGGTTCGCGGCGGACGTGCCGCTGGTCGAGAAGCACTTCGCCTCCGATCTGTTCGTCGAGTTCTTCCGCCTGATGCCGCGGCTTGGAAAGCCGTCCCTGTGCGCGGCGAACGGGCACGTGCTCGCCGGGGGGATGGGATTGGCGCTCTCCTGCGACCTCGTGATCGCGAAGGAGGGGGCGCGGTTCGGGACCCCCGAGATCAACGTGGGGGCCTTCCCCTACATGATCATGTCGATCATCTATCGGAACGTGCCGCGCAAGAAGGCGAACGAGATGATGCTCCTCGGCGAGCAGATCTCGGCGGAGGAGGCGGTCGAGTACGGGCTCGCCAACAAGGTGGTTCCGGCGAAGAAGTTCGACGGCGCGGTCGCCGAGTGGGCGGCGAAGCTCGCCTCCAAGAGCCCGGTGCTGATGCGACTCGGCCACGACGCGATCTACCGCCAGCAGGACATGGCGCTCGACGACGCCCTCGAGTTCCTCCGCTCCCAGCTCTCCCTTACCTTCTCGACCGAGGACATCCAGGAGGGCGTCAAGGCCTTCTTCGAGAAGCGCGAGCCCGAGTGGAAGGGGCGCTGATGGCGAAGCCAAAGCAGCAGACGACCGGGGTCGCCAAGGCGAAGGAGCCCGAACCCGCCGCCCCCGGAAGCGAAGTCGAGGAGGCTGCGCCTGACGCGGCCCGGCACGTCGGGGAGACCTCGGAGGCGCCTGCGAGGACCGAGCACGGCGAGAAGACCGGGATGAAGCGCCTGGTCGCGGACCTCCACGAGCGCCGCGAGCGGGCGAAGCTCGGCGGCGGCGGGGACAAGATCGCCCTCCAGCACGAGCGCGGCAAGCTCACCGCCCGCGAGCGGCTCGACCTGCTCTGCGATCCCGGCACCTTCGTCGAGATGGGGATCCACGGCGGACCTCACTTCTCCCAGAGGGCGATGGAGGGGAAGGAGGCGCCCGCGGACGGGGTGATCACCGGCTGGGGCGACGTCGATGGCCGCCCCTCCTGCATCGCCGCGTACGACTTCACCGTGATGGCGGGCTCGATGGGAATGACCGGCGAGCTCAAGGTCTCCCGCCTTCGCGAGATGGCGCTGCAGAAGCGGATGCCGCTCATCTGGCTGCTCGACTCCGCCGGCGCCCGGATCCAGGAGGCGGCCGGGTCGCTGTTCGCGGGGTCGGGCCACCTCTTCCGCGAGGAGGTGACGATGTCCGGGGTGATCCCGATGGTCGCCGCGATGCTCGGTCCGTGCGCCGCCGGCACCGCCTACATCCCCGGCCTCTCGGATTTCGTCCCGATGGTGGTCGGGCAGGGGGCGATGGCGCTCGCCGGCCCCCATCTGACCAAGGCGGTGACTGGCGAGGACATCTCGATGGAGGACCTCGGCGGCGCCAAGGTCCACTGCCGCAAGTCGGGGGTGGGGGACCTCGAGGTCGCGGATGACGCCGAGTGCATCCAGGCGGTCAAGGACTACCTCTCCTACTTCCCGTCCCACTGCGAGGAGCGCCCCCCGGTCCGCGAGACCGGGGACCCGGAAGATCGGATGTCGGAGACGCTCCTCGACATCGTCCCGGAGTCGAATCGCCAGCCCTACGACATGTACGACGTGATCCGCGAGATCGTCGACGACGGCGTCTGGTTCGATCTGAAGCCGAAGTTCGCGCGGACGATCATCACCTGCCTGGCGCGGTTCGGCGGCCAGCCGGTGGGGATCGTCGCTAACCAGCCGAAGCAGCTCGGCGGGATCCTCGAGAACGATTCCGCCGACAAGGCGGCGCGGTTCGTCAACCTCTGCGACGCCTTCGGCATCCCCCTGGTCTTCCTTCAGGACGTGCCCGGCTTCATGGTCGGCTCGAAGGTCGAGCACGCGGGGATCATTCGTCACGGGGCGAAGATGCTCTACGCGGTCTCCCGGGCGACGGTCCCGAAGGTGACGGTGGTGGTCCGGAAGGCCTACGGCGCGGGCTACTACGTGATGAACGGGAAGGCGTACGAGCCGGACCTGATCGTCGCCTGGCCGACCGCCGAGATCTCGGTGATGGGCGCCGAGGGCGCGGTCAACATCATCGGCCGCTCGGCGATCGAGGCATCCGACGACCCCGACGCGACCCGCGAGGAGATGCTGGAGAACGTCCGCCGGATCATCGACCCCTATCTCGCCGCTAAGAACGCGATGATCGACGACATCATCGACCCTCGGGAGACCCGCCCGACGATCATCCGCGGGCTGCGGATGGCGAGGGGCAAGCGGGTCGAGCGCCCCTGGAAGAAGCATGGGGTGATGCCGGTCTGAGCTCCGAGCAGCCGCTCGATCCGGTCTGGAGCGCTCCCCGGGCGG
>JBKPIY010000069.1:0-12426 GCA_046730475.1 Actinomycetota bacterium
GCGGCGCCTCGAGCCGCTCCGGCGGCGCCGCGGGCGGCGTCCAGGGCACCCTCGGCGACATCGCGGGCTGCGCCGATCGGATCCGGCCCGGGAGGCGGCTGATCCCTGGCCTCATCCACGCCCGACACGATAGCCGCGGCGCGCTCCAACTTCCCTGTCGGCGCGACCACCTCGCCGACCCCGAGGCGGACACAGGCGGATCGGGGTACGCGATCAGGCGCTCTCCGAGACCGGCTTCGCGACCGAGGCGCGGTCTGGGCGAGGCGCCCGCACCATCACCACCAGGGCGGCGGCGGCGAGGGCGAGCACTGCCTGGAGCGCCATCGCGACGGTCAGGGCCTCGCCGTAGTCGGCGGCGCTGGTGCCATGGAGCCGGCCGAAGAAGATCGCCCCGATGATCCCGACCCCGAGGGCGTTCCCGACCTGGTTGGCGGTAGTCAGCATCCCGGAGGCGGCGCCGGCGTCCTCGGTGGGGACGGTCCGCAGCACCAGGTTGATCAGGGGCGGGATCGTCAGCCCCATCCCGGTCCCCACCGGCAGCAGCGCCAGCATCAAGGGGCCGGGGTGGAAGGTGTTGCCGTCGCTCGTCACGGCGATGATCGCGGTGATCAGCCCGAGGGCGGCGGTGGCAGCCCCGACCGCCGGCAGATAGTCGCCGAGCCTGGTGCCCAGCCGCGGCCCGAGGATCGAGGCGGTGGCGAAGGCGATCGCCATCGGCGTGAACACGAGCCCGGAGTCGATCGCGCTCAGGCCGATCCCGTCCTGGAGGTAGATCCCGAGCAGGAGGAAGAAGGAAACGACGAAGAAGATCAGGGTCCCCGCGGCGATCCCGAAGCTGAAATCGCGAGCGCGGAGCAGGGGCAGCTCGACCAGGGGCGCTCCGCCGCGGGCGTCGATCCGCCGCTCGACCCGGAGGAAGGCGCCGGCCGCGATCGGGAAGGCGGCGAGGGCGGCGAACGTCCAGGCCGGCCACCCTAGCTGGCGCCCCTCGACGACGGGGACGAGAAGCAGGATCAGGGTGAGGGATCCGAGGGCTACGCCGGCGAGGTCGAGGCGGCGGGCGCTCTCGGATCGCGACTCGGGCACCACCCGCCCGGAGGCGATCCAGGCGGCGATCCCGATCGGGACGTTCACCAGGAACACCCAGCGCCAGCCGAGGTCGAAGGCGTTCAGCGAGATCAGCGCGCCTCCGAGGATCTGGCCGGTGACCGCCGCCATCCCCTGGACCACGCCCTGGGCGGCGAACGCGCGGGGGCGCCGTCGCGGGGTGAACTCGACCTGGATCACCGACAGCACCTGAGGCCACATCGCGGCGGTGGCGAGGCCCTGGAGGACCCGGGCGCCGACCAGAGTCTCGGGGGTCGGGGCGGCGGCGCACAGGGCCGATGCCGCGGTGAAGGCGGCGAGGCCGCCGCGGAACATTCGCCGCCGCCCGACGACGTCGCCGAGGCGGCCGCCGGTTACCAGGGCGACGGCGTAAGCGAGGACGTAGGCGGCGACTACCCACTGGACCTCGCTCGCCGTGGCGCCGAGATCGGCCTGCATCGAGGGGGCGGCCACGTTGACGATGAACACGTCGAGGATCGCCATGAAGATCCCCGTGAAGAGGACCGGGAGCAGGAGGGGGTTTCGGCTTGCCGTCTCCATCTCCGTCTGTGGATGAAACGCCGCCCGCGCTCGAGGCGTGAGATCGATCGTGGCGGTTCCCGTTGCCATCTGTCCGACAGTGTGCGACTATGTTTATGCAGGTACAAGAGAGGGAGTTATCCTGGTATCAAGAACACCATTCAAGCCCGCCGCCAGAGGCGCTACGGCCGCCGACCGAACGCCCGCCGCGGCGGCGAAGCGCGGGGTCGGCATCGACCCGAACCGAGGGCTTCGACGCGCCGAGCTCGCCGACTTCCTCCGCACCCGGAGGGAGGCGATCCGCCCGGAGGACGTCGGGCTGCCTAACGGCGGCCGGCGTCGCACGCCCGGGCTCCGCCGCGAGGAGGTCGCCCAACTCGCCGGGGTGGGAACCACCTGGTACACCTGGCTCGAGCAGGGCCGCAACGTCCGGGCCTCGCTCTCGGTGCTCGAGGCGATCGGGCGCGCCCTCGAGCTCACCGCCGCCGAGCGCACCTATCTGATCGAGCTCGGGCGAGGCGAAGGCGCCCCGGCCGAGGCGCCGCCGAAGGAGTGCGTCTCGCCGACCCTGCGCCGCCTGGTCGAGAACCTCGACGCCCCCGCCTTCGTCCTCGGGCGGCGTTGGGATTACCTCGCCTGGAACCGCGCCTACACCGTCCTCTTCGGCGATCCCCTCGATCTCCCCGAAGGGCGCCGCAACCTGATCTGGGCGTTGTTGACCGACCCCGCCCTGCGCACGCTGCTCTCCGGCTGGGAAGACTCGGTCCGCAACGCGGTGGCCCGCTTCCGCGCCGACAGCGCCACCCACGTGGGCGACCCCTGCTTCGAAGAGCTGATCGCGGACCTGCGCCAACGCAGCCCCGAGTTCCGCGAATTCTGGAGTCGGCACGAGGTGGTCCGGAGTGGCGAGGGACGGAAGATCCTGCGCCACCCGGCGGCCGGCAGCCTGTACTTCGAACACGCGGTGTTCAAGCGCGAGGAAGCCATCGACCAGCGGCTGATCCTCTACTCGCCGCTGCCGAAGGGCGACACATCGGCGAAGCTGGCGAAGCTCCTGGCATAACCGACCCCCTCCCTTGGACGCGTCAGCGGGGGCGGTAGGCGGCGAGGAACGCGCGCACCCCGGCGTCCGCAAAGCGGTCGAGCTCAGCTGGGGCGGGGATCTCGTCCAGGCCCAGAAGCATCGCCCGATTCACCGGGGCCGACATGATCAGCCAGTTGAAGTGGGCGGCCGCGAGGAGCGGGTCCTCCAGCTCCAACACGCCCCGCGCGGCGAGGCGCTGGAAGGCGGCGGCGAGCGCGTCCATCGTACGTCCGGGCCTCGCTCATAGAACGTCCGGCCCAGTCGGCTGCTCTGACAGGAGGTCCGATGTCGTCCCAGAAAGCGTCCGGAGATCAAACGCATCCGCTGCTCACCGGTCTCGCGTACGGCGAGTCGCCGCGCTGGCACGAGGACCGTCTGTGGTTCTCCCACTGGGGGACCGGCGAGGTCGTCGCGGTCGATCCCCACGGCAACAGTGAGGTCGTCGCCCATGTCCCGGCGGTGATCCCGTTTTCGATCGACTGGCTCCCGGACGGGCGGATGCTGATCACGAGCGGCCGGGAGCTCCTTCTGATCGAGCTCGACGGCTCGCTCGCGACTCACGTCGATCTCGGCGGGATCTCGAAGCACGGGTGGAACGAGATCGTTGTCGACGGCCGCGGCAACACCTATGTCAACAACATCTGCGGGATCTGCATCGACGCCGAAGGCGCCGTCTGGTCCCCGGCGATGAAGGCCTGCGTGCGCGTCCGCGAAGGTGGTGAGGTGATGGAGAGGATCGAGCTCGACCGGTTCTGCTTCGCGTGCATGCTTGGAGGCGCGGACCGACGGACCCTGTTCATCCTGGCCGCCGACTGGCAGGGGCCCGAGAGGATGCTCGACGGACCCCGAACCGGCCGGGTCCTGACCGTCGAGGCGCCGGCGCCAGTCGGATATCCGTGATCTCTCGCCTGAGACGCTAGATGTAGCGTTTGAATAAGAGGCTCTAGCCATACAGCTAGTAGAATGTGGCGCATGGACTGCCCCGCATGCGGCCAGCGGACCAGGGTGCTCGAGAGCCGGCGCGCTGAGGACGGCGCCGCCATCCGCCGGCGGCGCCAGTGCCCCTCGTGCGGCCACCGGTTCACCAGCTTCGAGCGGGCCGAGCCCGAGCCGCTGTTCGTCTTGAAGCGGAACGGGGAGCGCAAGCCCTTCGATCGCGAGAAGCTCCGCGTCTCCCTCACCCGGGCGGCCCACAAGCGCCCGGTGGGGGCGGCCGAGATCGACTCGCTGGTGGCCCGGATCGTGGCCGACGTCCGCGCCGGCGGCGGCGAGGTCGAGGCCGCCCGGATCGGCGAGCTTTGCCTCGACGGTCTCCGACACCTCGACGCCGGGGCCTATCTGCAGTTCGCGGGTGTCGATCTCGCCGACCCCGAGGCGATCCGCGCCGAGGTCGAGAAGCTGTCCGCCGGGACCTCGTCGAACGATGGGAAAAACGCCGCAAATCGCGGCCGCGCCAGCCGTCAGTTCCGTCCGGCCCGAGTTGGATCCTCCGTAGTTCCCCCCGGAAACGAGCGAGAGGAGAGGAATTGATGGCCAGGGCAGCGTCGAAGGCGACAAGGACGAGCGACCGGGGCCTGGTCATCGAGAGACGGTTCTCGACCGCCGGGGTGCACCCCTTCGATGAGCTCGATTGGGAGATCCGCGACGCCGTGATCGGCGATCCGGAGAGGCCGGCCTTCGAGCAGCGCGGGGTCGAGTTCCCCACGGCGTGGTCCCAGAACGCCACCAACATCGTCGCCCAGAAGTACTTCCGCGGTCAGCCCGGCACCGACCAGCGCGAGACCTCGGTGAAGCAGATGATCACCCGGGTCGCCGGGACGATCGCTGGCTGGGGGCGCGAGGGTGGCTACTTTGCCTCCGAGGAGGACGCCGACGCCTTCGAGGCCGAGCTGATCTCGATCCTGGTGAACCAGAAGGCCGCCTTCAACAGCCCGGTCTGGTTCAACGTCGGCTGGCGTCAGCACCCCCAATGCTCGGCCTGCTTCATCCTCTCGGTCGAGGACGAGATGGAGTCGATCCTCGCCTGGAACACCAAGGAGGGGGTGATCTTCAAGGGGGGCTCGGGCTCGGGGATCAACCTGTCCAAGATCCGAGGCTCGATGGAGCCGCTCTCCAAGGGCGGGACGGCCTCCGGCCCGGTCAGCTTCATGCGCGGCGCCGACTCCTGGGCGGGCGCGATCAAGTCGGGCGGCGGCACCCGGCGGGCGGCGAAGATGGTCGTGCTCGACATAGACCACCCCGACATCGAGGACTTCATCTGGTGCAAGGCAAACGAGGAGGAGAAGGCCGCGGCCTTGAAGGCGGCGGGCTTCGACATGCGGCTCGACTCCGACGCCTTCGCCTCGGTCCAGTACCAGAACGCCAACAACTCCGTCCGGGTCACCGACGAGTTCATGGGGGCGGTCGAGAAGGGTGACGACTGGGACCTGATCGCCCGCACCTCCGGGAAGCCAACGAAGACGATCCCGGCCCGCGAGCTGCTGGCCCAGATCGCCGACGCCGCCTGGCGCTGCGCCGACCCGGGCGTCCAGTACGACTCGACCATCAACCGCTGGCACACCTGCCCCGAGTCGGGGCGGATCAACGCTTCTAACCCATGCGCGGAATACATGCACGTCGACGACTCGGCCTGCAACCTCGCCTCGCTCAACCTGATGAAGTTCCGCCGCCCGGGCGGGACGTTCGACGTCGAGGGCTTCAACCATGCCGTCGATATCGTCTTCCTGGCGCAGGAGATCATCGTCGGGCCCTCGAGCTACCCGACCGAGGAGGTCGGCCGCAACGCAAGGGCCTTCCGCCAGCTCGGGCTCGGCTACGCCAACCTCGGGGCGCTGTTGATGTCCGACGGACTCCCCTACGACTCCGACCAGGGGCGGGCGATGGCGGCTGCGATCACCGCCCTGATGACGGGGCGCGGGTATCGCCAGTCGGCCGAGATCGCCGCTGCGATCGGCCCCTACGACGAGTACTCGAAGAACCGCGAGGCCCACAACCAGGTGATGCGGATGCACCAGTCCGCCGCCTACGAGATCGAGGACGAGCTGGTCGAGGAGGGCCTCCTGCACGCGGCCCGCGAGTCATGGGACGAGGCGGTCGCCCTCGGCGAGGAGCACGGCTACCGCAATGCCCAGGCGACGGTGCTCGCCCCCACGGGGACGATCAGCTTCCTGATGGACTGCGACACCACCGGGATCGAGCCCGACTTCTCCCTGGTCAAGTTCAAGGAGCTCGTCGGCGGAGGGCAGATGAAGAGTGTCAACCGCTCGGTCAACCTGGCGCTGGACACCCACGGCTGCTCGCCCTCGGAGATCGAGCAGATCGACGCCTACGTCAACGAGCACAACACGATCATCGGGGCGCCCAACCTCAAGCTGGAGCACCTTCCGGTGTTCGACGTAGCGGTGGGGGAGCGCTCGATCTCCCACCAGGGCCACATCGACATGATGGCCGCGGCGCAGCCGTTCATCTCGGGGGCGATCTCGAAGACGGTCAACCTCCCCGAGTCGGCCACCGTCGCCGACATCGCCGACGCCTATGTCTACGGCTGGAGGCAGGGGCTGAAGGCGCTCGCGATCTACCGCGACGGCTCCAAGACCGCCCAGGCGCTCAGCACCGAGGCGGGCGAGAAGAGTGAGAAGCGGTCCGAGCCCGCCGCCGAGCAGGCGGCGGCGCTCGCGGGCGCCCCGCCGGCGCCGGCGCGGACCCGGATGCCGATCGAGCGCGAGTCGATCACCCACAAGTTCCGGATCGGGATGCAGGAGGGCTACATCACCGCCGGCAAGTACCCGGACGGCTCGGTCGGCGAGATCTTCCTCACCGACATCGGGAAGGAGGGCTCGACGATCAAGGGCCTGATGAACGCCTTCGCGACCGCGATCTCGATCGGCCTCCAGTACGGGGTCCCGCTGGAGGTGTTCGTGAACAAGTTCAGCTACGTCCGCTTCGAGCCCGAGGGGATCACCACCAACCCGGAGATCCCGTTCGCCAAGTCGATGCCCGACTACATCATGCGCTGGCTCGCGAGCCGCTTCATCGACGACATCGACTACCTCGAGCAGCTCGGCATCCTCACCGAGGAGGTCCGGGCGAAGAAGGAGGCCCAGCAGGCCCTCCCGATCGACGACACCGCCGGTCCCAACGGCCGCTCCAACGGCGAGGGGAACGGCAGGTCGAGCGGCCACTCCAACGGCGAGGCCAAGCCCGGTTCCGCGGAACCCCGCTCAGAGGCGAAGCCCGCCGCGGCCGCCCTCACCGACACCCCGCCCGTGGTGCCCGCCAAGAGGGAGGGCCTCGAGCTCGGCCCGGTGTGCGACCAGTGCGGCGGCATGATGCAGCGCACCGGCTCCTGTTACACCTGCTCGAGCTGCGGCAACAACACCGGCTGCGGCTGAGGCGTAGAGCGACACCATCGTTGCCAGTCCGGAGGGCTGGGCTCGCTTCTGACCGATTCGCGTGAGGCTCGGCGGCTCCCCACCGACGGGATCGAGCGATTGCGCCTGCCGCAGCCGCGAAGGCGTTCGCCCGAGCCCACGGCGCGGACCTCGGTGATGGCGCTCTCACCCGCCCCCGAACGGACTCGCTCGCCAAGCCGGAGGTAACGGAGCACCGATCGACAATAGACTCCGCCTGCCCGGCATTCCCCGGCTTCCTATGGCACTCGGTTTCGACGGAAAGCTCTACATCCTCGCGTTCGACCATCGCGGATCGTTCACGAAGCGGTTCGGGATCGAGGGCGACCCCAGCCCGGAGGACACCGAGCGGATCGCCGACGGCAAGCACCTGATCTTCGAGGGGATCGAGGCGGCGCTCGAGCGCGGCGCCGATCCGTCGGTGACCGGCGCCCTGGTCGACGAGCAGTTCGGAGGCCCCACCCGGGTCCCCGAGGAGGCGAAGGCGGAGGGGATCAAGCTCGCGATGCCGGTCGAGAAGAGTGGGCAGAACGAGTTCGACTTCGAGTACGGCGAGGACTTCGGCGCCCACATCGAGCGCTACGACCCCGACTTCTCGAAGGTGCTCGTCCGCTACAACCCCGGCGGCGACGGTGAGATGAACGAGCGGCAGGCCGAGCGGCTGAAGCGGTTGTCCGACTGGCTGCACGGGAACGACCGCAAGTTCCTGTTCGAGCTCCTGGTCCCCGCCGAGCAGTCCCAGCTCGACTCGGTCGACGGTGACTCCGACCGCTACGACGCCGAGCTTCGCCCGGAGCTGATGATCGGGGCGATCGTCGAGCTCCAGGAGGCCGGCGTCGAGCCCGACATCTGGAAGATCGAGGGCGTCGACGAGCGCGCCGACTGCGAGCGGATCGCCGCCCAGTGCCGGGCGGGCGGCCGCGACGGCGTCGCCTGCGTGGTCCTCGGCCGCGGCGCCGATGACGACAAGGTCGACCATTGGCTGCGCCAGGGCGCCCCCGTCGAGGGCTATGTCGGGTTCGCGATCGGCCGCTCGATCTGGGGAGGGCCACTGAAGGGCTTCATCGAGGGGGGCCTCTCACGCGAGGACGCGGCCTCGGGGGCGGCCGACAACTACCTGCGCTTCATCTCGGTCTACGAATCCGCCGAGTCCGCAAGCTAGGACCGCCGGTGCCTGTCAGCCGCGGGCGCCCGCCGGGGTGCCCCCGCCCGTACGCGGCCGCTCCCGGTCGGCCAGCAGGCCCCTGGCCCGGACCGCCCGCTGGATCGCCGTCTGGGACAGAATCCCGATCTGGCCGTCGTCGCAGACCACGATCGCCCGCTTGCGGCGCTGGAACCCCGGGCTGCCGGAGAGCTCCTCGATCGTCACGTGCTCGCCGACCACGAGCGAGGGATCGCGGTCGGCCACGTCCTTCGCGCGGGTAGTTTCGCGGGCCTCCGCCGGCACCGACTCCACCAGCTCGATCGTGAGCAGGCCGACCACGCGGCGGCCGTCGACGACGGGGAGCGAGTGGAATCCAAGTGGGGCGAAAAGGTCCCGCACGGCATCGCCGACCGTGAGGTCCGCATCGGCCGTGACCGCCGGCACCGCCATCACCTTGCGCAGCCCGAGGCCCGCGAAGATCGACTTGAGGCGGACCGAGCTCTCCTCGGCCTGCCCGGCGAAGATCAGGAAGATCCCGATCAGGGCCAGCCAGAGGAGGCCGGGAGCCCCCAGGAAGGCCCCGACGAACGCCAGGGCGATCATCACGTAGCCGAATCCGCGCCCCACCTCCGCCGCGGTTGTCGTTGCCCGTTCCAGGCTTCCCGTCCGCCGCCAGAGCAGCGACCGGACCACCCGACCGCCGTCGAGCGGAAAGGCGGGGAGCAGGTTGAAGACGAGGATCGCCGAGTTCACGTACGCCTGGTAGTCGACCAGCGCCACCAGCGCTTTGGGCCAGCTGGAGGGGATCGCAACCGCGACCGCCCCGAACACAACGGCGATCACCGCCGTCACGGCGGGACCCGCCAGGCCGAAAGCGAAGCTCCTCGTCGGGGCGGTGGGCTTCGCCCTTCAGCTTCGAGACGCCCCCGAGCAGCCATAGCTCGATCCCCTCGATCTCGATTCCGTAGCGGCGGGCGACAATCGCGTGCCCGAGCTCGTGCAGAAGGATGCTCGCAAACAGGAGCAGGGCGCTCGCGAGGCCGAGCCCGTATGCCGCGGCCGGGGCGATCCCGGACACCTCGTCGGGGTAGTAGGTTGCCCCGAGCGACCAGGTGATCAGGGCGACGATCACCAGCCACAGCGGGTGGACGCTGATCGGGATTCCCGCCAACCGTCCGATCCCGATCCCGGATCCGATCATTCTCTCACTCCCCCCGGGTGCTCGCGGTCGCCGAATCCGCCTCGGGCGCCGCTCGCAGCCTCTCCACGAACCAGTCGCCGGCCAATTCGGCGACCTCCGCGAGGGCGCCGGGCTCCTCGAACAGGTGTCCGGCACCGGCGATCACCGCCAACTCGCGGCGACCAGGGATCAGCGCCTCGGCCTGACGGTTCAACTTCAGCACCTCGCGGTCGCGGCCGCCGACGATCAGCAGGGTCGGAGCCCTGACCTCGAGCAGGGCCGAGCCGGCGAGGTCGGGCAGGCCCCCTCGCGAGACGATGGCACCCACGTCGCGCGGAAGCTGAACTGCGGCAATCAGGGCGGCGGCCGCGCCGGTGCTGGCGCCGAAGTACGCCACGGGGAGGAAGCGAAGCTCGTCCTGCTCGCGCACCCAGCGGGTAGCGCCCGCGAGCCGGTTACCGAGCAGGTCGACTGCGAACACCTTGGCGCGATCGCGCGACTCCTCGGGATCCAGCAGGTCGAAGAGCAGGGTGCCGAGGCCAAGGCCGTGAAGCCTGCGCGCCACGGCGACGTTGCGGGGGCTGTGACGGCTGCTGCCGCTTCCGTGGGCGAAGAGGATGAGGCCGATCGGACCGGGGGGAACGGAGAGGGAGCCCGGGAGGCGGACACCGCCGGCTTCGACCGTCACCTCGCGGACTTCGGGGCCGTCGTTTCCGCTGGAGGAGTGGAGGATGCGAAGAACCTCCTCATCCCTCACCTGGGAGAAGTCCTGGTACCAGCGACCGAGGCCGTCTAGCGAGGGAGGGGTCAGGAGGATCACCAGCTCGTCGGCCTCCTCGGTCAGGGCGGCGGCCGCCTCGGGTGAGCAGACTGGAACGGCCAGCACCAGTTGGCTGGGGTCCTCGGCCCGGACCGCCCTCAGCGCCGCCGTGTCGGTGGACCCAGTGGCGACGCCGTCGTCGACGACGATCACCGCTCGCCCCGCGAAGTCGACGCGGGACCTCTCACCGCGGTAGAACGCCACTCGGCGTCGCAGCTCGGCCGATTCACGGGCGACGATCGATCGCAGCTCCTCGTCGCCCACCCCCAGCGCCCTGACCGTCCTCGCGTCGATCACCTCGGTCCCCTCCTCCGCGACGGCGCCCATCGCAAGCTCCGGGTTCCGCGGCGCACCGAGCTTGCGGACCGCCAGCACCTCAAGGGGCGCATCGAGGGCGATCGCAATCTCGCGCGCAACGGGGACTCCGCCGCGAGGCAGGGCAACCACAATCGGGTCGCTGTCACGAAGCTGCCTCAGCTGGTCGGCGAGCCTGGCTCCTGCGTCGGCGCGGTCGCGGAACCTGGTCGCCATCGAGCTCCCTCAGTACCGAAGCAGGGCCACGACGCCGCCCTGCTCGGCGAGCGCGGCGGCGCTCTCACCCTCGACCGGGGTGATCGCGGCGCCGGTGGAGATGGCGAGCTCGATCATCCGCTCCAGCACCGGGACGCCGTCGGGCCCCGCCTCTTCCACAGGGGGAAGGCGGGGGTCCGGGTAGTCGCGCTCGGCGTCGTAGACGAGATGCTCGACTCGCCCCTCGCCGAGCGCCTGGAGCGTCTCCTGCAAGCCCAGGGCGCTGCGGCCCTCCGCGAAGGCGGCCTCCTTGATCCGCTCGATCAGCGCCCGCTCGCGGTCACGGTTGAAGTCGGGGAGGACCTCCTCGATGCGTTGCTCGATCTTCGCCACCGGTTCGGCGATCAGGTCCGCCTCCGCCGCGTGGCGAAGCTCGGCGCCGTCACCGAACCCACGCTCGAAAGGGCGGACGTAGCGCTCGTCGCCGAAGGCCAGGAGCTGGACCCAGCCGCGCTTCTTCGACTCGGTGCGCGCCAGCTCGCCGGTCTGCTCCGCGAATCGCTCGCGGGTGTGCTCGAGGCGCTGGTTGTACTGGTCGCGGCCCGCCGCGGAAGCCGCGCTTTGACGAGCGGGGTCATGCGGCTTCTCCGCCTTTCGCTCGCGCCAGTCCTCTCCGAAGTACTCGAGCTCCCAGTCGTGCAACTGCTCGACACGCCCGAGGCGCCAGTCGATCAGCCTCACCCGTTCCGAGGAGACCGCGGCGATCCCCCGCGGGGCCCCGTCGTCGAGCAGCTCCACCAGAGGGTGCACGTGGGCGATCGGGCCGTGGTGCACCTGGGTCCGTGAAGGCATCGCCTGAACCCCGTACCAGCGCTCCTCGCCTCCGTCCCGGGAAACCTCGACGAACCCGATCAGGCCGGGTGGCTCGCCGGCGGGCGCCTCGTCGAGGAGCTCACGCTCGAGGCGCTCCGCCGTCCCCTCGATCGCGAGTCGGTCGGCGCGGTCCTCGCCCTCCTCGCGGCCCCGCCTCGCCACCTCCGCGAGGCCGCTTCGCAGCTCCGTGCGCCAGGCCTCCCCCCGGTCGCCGGGGTCGATCCGGGCGTAGATCGAGATCACGCCGTGCTCGGGTCGCCAGCGCACCAGCGCGGCGACCGTCTCCTCGCTCGGGGAACCCAGCGACTCGGGGTCCGGAATCATCCGAGCACCGCTCGGAGATCCTCGGGGAAGACCCTAATCACATCCTCCAGCTGATTGGTCTTCTCCACGCCGCGATCGATCATCTCAACTTCGGACATCCCGGGGCTGCTCGCCGACAATCGTTGCCGCCCCCACGGTAGGCGCCCGAGCCGCAGCCGCATCGGGGCTGCCCGCCCGTCCGGAGGAGACCTAGCCTTCGGGGCCGCGATGCTCGGCGCGGAGCCGGGTTGGGTGCTCGCCCTCCATCGCTGTGCGCCCGGGCCGGCGTAGGGTTCAGCCAGAGAACCAGAAATCAAGGAGGTTCCCCGTCTATGACCCTCCCCGAAGGAGTGAAGCCCGACGACATCGAGGCCACCACCACCGATCGTGTCCTGGAGCTGAAGATCCTCTTCCCGGTCCCGAGGAGAAGCCGAAGACGGTCGAGGTAAGACGAAGAGCGAGTAGCGGCCGCGGCCG
>JBKPIY010000070.1:0-15762 GCA_046730475.1 Actinomycetota bacterium
ATGCAGGGCAACCACCGTCGGATTGAGCTGGTGGGCGATCGGCCGCAACTCGCTGACCGTGGCCGCGTCGTCGATGGCCCGCCGCAGCACGAACGGCGTCCGAGTCTGGGCAGCGAGCACATCGACCTCGCGGACCACGCCGAGCACCTTCGAGCGCCCCGACACGATCGGGACGTGGTGGATACCGCGGTCGAGCATCGCAACCAGCAAGTCGACCCCCTTCCGCTCGGGCCCGATGCAGAACGCCGGCGCGGTCATCACCTCGCTCACCGGGACGTCCACCGAGAGCCCCTTGGCGATCAGGTTGGAGCGGAGGTCGCGGTCAGTGACGATCCCGAAGCCGCCGCCGTTGAGACGAACCAGGATCGAGCTGGCGCCCTCGCTCTCCAGCCTCTGGATCGCCTCGCGAACGGAGACATCGGGCTCGCAGATCACCGGTCGCTCGCGGATCAGGGTCGTCACCGGCTGCTGCCAGGCGTCGAGCCGTGCGACCTCCGCCGCGTCGTGCCCCCCCGGCCTGGGCCGGTCGAGGATGGCGCGGCCCAGGAACCGCAAGCCGGCGGGACGGGCGAGCAGCGGAATCGCGTCCTCGGCGGCGATTGCGTAGCAGAGCGTGTCGCCGGCGGCCCGGGCCTCGAACCCGGTGGGCGACCCCGACAGCATCGACGGGTGGCCGAACATCTCCCCCTCCCCGAGCAGATCGAAGGCGTTACCTCCCTCGACCAGCTCGACCGCGCCGCGGCGGACGACCCGAACCCTCTGTTGGGGTCCCTCGCCCTGGCGAAAGATCGTCGTCCCGGCCGCGAAGAACTCCACCTCGACGCGGGCCGCGAGGCGCGCGAGCTCGGCCTCGGCAAGCTTGCTGAACGGATCGTGGCGGCTGAGGAACTCGGCTATGTCATGCATCGGTTACGAGAGGCGTTCACGAATCAGCCTCTGAACCTCGCCCCCGTCGGCGCGCCCCTTCGTCTCCCGCATCACGGCGCCCACGATTCTGCCGATCGCCTTCTGGTTCCCGAGCCGCACCTGGTCGGCCGCCTCCGGCTCGGCCCGGATCGCCGCGTCGACGATCGCGTCGAGCTCGCCGGCGTCCGAGATCTGGGCGAGGCCCTCGCGCTCGACGATCTCCGCCGGGTCGCCGCCCTCGGTGACCAGGACGGCGAGGACCTGCTTGCCCGCTCCGTGGGAGATCGTCTTCGCCTCCACAAGCCCGGCGAGGGAGGCCAGGGACTCGGGGCTCGCCTTCGAGGCCGCGGGGTCCTCGGCGCCTGCCTCGCGGAGCTCCGCCACCAGCTCGCCGGTGACCCAGTTGGCGATCGCCTTGGCGGAGACCCCGTCGGCCGCCGTCAGGGCGCGCTCGAAGTATTCGCCGAGCTCCGACTCGAAGGCGAGCCGGGTGGCGGCCGCCTCGCTCAGCCCGACCTCGGTCAGGTAGCGCTCGCGCCGCGCGGCGGGAAGCTCCGGCAGCGACGAGCGCGCCTCGTCGAGCATCTCCTTCGTCGGTGCCAACGGGACCAGGTCGGGCTCGGGGAAGTAGCGGTAGTCGTGGGCGTACTCCTTGGAGCGAAGCGGGGTGAGGAAGCCGTCCTCGGGATCGAAGTGGAGGGTGTCCTGGGTCACCACCTCGCCTGCGTCGAGCAGCTCGCGCTGGCGGGCGAGCTCGGCCTCGATCCCGCGCTCGAGGAAGCGGAAGCTGTTCATGTTCTTGAGCTCGGTCTTGACGCCGAGCTCGTCCGAGCCGGCGGGGCGGACGGAGACGTTGGCGTCGACCCGCAGGCTCCCCTCCTCCATGTTGACGTCGGAGACGCCGATCTGGCGGATCGTCGTCCGCAGCAGCTGGGACCACTGGCGCGCCTGGTGTGCGCTTCGCAGGTCGGGCTCGGTGACGATCTCGACCAGCGGGGTGCCGCCGCGGTTGAAGTCGACCAGGGAGGCGCCGGAGCCGTGGATCCGGCCTGACTCGCCGACGTGGATCAGCTTCGCCGCGTCCTCCTCGAGGTGGGCGCGGTGGATGCGGACGTCGCCGAGGCGGCCGCTCACCGCCAGCGGGAGGTCGTACTGACTGATCTGGTAGCCCTTCGGGAGATCGGGATAGAAGTAGTTCTTGCGGTGGAAGATCGAGCGCTCGGCCACCTCACACTCGAGCGCGGCGGCGATCATCAGGGCGTAGCGGACCGCCTGCTCGTTCACCGTTGGCAGCGTCCCGGGGTGGCCGAGGCAGACCGGGCAGGTATGGACGTTCGGCTCGTCGCCGAAGGAGAGGGAGCAGCCGCAGAACATCTTCGTCCGGGTGGAGAGCTGGACGTGGATCTCGAGCCCGATCACGGGCTCCCAGCCGTTCGCCTCGGCGGTCCCCATCAGTAGCCGAGCCCCCTGATCTGGCCCTCGCTCATCACGAGATGATCTCCGACTTCACGTTCCCTCCCCCGCACCGGCGCCGTCGCGCCGGAAGCCGATCGCCCGCTCGAGGGCGAAAGCCGCGTCGAGCAGCCCGGCCTCGCTGAAGGCGGGGCCCGCGATCTGGAACCCGACCGGGAGCTCGGTGCCGCCGCCGTCGGGCCGGGCGGTGCCGGCAGGGATCGAGATCGCCGGGATCCCCGCCAGCGACATCGGCACGGTGCAGTAGTCGGACAGGTACATAGCGAGCGGGTTCTCGGTGCGGGCGCCGAGCCTGAAGGCGACCGTCGGCGAGGTCGGGGTGACGACGAAGTCGACCCGCTCGAACGCGCCCGCGAAGTCCTCGGCGATCTTCGTCCGCACCCGCTGGGCGGTGCCGTAGTAGGCCTCGTAATAACCGGAGGAGAGGGCGTAGGTCCCCAGCATGATCCGGCGCTTCACCTCGGCGCCGAAGCCGGCGGCGCGGGTCGACTCGTACATCTCGGTGAGGTCGTCGGCGCGCTCGCGCAGCCCGTAGCGGACCCCGTCGAAGCGGGCGAGGTTGGCCGAGGCCTCGGCCGGGGCAAGCACGTAGTAGGCGGAGAGCCCGTGCTCGGCGTGGGGCAGAGCGGTCTCGGAGACCTCGCCGCCCAGCTCCTCGATCAGCCCCACCGTCCGCTCGAACACCTCCCTGACGCCGGCCTCGATTCCCTCGACCTCGCTGGAGAGCTCGCGCGGGACGCCGAAGCGCAGGCCCTCGAGGTCCTCGCGGCTCGGCTTCGCGACCCCGCCCTCGATCCCGACCGAGGTCGAGTCGCAGGGATCGCGGCCCTCGAGCGCCGCCAGCAGGAGGGCGGCGTCGGTGACGTCGCGGGTGAGGGGGCCGCACTGGTCCAGCGAGGAGGCGAAAGCGACCATCCCGTAGCGCGAGATCGCGCCGTAGGTCGGCTTCAGCCCGACGATCCCGCACAGCGAGGCCGGCTGGCGGATCGAGCCGCCGGTGTCGGTGCCGATCGAGCAGGGGGCAAGCCGGCCGGCGACCGCGGCTGCGGACCCGCCCGAGGATCCGCCCGGAACGCGGCCGGAGTCCCATGGATTGAGGACGGGGCCGTAGGCCGAGTTCTCGTTCGAGGAGCCCATCGCGAACTCGTCCATGTTGGTCTTGCCGAGCAGCGACGCCCCCGCGTCGTACAGCCGCCTGACGGCGGTGGCCGTGTAGGGGGGCTCGTAGCCCTCGAGGATCCTCGAGCCGGCGGTGGTGGCGATCCCCTCGGTGCAGAAGAGGTCCTTGACCGCGACGGGGATCCCGGCCAGATCGGCGTCGGCCGGGGCTTCGGCGCCGCCGTCCTCCTCGGCGGTCCACAGGTACGCGTTCAGGTGGTCGGACCCGGCCGCCGCCCGATAGGCGTCGAAGTACTCGGCGCTCGACAGCTCGCCGGAGCGGATCCCCGCGATCGCCTCGGCGACGGTGAGCTCGTAAAGCTCGCTGGACATCAGGCCTGAGGCGAGGGAACGCGGAAGGCGCCGCTCGCCGGATCGGGCGCCGGCTCGAGCACCCGCTCGCGGGGCCAGCTGGGCCGCGGCTCGTCGGGCCGGAGGACGTTCTGGAGCCGGACCACGTGCGCGGTCGGCTCCACCCCCCTGAGATCAAGCCCCTGGATCCGCTCGACGTGCTCGAGGATCCCCGACAGCTCCTTCGCCATCCGATCGACCTCGCCCTCGTCGAGCCTCAGCCGAGCCAGCTTCGCCACGTGCAGGACCTGTTCCCGATCGATCACGGGCCGGATGATAGGTGGGTGAGATCCGATCGCCTTCGTGCAGGCCGAGCCGGTGGTGTCAGCGGGCCAGCGCTCCGATCACCTCCCGCCACCAGGCCCGGTCTCCGTCTGAGCTCGCCCGGGTGAGCTGGCGTCGCGCCGCGGCCTGAACGGCGGTGGCGGAGCCGATCGACGCGATCGGACCGGAGAACGCGTAGCGGCCATCGGCGAGCTCCACCAGCGCTCCTGGCTTGTCGATTCGCGTGAACAGCTGCCTTCTGACCGGGATTCCCGCGACCCGGGTCGGATAGGCGGGGTCGCCGTCGGCGCGGTCCCAGGGCCGGGTGGTCGCGATCCGGCCGGTGCCGCGAAGGGGCGCGACCGGGTGCCCCGGGCCTCGGGCGGGGGGCCTTGTCACCCCGAGGCGGCGGGCCACCGACTCGAAGGTCGCGCCCTGTAGCAGGGTCGAGAGCAGCACCGCGAAGAAGACGATGTTGAAGAAGTCGAGGCTGCGATGAACACCGTCGATGACGGGGAACGTCGCCGTCACCATCGGCACCGCCCCCCGGAGGCCCGCCCAGGCGAGCACGCCTCGCTCTCGGAGATCGAAGCGCCCGATCGCCGTCGCGGCGAGCGTGGCGATCGGCCTCGCGACGAGGACGAGGAGCAGGGCCAGCGCGGTTCCCTCCAGGGCGACCGCCCCGAGCTGGGACGGAAACACGAGCAAGCCGAGCATCAGGAACATGGTCACCTGGGCAAGGCCGGCGAGGCCCTGATGGAAGATCATCGCCACCCGCTGAGCCGGGATCGGCACGCTCCCGAGCGCTAGGCCGACCAGGTAGACGGCAAGGAAGCCCGAGCCATGCAGCGAGGCGGCGCCGCCGTACGCTACCGCCGCTACGCCCAAGGTCGCGATCGCGTACGCGGCCTCGTTGCCGAGCCTCGCCCGGCGCAGCGCCCCGATCCCGAGCCAGCCAACCCCGACGCCGAATACCAGACCGAGGCCGAGCTCCTTGAACAGGAGCAGGCCCATGTCCGCGAGGCCGTAGTCGGAGAGCTGGATCCAGTCGATCAGCCCGACGACGAGCAAGACGGCAAGGGGGTCGTTGAAGCCGGACTCGGCCTCCAGCGCGCGGGCGACGTCCGGGCGCAAAGAGGAGCCTCGCAGCACGGCGAAGATCGCGGCGCCGTCGGTCGCCGAGACGATCGAGCCCAGCAGCAGGCCCTCGAGGGCGGAGAGGTCGAAGAGCCAGGACGCTGCGAGCCCGGCAATCACAGCGGTGACCAGGGTGCCCACGACCGCCAGAGACACCGCCGACCATAGGACCGGGCGGATCTCCGGAAAGCCCGCGCTGAAGCCTCCCTCGAACAGGATCAGCGCCAGAGCGACCACGCCGATCGTCCGCGCGAGGCGATAGTCGCTGAAGTCGATCCACCCCGTCCCGTCGGAGCCGATCGCCATCCCGAGCCCCAGGAACAGCACCAGGCCCGGGACCCGCAGCCTGGCGGCGGCCAGCGATGCCGCCAGCCCCGCCAGGATCAGCGCGCCCGCCACCAGGATCATCTCGCCATCCGTCATCGGGACCCCATTTCACTCTGCCGAGGCAGGCGGCGTCGTTGACTGGCCGCCCAGCTAGGATCCGCCCGCGATGACGGGGGAGAGAGCCGAGCGCTTCGTCGTCTTCAACCTGCGCCTGATGGCGGTCGGGTTCGCCGTCACCGGGTTCTTCTTCATCGCCTGGCCCAACGGCACCCTCGACGTCCTCAGCGACCTTGGGGACGACATCGGCAGCTTCACCCGCGCTCCGAACACAGACGAGCGCCTGTGGCTGTCGCTCGGCTTCGCCTACATGGTGGTGATCACCGCGATCGCCCTGATCGCCCAGACCGACCCCGTCCGCCACCGCCCGATGCTGCTGGCGCTCGCCGCCGGCAAGGCCGCCTCCTCGATCACCTCGCTGATCTTCTTCGTCCAGGACGACGTCTTCGCCTACCTCCTGAACGGGATCGTCGACGGTCTTCTCGTCGGCGCCTCACTGCTGCTCTGGGCCCTCGCCGGGCGGATCGGCGCCCCCGACGCCCCCGGCTGAAGGCGCCCGCCGGGGCTGGGGGCCGCCGAGCTCCGGACCCTGCGGGCGATCGCCGAGGCCGTCGCCCCCGGCTACGACGGCCTCCCCGCCGCCGAGGCCGAGGTCCCGGTGGCCGAGCCGGTCGCCCGGTTCCTCTCCCGGCTCCCCGCGAGAACCGTGCGGGTGGTGCGGCTGGCGCTCCGCGCCTTCGAGTGGCTCCCGTTCCCCTGGCGCTTCTCGCGCCTCGGCCTCGAGGCGCGCTCCGAGTACCTGGCGAAGATGGAAGGGTCTCGGTTCGGCCCCTATCGCGACATGCTGCTGCTGGCCAAGACCCTGGCGATGATGGGCTGGGCGCGCGACGAGCGCGTCCGCTCGGCGGTCGGCTACGAGGCCCGCTGCGCCCTCCGTCAGGGCGCCCCCGCTCCGACCGCGCTCCCCCTCGGCGATCTCGAGCCCGCCGGCGAGGGCGAGGAGTGCGACGTCGCGATCGTGGGCTCCGGGGCGGGCGGTGCGGCGGCCGCGGCCACCCTCGCCGAGGCGGGCCTCGACGTGCTCCTGCTCGAGTCGGGGCCCCACGTCGACCGTGAGTCCTACCCCGCCGACCCGCTCGACGCGATCCCGCTGCTCTACCGGGACGGCGGGCTCACGATCGCCACGGGCCGGCCGGCGATCCCGGTCCCGGTCGGCCGCGCCCTCGGCGGGACCACGGTGATCAACTCGGGCACCTGCTTCCGCGCCCCCGCCGAGGTCCTCGCCGACTGGCGCGACCGCTCCGGGATCCCGTGGGCGACCGGGCTCGATCCCGACTACGAGCTTGCCGAGCGGGTGCTCGCGGTCACCCCCCTCGACCCCGAGGTGATGGGGCGAAACGGGCAGCTCTGCATGGAGGGCGCCGAGGCGCTCGGCGCGAGCGGCGGGCCGATCGCCCGCAACGCCGGCGCCTGCGTCCAGTGCAGCTCGTGCCCGGTCGGCTGCCCGATCGACGCCAAGCGGGCGATGCACGTCTCCTACCTGCCGCGGGCTGCCGCCGCCGGGGCCCGGATCCGCGCGGGGGTCCAAGCGCTGCGGGTGCTCGCCGAGCGCGGCCGGGTCATTGGGCTCTCCTGCCGCGCCGGCCTCCCGACCAGGGCGGCGGAGGAGATCTCCCGAAACGGCCGGCCCTCCCCTACCCGACCGTTCGAGGTCCGCGCCCGGGCGGTGATCTCGGCGGGCGGCGCCTTCGGGACTCCGGAGCTGCTCCTGCGCTCGCGCATCGTCCACCCTCACCTCGGCCGCCACCTCCACGTTCACCCCGCCGCCTGGATCGGCGCCCGCTACCCCGAGCAGGTGCGCGGCTGGGAGGGGGTGATGCAGAGCTACTACGTCGATCAATGGCAGCCGCAGGGGATCCTGCTCGAGGCCACCTTCACCCCGCTCGCCTTCGGCGCCCAGTGGCTCCCCGGCGCCGGCCGCGCCCACGCCGCCAGGGTCCGCGACTACGACCGGGTCGGCTCGATCGGCGTCCACCTCCACGACCGCTCCTCGGGCCGGGTCGCGGTTGGCGGGGACGGCTCGCTGCGACTCTCCTACCGGCTGCGCCCCGACGAGGCCCGGCGAATCCAGTTCGGGATCGCCCGCGCCGCCGAGATCCACTTCGCCGCCGGCGCCACCGAGGTCTACCCCAACGTCGGCCCCCTGGCCGTGATCCCACGCGGGCGGGTGCAGGAGTTCGAGTCGATGCGCCTGCGTCCCGCGGACCTCCGCCTCGAGGCCTTCCACCCGATGAGCACCGCCCGGATGGGCGCCGACGAGGACACCAGCGTCACCGCCGCCGACGGGTCGGTTCGGGGCGCCGAGGGCCTCTACGTCGCCGACGCCAGCCTTCTCCCCACCTCGGTCGGCGTCAACCCGATGATGACGATCATCGCCTGCGCGGTACGGGTCTCCCGCGGGATCGCCGAGCGGCTGAGCGCGTCGTAGGACGAGCTAGGTCCGAGCGTGCGGCGCCTCGGAGCGACGGCGGGCGGCCGGCTCCTCCCGCATCCCCTGGTAGGCGAGCAGGCCGATCGCCGCGGTCAGGGCGGGCCCGAGCCAGGCGCCGATCTCCCGCGCGAGCGCGTCGGGCGGGTTGACGAGGCGGTAGAGGAGGAGGACGCAGGTGATCGCCGCCGCCGCCACCGTGACCGAGCTTCCGGCCACCGGGAGCCCGGTCCGATCCCCGGCGAGGGCGGCCGCCGCCGTCGCGACCGCGAGCGTGATCGCGGCGGTGGCGATGATGTCGATCACCTGAAACGACTGCCAGAGGTCGACCGATGCCCCCTCCCGGTCCTCGAACCAGGGCAGGAAGCCGACGACGAGCAGGGCGATCCCGGCCAGCCCGGCCAGGACCGCGGTTCGCCTCGGTGCGCTCATCTGCTTGTCCGGGCTCTTCCGCCCACCAGCCCCGGCAGCGCAACGCGGCCTAGTACCTGTCGACGCCCGTGTCCTCCTGGGCGGCGCTCCAGCCGCCGAAGGCGATCCCCGCGACGGCGATCAGGACGAGGAAGGCCCCGATCTGGCGGCTAAAGCCGTCGGGCCAGTCGAAGATCAGCAGCCACAGCATCAGCACCGTGCCGACGCCGCCGAGGAGGGCGGTGGCGCCGTTCAGGGTCATTCCCGGGAGGACGTGGCCGGCGGCGGCGGTGAGCGCGGCGGCGATTGCGACGAGCACGGTGATCAGCAGGTAGATGTCAAACGTCGAAGAGGACTCCCAGAGGCTAGAGCTGACGCTGCCAGCTTCCCAGAACGGCAGAAACATGAAGATGAAGAGCAGGACCGCGGACCCGGCCGCGATCATCTGCCCTTGGCTCATTCTGCTTGTGTCCATCCTCTCTCCTTTGAGCTTGATTGCTCGCCGCCAGCGGTGCTCGGGAAGAGCCCTTGGGCCAAATTCGGTAGGCGGCACCCTATCCGCCGGGACGGTCGTAGCGACCGCCCTGGGCGGCGCGATCACCGAGATCGAATCCGTTACCGATCCCCGTTCGAGCGCCTCGAGTCGCCCCGGTCGGCGGCGACGAGCGGCTCGAAGCCCTCGTCGATCAACGCGATCAGCCCGCCGGCCGCCACGGTGAAGACTGCGGCCAGGCCGAGGAAGATCCCGACCTTCAGCTCGGGCGATCCGGCGACCATTCGCCAGAGGACGAGAAGGGTGGCGAGCGTCCCGAGGCCGGCGGTCACCGCCCCCCTGGGGAGGCCGTCGACGTTGACCCGCTGTCCCGACGCCGCCAGCCCGGCGAGAGCGATGCCGGACAGGCCCGCCAGCATGATCAGGAACCCGGGCAGGTCGGTGAGGAAGTCCCATCCCGAGATGCTCGCCGCCTCGACGCCGGTCGGCACCTGGGCGCCACCCGGACCGGTAGAAGTGGTGATCTCGACGCCGCCGCCGACCCAATCCAAAAACAGGAACGCGAACAGCGCGATGCCGCCTAGCCCGGCGACGATCTCCCCAGTGCGAAGCCGTGAGAAGTCCAATTGGTCCTCCGTCTGTTGGATACGGGCCGGCTACGGACCCGCGGAACGCTTGACGAGGGGCCGGATTCAACCACGCTGACGGCACCCTCGGGGGCCGGTTGGCGTCGGCGGGAGTCAGGCGCGGGCGCCGATTCCGGCCTGGTCCCGGGCCGCCTGGACGGTGTTCGCGAGCAGCATCGCGATCGTCATCGGGCCGACGCCGCCCGGGACGGGGGTGATCGCGCCGGCGATCTCGCGGGCGGCCGCGAACTCGACGTCGCCGACGAGGCCCTCGTCGGTGCGGTTGGTGCCGACGTCGATCACGGTGGCGCCGGGGCGCACCATCTCCCCGGTGACGAGCCCGGGGCGTCCGGCGGCCACGACCAGGATCTCGGCGCGGCGGCAGACCGCGCCGAGGTCGGGGGTGCGGCTGTGGCAGATCGTGACGGTGGCGTTGGCGATCAGCAGGAGGCTGAAGAGCGGGCGGCCGACGAGGTTGGAGCGTCCGACGATCACCGCCTCCTTGCCGGCGGGGTCCACCCCCACGCTGGCGAGCAGCTCCATCACCCCGCGGGGCGTGCAGGGGACGAGGCCCGGGGTGCCGCGGGCGAGGAGGCCGGCGCTCACCGGGGTGAGCCCGTCGACGTCCTTGGAGGCATCGATCGAGGCGACCACCTCGGCCGCGTCGATCCGGTCGGGCAGGGGTAGCTGGACCAGGATCCCGTCGACCTCGTCGTTCGCGTTCAGCTCCTCGACCAGGCCGAGCAGCTCCTGATGGGAGATCGATCCGGGCGGCTCGTGATGGAAGGAGCTGATCCCCACTTCCTCGCAGGCCTCGCGCTTGCGACGCACGTAGATCGCCGAGGCGGGGTCGTCGCCGACCAGCACCGTGGCGAGCCCGGGCGGGCGCCCGAGCTCCTCGGCCAGCTCGGCCACCTCCCCGGCGACCCGTCCTCGGACGCCGGCGGCGACCGCCTTTCCGTCGATCACGGTGGCGCTCACGCGGCCTTCCTCAGCGGCGCGTAGTCGGCCATCAGCTTCCGCTCGGCGCCGTCGCCCGCGAACCGAACCACGATCACCCCGCCGGGCTCGACCGCGGTGACCACCCCCTCCCCGAAGCTGGCGTGGACGACGTCGTCGCCGGTGGCGAAGATCGGGACCTCGGCGTGGCGGGCGGGACCCGGGCCGGCCCCGGCTCCGCTGGTCCACCCGGTCAGCGCCTCTTCCTCGGTCCCCTCGCGCTCGACCAGCTCGTCGGGCAGCTCGGAGAGAAACCGGGATGCGATCCCGAACTCGCGGTTGGCAAACATCCGCCGGCTGCGGGCGTGGGTCAGCCACAGCCGGCTCTTCGCCCGGGTGATCCCGACGTAGCAGAGGCGGCGCTCCTCTTCCTCCTCGCCCTCCTCGAGCGCCCGCATGTGGGGGAAGACCCCCTCCTCGCAGCCGATCATGAACACCGCCTCGTACTCGAGGCCCTTGGCGTTGTGGAGGGTCATCAGGGTGACGCGGCTCTCGCCACGGCGGAGCTCGTCCTGGTCGGTGTAGAGCGAGATCGCCTGCAGGAACTCCTCCAGCGGCGACAGCTCCGACTCCCCCTCCACCGCCCGGTTGGCGTCGAACTCGGCGGCCACCCCCACCAGCTCGTCGAGGTTCTCGATTCGTCCCTCGGCCTCGATCGTCCGCTCCGCCCGCAGCGCGTCGAGGTAGCCGCTCCGCTCGAGCAGCGCCTCGAGCAGCTCGGCCACCGGCCGTCCCTCGAACGCGGCCCGGAGCTCCTCGATCAGCTCGACGAAGCGCCCGACCGACTTGATCGCCGCCGCCCCCATCCCGCTGACCGTCTCCGCCGTCCGGGCGACCTCCCAGATCGTCTCTCCGGATGTGTTGGCGTGGGAGAGCAGCCGCGCCTGGCTGGTGTTGCCGATCCCCCGCCGCGGCGAGTTCACGATCCGCGAGAAGCTCATCTCGTCCGCCGGGTTCAGGATCAGCTGGAGGTAGGCGACCGCGTCCTTGATCTCGGCCCGCTCGTAGAACTTGGTCCCGCCGATCACCTGATAGGGAAGCTCGTAGCGGACGAGGATGTCCTCCAGCACCCGGCTCTGGGCGTTGGTCCGATAGAAGACCGCGATCTCGTCCTGGGACACGCCGGCGCCCACCAGGGACTCGATCTCGCCCGCGACGAAGCGGGCCTCGGCGTGCTCATCGTCCAGCTCGGCGACGACGATCCTCTCGCCCTGATCGAGGTCGGTCCACAGGTGCTTGCCGAGCCGCCCGCGGTTGTTGGACACGACCTCGTTCGCGGCCGCCAGGATCGTCTTCGTCGAGCGGTAGTTCTGCTCCAGCTTGACGACCTCGGACTCCGGGAAGTCCTTTTCGAACTCGAGGATGTTGCGAATGTCCGCCTGGCGAAATCCGTAGATCGACTGGTCCTCGTCTCCGACCACGGTCAGGTTCCCGTGCTCGCCGCAAAGCAGCTGGAGGAGCCGGTACTGCGCATGGTTCGTGTCCTGGTACTCGTCGACGAGGACCCAGCGGAAGCGCTCGCGGTAGCGGCGGCGGACGTCCTCGTAGAGCTCGAGGACGTTGACCGTGCGGGTGAGGAGGTCGTCGAAGTCCATCGCGTTGGCGTCGAGCATCCGGCGCTCGTACAGCCGGTAGGCCTGGCCGACCAGCTCCTCGAAGGCCGAGCCGCCCCCCTCCTCCTGGTAGGTCTCTGCGTCGATCAGGCCGTTCTTGGCGTCGGAGACGCGAGCGCGGATCGCCCGTGGCGGATAGCGCTTCGCGTCGACGTCCAAATCCTCGAGGACCCGCTTCATCATCCGCAGCGAGTCGGCCTCGTCGTAGATCGTGAACCGGCTGGTGTAGCCGAGCCGCTCCCCCTCGGCGCGGAGGATGCGGGCGCAGGCGGCGTGGAAGGTCATCACCCACATCCGCCGCTCGACCCCGCCGACCAGGGTGGCGACCCGATCTCGCATCTCCTCCGCGGCCTTGTTGGTGAAGGTGATCGCGAGGATCTCGTTCGGCCGCGCCCGCCCGGTCGCGAGCAGCCACGCGATCCGGTGGGTGAGCGCCCGGGTCTTGCCGGAGCCGGCCCCCGCCAGGATCAGGAGAGGCCCCTCGCCGTGGGTGACCGCCTCGCGCTGGGGCGAGTTGAGATCGGCGAGCAGGCGCTCGATCTGGCTCGCCCCGACCTCGGTGGGGGCGGCCGACCCGTTCAGCTCGTCGGCTTCCTCCCCACCTCTCGCAGGACTCCGCGGGGCTTCCTGCTCTCTCGCTGGCGCCACCGGGCGAGCATAGCCCGCCCTCCGGCGCGGGCGGTCGCCTGGGCCGGCCCGCTCAGCCCCCGGCGGAGCTCGGGCCCTTCTTCGGTCGCAGCTCGGTGACGTCGGCGGGCTTCGCGTCCTCGCCGTTCGCCGCCGCGAGCCTGCGCTCGAGCTCGGCGATCCTCTCCGACAGCGCCTTGATCGCCTCGGCGATCGGGTCAGGGAGGTGGATCCAGTCGGTGTCCGGGCCCTCGACTCGGCGCCCCTCCACCCGGACCGGGTGGCCGGGGTTGCCGACCACGGTGGTCTCGGGCGGGACGTCCTCGATCACCACCGTGTTGGCTCCCACCTTGGCGTTGCGCCCGACCGTCACCGGGCCGAGGAGCTTCGCCCCGGAGCCGACGGTGACGTTGTCCTCGAGGGTCGGATGGCGCTTGCCGCGGGCGAATCCCGTGCCGCCGAGGGTGACCCCTTGGTACAGCGTCACCCGGTCGCCGATCTCCGCCGTCTCCCCCACCACCACGCCGGAGCCGTGGTCGATGAAGAACTCGGCGCCGATCTTCGCCGCCGGGTGGATCTCGACCCCGGTGACCGCGCGGCTGGCGTAGGCGATCACCCGCGGCGCCAGCGGGACGCCGCCGTCCCAGAGGGCGTGGGCGACCCGGTGGGCGAGGAGCGCCTGGACGCCCGCCCAGCCCGTGAGGATCTCCACGGTCCCGATCCCGCGGGCGGCCGGGTCGCGCTCGCGCGCGGCCGCCACGTCGGCGCTGATCTCCTTGGCGACCCGCCTCAGAGTGCCGATCCCGAGCATGCCAACAGGGTAGATGGCCGGATCCGGGCGACCGGGTGACCGTGCCCAAATTTGCCCGTCAGGGTCGCGGAGCAGCCGCCCGGCGTTGGTGGGCTACTCGGGGGCGAAGAACGGCAGCGACATATAGCGCTCGCCGCTGTCGGGGACGATCACGACGATCCGCTTGCCCACCATCTCCTGGCGGCGGCCGACCTCGAGGGCGGCGTGGATCGCCGCCCCGGCGGAGATCCCGACCAGGAGGCCCTCGCGCTGGGCCGCCTGGCGCGCGGTGTCCAGGGCGTCCTCGTCGGCGACGGGGATCACCTCGTCGATCACCGAACGGTCGAGGACCTCGGGGACGAAGCCGGCGCCGATCCCCTGGATCTTGTGGGGGCCGGGCGACCCGCCCGAGAGGACGGGCGAGGCGGCGGGCTCGACAGCGAACACGCTCACCGACGGCCGTCGTTCCTTCAGCACCTGGCCGACGCCGGTGATCGTGCCGCCGGTCCCGACCCCGGCGACGAGGGCGTCGACCTCGCCGTCCGTGTCGCGCCAGATCTCCTCGGCGGTCGTCCGGCGGTGGATCTCGGGGTTGGCGGGGTTCGAGAACTGCTGGGGGATGAAGGCCTCGTGCCGCTCGGCGAGCTTCCCGGCGAGCTCGACCGCCTCGTTCATCCCGCCGAGCGAGGGGGTCTCGTGGACCTCGGCGCCGAGGCTCCGCAGCAGCGCCGCGCGCTCCCGGCTCATCCCCTCGGGGAGGGTGAGGAGGAGCCGATAGCCGCGGGCCGCGCACACCACCGCCAGCGCGATCCCGGTGTTGCCGCTGGTCGGCTCGACGATCACCGACTTCCCGGGGCGGATCAGCCCGTCCCGCTCCGCGGCATCGATCATCGCCACCCCGATCCGGTCCTTGATCGACCCCCCCGGGTTGAAGAACTCCAGCTTGGCGACCACGTCTGCGCCGTCATCGGGGCCCAGGCGGCGCAACCTCACGAGCGGGGTCTCGCCGACCGTCGCCGAGGCCTCCGAGGCCACGCGCAGCGATCCCACTGTCTTCCTGGCCGTGGGCACGGCTGCCCAAACTAACGGACTTCGCCAGGTGACGCCGCTATTCGGCTTGTTGATGCGCTTTGCGGCCATTCTCGCTTTCCCATGCGCCAGTAAATGCGCCAGTGGCGGCCCGACCGGCGTCCTCGCCGGCGGCCAGCTGAGCGCTCATGTAGGCGTCCAGGAGCCCGGCCGCCTCGGCCTCCGAGCCCGGCATCAGGTGCCCGTAGAGGTCCATCGTGATCGTGATGTTGGCGTGACCCATGAACACCGACAGGGCCTTCGCGTTCACCCCGGCGGCGATCATCAGCGACGCGAAGGTGTGGCGACACTCGTGCAGGATGATCCGCTCGAGGCCGGCGTCCCCCCAAGCCCGATCCGCCCGGGCGCTGATCGTCCCGGGAACGAACGCCTCGCTCGCCGTTCGGCCGAACACGAGCGCCTCGTCGCCGGTGTCGACGGCGGCGAGCCGGTGCTCGATCAGCAGCTCGCGCAGGGCAGCGACGATCGGAACCCGACGCCGGCCGGCCTTCGACTTCAGCGCGATCTCCCCGGCCGTCGCGTCCCATCCGCGCTCAACCCGGATCACCCCGGCGGCGAGGTCGACGTTCTCCCACCGAAGCGCCTGGAGCTCGCCGCGGCGGAGCCCGGCGTACATCGCGGTTGCCCACAGGGCCCGGTCTGAGGCGGGGAGGGCGGCGATCAGCTTCGCCGCTTCCACCGGATCGGCGATTCGCTCCCGGCGACCGTCGAGGGCGGGGAGGTCGAGATCGGCGGTCGGGTTGACCGGCAGGCCGCGCTTGACCGCTCGCTTGAAGATCGCCCGCAGCGGCAGGAGCGTCCCGTGGACGGTCGAGGCGGCGAGCCCCTCGCCGAGAAGACGATCGACGAAATCCTGGAGGTCGCGGTGGCCGAGATCGGCGAGGCGAGCGGGACCGAACTCCGGCAGCACCCGAAGGTCCATCGCTCGGCGATAGGAGCGAAGCGCCCCTGGC
>JBKPIY010000071.1:0-22856 GCA_046730475.1 Actinomycetota bacterium
CGGCCGCCTTCTGAATGGCGGGCCCGCCCGGATAGCCCAAGCCGAGCAACCGTGCGCCCTTGTCGAAGGCCTCGCCCGCGGCATCGTCGAGGGTTGTCCCCAGGACATCAAACGCTCGCCTCTTGTCTTGGACCCCAGCGAGCAAGGTGTGGCCGCCGCTCGCGATCAGGCAGAGGAAGGGCGGCTCGAGCGGGTCGGGCTCGAGGAAGTTGGCGGCGACGTGGCCGTGCAGGTGGTCGACGGGGATCAGGGCCTTGGTGTGGGCGGCGGCGAGCGCCTTGGCCGTGCTCAGACCGACCAGCAGGGCGCCGATCAAGCCGGGGCCCTGGGTGACGGCGACGCCGTCGAGCTCGGAGAGCCCGACGCCCGAGCCCTCGAGCGCCGCAGCCACCACCGCGTTCACCAGCTCGAGGTGATGGCGAGAGGCGACCTCGGGAACGACCCCGCCGTAGAGCTCGTGGAACGCCGCCTGTGAGGAGACGACGTTGGAGAGGATTCGCGGGCCCTTCACCACCGCCGCGCAGGTGTCGTCGCAGGAGGTCTCGATCGCGAGGAGCATCAGGTTCCGCCGGCGCTCCGCTCCGCGTCCGCGCTGGACGGGGCTCCGGCCGGTCACTCGAGCGAGCTAGTAGGCGACGCCGGCGGCGGCGTCGGAGGTTGCCAGCCACATGATCAGGGCGTCCTCGCCGTTGTCGTGGTAGTAGCGTCGCCGGCGGCCGGCGTGGCGAAAGCCGAAGCGCTCGTACATCTCGATCGCGCCGGCGTTCGATACCCGGACCTCGAGGGTGAAGCGCGCGCCCGCGCCCGCCTCCTCGAACAGCCGCTCGATCATCTCTCGGGCGATCCCGCGGCGGCGGTATTCCGGGTCGACGGCGACGTTCATCAGGTGCCAGAGGTCGTCGTAGCGGGCGCAGACCAGATAGCCGGCCAGGCCGTGGGCGCCCTCGGCCGCCAGGCAGATGCCCGACGGCTTCGAGAGCTCGAGCACGAACATCGCCAGTGACCACGGCGTCGGGAAGGAGCGCCGCTCGATCGAGATCACCGACGGCAGGTCGCTGTAGGTCAGCCGTCGGACCCTGACGCCGGACTCAGCCGGCGCGCTTCCCTCGGTCTCGGTCAAGCCACCTCTTCGCATCGGGCTCTCTCAGATAGATCGGCTCGATCGCCTCGGGCGATGATGGTGTCGCGGTCGAGCCCAGCGCGCAAACCTCGCGCCCGGCCACCCGATGAACCGGGTCCCCCGCAGGGACCACCACTACGCCCGCGGCCTGCAGCTCTGCGGCGAATCGTAGCGAGCCGTCCCCGGCGGCCAGCGGAGGCGGCTCCAGCCCGGCGACGGCGGCGGTGAGCTCTGGGGGGGAGGCGACGAAGGGCGGACGGAGCTCGGTCCCGTCGGCGCCGTAGAGCGCCGCGAACGCCTCGCCGCGGCGGGCGTCGAGCACCGCCAGGGCGGGGCGCCCGTCGCCGTCGAGGCGGGTCGTGATCCCTCGGGCGAGGGCGGCGAGGGTCGTCACCCCCGCGATCGGGATCGACCGCGCCTGGGCGAGGGCGCGGGCGGTGGCGATCCCGATCCGAAGCCCGGTGTAGGACCCGGGTCCGAGCCCGACCGAGATCAGGCGGATTTCCTCCCAACCGCCCGCCGAAGCGACGCTGCGCGCGATCGCCGCCAGCAGGGCCTCGGAATGGCGGGGCCGGCCGCCACGGTCCGGTCCCTGCTCCTCCTCGTGCACCGGCTCGCCCTCGCGGGTCACCGCCACCGCCGCGTAGGCAGTCGCGGTGTCGAATCCGAGCACGGCGGCGCCGCGGGCGCTCACGACGAGATCTCGATCTCGCGCTCGTCGCCGCCGGCCAGCCGGATCTCGACTCTCCGGGTGATCCGGTCGAGCCAGGGCTCGGCCGCCCCGGGCCACTCGATCAGGGCGACCGCCTCCGCGGTGAGGTAGTCGTCCAGCAACGCCGGGTCCTCCTGCCCGAGATCGCTGAGGCGATAGAAGTCAAGGTGGGAGATCGGGACCCGGCCTCGGTAGCGGTGGCCGATCGTGAACGTCGGCGATGTGACGGGCTCGGTGACGCCGAGCCCCCTGCAGGCGCCGCGGATCAGGGTGGTCTTCCCCGCCCCGAGCTCACCGCTGACGAGGACCACGTCCCCGGGCCGCAGCCCGTCGGCGATCCGGGCGCCGAGGGCCTCTGTCTCGGCCGCGCTCCGGGTGCGGATGAGCTGGGCTCGAGGTCGCTCGCCGGCGCCGGGTGCCATCGGCCCAGTTGTAACGGGAACCGGATTCGGGAGGCGAGTGCAGCTACACGCGATCTGGAGCATTCCTGCGGCTCAGCCGAGGAGCTCGAGCTGATCGGCGACGGCGGCAGGTGCTTCCGCCTCGAGCTGCTCGGGCTCCGGCAGCGGAGCCGCGAGCAGATCCGGGATCAACCTGAAGTCCTCGCGCAGCTGCTCGGCCACCCGTGGCGTTCGCAGGCCGGCGGCGGGATGGAACAGCGGCAGCAGCAACACCCTTCGCCCCCCGAGCACGTGCTCCTGGGCGGTCCCGTGGACCCGGGTGATCCCGGCGGGGTTTCCGGTGAGGAGCTTGGTGGCGAAGTTGCCGAGGGTGGCGATCACCCGCGGCTGAATCAGCTCGATCTTGCGCTCCAGGAACGGGCGGCAAGAGAGGATCTCGATCGGCAGCGGATCCCGGTTGCCGGGGGGCCGGCAGCAGAGGACGTTGTTGATGAAGACCTCCTCCCTCCTCATCCCGATCCCCGCGAGCAGCTCGCTCAGGAACTTGCCGGCGCGCCCGACGAACGGAAGACCCTGGCGGTCCTCCTCGCCACCGGGGGCCTCGCCCACGAACATCAACTCGGCGTCGGCGTTGCCGGCACCGAACACCACCCGCTCGCGGGTCTCGTGGAGGGGGCAGCGCTCGCAGGCCGACGCCTCGTTGTAGACCTCGACCAGGGCCCGGCGGCGAGCGGCCGCGTCCATCAGCCGCCCTCCCCCGCCCGCGCTCGCCGGGCGGCCCGGCGCTCCCTGAACCTCTGCCCGGCGCCGCCGCGGTCGATCCCCCGTCGCTGCTCGAGGCGGCGCTTCTGGCTCGCCGTCAGACTGCGCTGGGGCGGCGCCTGGGAACCCGCGATCCTCCGCTCGATCCCGGTCGACCCGCAGGCCGGACAGCGGACGTCCTCGACGGACCTCCCGACGTGCTCTCCGACCAGCTCCTCGAAGCGCTTCCCGCAGGCGCCGCACTCGAACTCGTAGATCGGCATCGGCTCAATCGTAGTCCGGGCTCCCGACCCCGCCCTGGGCCGGCGGGGGCGCAAATACCGCACTTCCGGAGCCTGCCGGGACCTGCCGGGCACCCCGACCGCCCTCGTATACTGGTATTGGTCGCGACCTGAGCGCGGGCGTGGACCAACCGGCCCGAGAAGGGTCGTTCCCCACAGATCAACTCCCACCGTCTGGTATCTCGATGAGGGAACTGGAACGGGACCTCGTCCCCCAATTCGAGCCGGCGCTCGAGCTCCCGGCATGAGGATCGTGCGGACAAAGGCCGAGCTCCGCGAGGCGCTCGCGGCCGACCGGCGCCAGGGGCGCCGGATCGGGCTCGTCCCGACGATGGGCTACCTCCACGAGGGCCACCTGTCGCTGATCCGTCGCGCCCGGGCCACCTGCGACGTCGTGGTCGTCAGCGCCTTCGTCAACCCGACCCAGTTTCGCCCCGGGGAGGACCTCGAGGCCTATCCCCGCGACGAGGAGCGCGACGTCGCCCTCGCCGAGGCCGAGGGCACGGACCTGCTCTGGGCGCCCTCGGTCGAGGACGTCTACCCGCCCGGGTTCGCCACCATCGTCGAGGTCGACGACAGCCTCACCGGCGTCCTCGACGGCGCCCCGGAGCGCCGGGGCCCGTCCCACTTCCGCGGAGTCACCACCGTCGTCGCCAAGCTCTTCTCCTGCGTCCAGCCCGACGTCGCCTTCTTCGGCCAGAAGGACGCCCAACAGGCGGTCGTGATCCGGCGGATGGCGGCCGACCTCGACTTCCCGGTCGAGATCGAGGTGCTGCCTACGGTCCGCGACCCGGATGGGCTCGCGATCAGCTCGCGCAACGCCTACCTCGACCCGGCCGAACGCGAGCGCGCCCTCGCCCTCCCCCGGGCGCTGGCCGCGGCCGAGCGCGCCGCCCGGGACGGCGAGCGCTCCGCCGCAGCGATCGTCGCCGCCGCCGCCGGCGAGCTCCGCAACGCCGGGATCGAGCCGGAATACCTGGAGGCGCGCGACGCGGAGGACCTGACCCCGGTCGCCGAGCTCGACGGCAGGCCGGTCCTGGTCGCGGTCGCCGCCAGGGTCGGGAGGGCGAGGCTGATCGACAACGTCGTCATCGATTTCGACCGAGAGGAGCCGGTACCCGGATGAGCACCCAATCGGAGAAGAAGCCCCGCCCCTCCCGGGTGACGGTGCCCCGCCTCGCCGAGATGAAGCGCGGGCACGAGCCGATCGTGATGGTGACCGCCTACGACCATCCCTCCGCCGAGGTCGCCGAGGCGGCCGGCGTCGACGTGGTCCTCGTCGGCGACACGGCGGCGATGGTCGTGCTCGGCTACGAGTCGACCGTCCCGGTGACGATGGATGAGATGCTGATCCTGGCGCGCGCGGTCCGGCGCGGGCTGAGGACGCCGCTGATGATCGGCGACCTCCCGTTCGGCTCTTACGAGGCCTCGAACGAGCTCGCGGTTGCGAACGCCCAGCGGTTCATGAAGGAGGCCGGCTGCGACGCGGTCAAGCTCGAGCGCGGCGGTCAGTCGGTCGACCGCGCCCGGGCGATCATCCGCGCCGGGATCCCGGTGATGGGCCACGTCGGGCTCACCCCGCAGACGGCGTCCGCCCTCGGCGGGTTCAAGGCCCAGGGGAAGACCGCCGGCGCCGCCGCGAGGCTCGCCGAGGAGGCCCTCGCCCTCCAGTCGGTCGGCTGCTTCGCGATCGTGTTCGAGGCGATCCCCGCGGCGGTCACCGAGGCGCTGGTACCGCAGATCGACGTCCCCGTGATCGGGATCGGCGCCGGCCCCGCCGCCGACGGCCAGGTGCTCGTCTTCCACGACCTCCTCGGCCTGTTCACCGGCCACGCCCCGAAGTTCGTCAAGCGCTACGCCGAGACCCACGACCAGATGGTCGCCGGGATGCGCAGCTACGTCGCCGACGTCCGCGCCGGTCGCTTCCCGGACGAGGAGCACAGCTACTCGATCGACGCCGACGAGCTGGAGGCCTTCAAGGAGTATTTGTCGGTGGAGAGCCTCGCCGCCCGCACCCCCTGGGACTGGTAGGTCAGGATGCGGGGGCCGGCGCCGGCCCCCGGAGGGCGCTTGCGGGGACGCGCCGCTTCAGGGCGATCGCCATCAGCGGGTAGACCAGGGTCGAAAGCATCGCGGCGCCGACGAGGGCGGCCGCGGTCGAGGATCGCATGTGGCCCTCGTCGACCGCGATCGTGGTGATGGCGACAACGAGCGGGAGCTGGGTGGCGCAGAACAGGGCGAGGGCGATCCGCTCGGTGAGAGCGAAGACGCGTCGGTACAGGAGCATTGCCGGCGTCCCCCGGACGGCCACGAAGAGGAGGAAGAACAAAGGCAGCTTCAAGATCGCGGCGGCGCTGGCGGTGAGCGCGTCGAGGTCGAAGCCCATCCCGCTGGTGACGAAGAAGAACGGGACCAGGAACCCGAACCCGACCGCGGTCAGCTTCGAATCGAACACCGACACCTCGTGCCCGCGAAGGGCGGCCCGGGTGATCATCCCTCCTGCAAAGCCTCCGAGGAGAACGTCGAGGCCGAGCGAGTCGGCCAGCGCCACCAGGGCGAAGACCAGCACGACCGCCAACCGGACCGCGAGCTGGCTGCTCGCCTCGAGGGTCCGCTCGAGCACCGGCCATCCCCGCCACGACGCCCGCACCGAGGCGATAGCGAGGAGAACCGAGAGGCCGACGAAGGCGACCAGGAGGAGAATCTCGTGGACGGGCTGGCCGGGGGCGAGGACCAGGGTGACGAGCAGGATCGGACCGAACTCCCCCACCCCGCCGGCGCCGAGCAGATAGGTCGCTCGTAGCCGGCGAAGAAGAACAGCATCCCCAGCCCCAGGTTCGAGAAGAACCGGGTGAAGTCGTCGAGGTGGGCGATGTCGAGGACCTGAGGCCCGATCACGATCCCGAACAGGAGCTCGACCACCACCACCGGGGGCGCCAGCCGCCGGGGAAGGACGGCGACGAGGATCGCTGCCACGGCCGCGGCCGAGGAGATCAGGAGGAAGCTGCCCTCGTCGACCCCGATCATCGACCGGGACCGTATCTACCCCATCAGCCGCTACCGCCGTCCGCGCCGCGGCGCCGCTGGGCGCGCGAGCGGATGGCCTGCTGCCAGCGCTCCGTGCCCACCTCCCAGGTCTCCTCCGGGAAGTCCCGCTTCGCCTGGCGGCGCAGGAACTCGAAGCCGACCACGGCGAGCACGATCAAGAGCAGCGAGGTCGGCAAGCGGTGGAAGCCCGGGGTCGGGGCCCACCAGAACAGCAGGATCAAGAGCAGGGCGAGGGACATATAGGCGATGCTCGCCCGGTCCAGCACCGGGGCGATCGCCCGCCTGGCGGAGCGGGCGAAGCCCCTCGGCCCGGCGAGCCAGGCGCCGATCACGATGAAGATCCCGTAGAAGATCGTCGCCCCGCCCTGGTCGGCGAGCAGCGAGGTCCCGATCTTCCAGGTGGCGGTGACCGCGGGGCGCACGGCCTCGGTCGGGCTGAGCGAGTCGACGACGACGTTACCCGCCAGGCGCCGGACGACGAGCACGGCGATCCCGACAGCGATGAAGGCGAACCCGCAGGAGCGAAGCGCCTGCCGGCGCCACCCCCGCGCCAGGGAGATCGCGATCCCGAATAGCGCCAGGGCGACCACGAGGAGGACGATCGCGAGTCCCCGCAGGATCTTCACCCCGGTCTGCGCCGCGGAGAGCTTGTCGTTGGGGAGGATCTCGATCTGGGCCGCCCCCGGGGGCAGCTTCGAGGCGACGTCGACGCCGAGCTGATCGCCGAGCTGGGTGACGAGCGTCCCGAGGTCGAGAGTGACGTCCTCGGCTCCTCCGTGCTCGACCACATCGACCAGGGTCTGGTGAGCCTTCCGGTTCGCGTCCTCCCACATCGCCTGCACCCGCGGGCTCTGGAGAGCCCGGTCGGCGAGGTTCTGGGCGAGCTGGCGCAGGGCGCCGGCGAGCGGCCCGGCGGCGGCCTTCGCCCGCGGTGGAAGGGCCTGCTCGAGCTGCGCCTGGACATCGACGTTCGCATACAGCGTGTTGACCATGAAGTCGGACACCGCCACCTGGATGTCCTTGTCCTCGAGCAGCTTGGTGCTCGTGTCGGTCCAGGTGTCGGTCTCAAGCAGCTGGCGGTTCGCCCAGATCGCGAACACGGCGAGGAAAGCGACGATCGAGGCGACGACGATCAGGGTCGTGACCAGCTTGCGGTGCGCGCGTTGTTCGGTCGCGTCGGCCACGGAGTGGCAGCGCACTCTATTGGCTCCCCTTCGTCCCGGCGAAGCGAGGTGCACGCCCCCTTGCATGGCGACGATCTGGGCGTTGATGCAGGGATTGACCGATTTCATCAAGGCCTTCCAGATCCGCAAGGTGGGGCAGCTGGTCTGACGGGCCCTCTCCTTCGCTAGCTTCCTCGCGGTGCCGGTTCATAGCGGGGACCTGAGCCTCTCGACGCGGGGGGACGCCGACGTGATCGACATCACCGGCGACGTCCGGCGGATAGTGGGCGAAGCGGGCACGAAAGACGGGTTGGCGGTCGTCTTCGTCGGGGGCTCGACGGCGGCGATCACGACGATGGAGTTCGAGCCCGGGGGCGTCGCCGACCTCCGCGCCCTGCTCGACAGGCTGGTCCCCGTGGAAGGGGACTACGAGCACAACCGGCTCAATTACGACACCAACTCACACGCCCATCAGCGCGCCTCGCTGATCGGTCCCTCCGAGCAGGTCCCGGTCCGCGACGGCCGGCTTGCCCTCGGCACCTGGCAGCAGCTCGTGATCATCGACTTCGACGACCGCCCGCGAGAGCGGACGGTCTACGTGCAGGTGCTGTGGTGACCGGGCCGGGGACCAAGCCGCTGATCGCGGCGATCGTGGCGGGGGCAGCCGTGACCGTGGTCGCGATCCTGGCGATCGCCGGCGTCTTCTCCGGCGGCGGGGGCGGCCCGGAGCCGGGCTCCGACTTCGGGATCACCACCCCGGCGCCGCCGAAGCCGCCTCCCCAGCCGACCACAAGGACGGTCCGGGTCGAGGGCCGCGCCGACCATGTCGCCGCCGGGGCCGGCTATGTCTGGGCCGCCGACTCGTTCACCGGGGCGCTGACCCGGATCAATCCCCGCAGCGGCTCGACCTCGACGATCCAGGCCGGCGGCTTCCCCACCGACGTCAGCGCCGGGGAGGGCGCGGCCTGGCTGGCGCTGCCCGATCGAGGCGCCGTCCAGCGGGTGCCTCCGTCGGGGCAGCCGGCGGAGCCCGTGCACGTGCGCGGCTTCCCCTTCCAGATCTCGGCGGGCGAGGGGGCGGTGTGGGCGATGTCGCAGAAGGAGGTGGAACGGGTCGACTCGTCCACCGGCCGGAGCACCGGCACCCCCACCAAGCTTCACGGCAGCGGCAGCTCGATCGCGGCCGGCGGGGGTTGGGTCTGGGTGAGCCGCGGCAACCGCGACGTCGTCCGGATCAGCCCCGACGACGGCGAGCTGTCGGACACGAGCGCCAAGGTGCCCGGCGCGTTCAGCGTCACCGTGGGCCAGGACGCGGTCTGGGCGCTGGGCGCCGCGGGCATCCTGGTGCGGATCGACCCGGGCTCAGGCGAGGCGGTCGGCAACCCGGTCCGCGTCCCGGACGCGCTCGACGCCGCCGCCGGACTCGGCTACGTCTGGGTAGTGAGCAAGGACGGCGCCGTCACCCGGGTCGATCCAAGCACCGGAGTGTTCGTCGGCAAGCCGGTCCGGGCGGGAAAGCAGCCCAGCTCGATCGCCGTCGGCGAGGGCGCCGTCTGGGTGGCCAACAACGACGGGACCGTTACCGAGATCCGGCCGTAGGGGAGCCTCGCGCCGGAGGCCGCCACCCGCCCCGGAACTCGATCTCCCGCAGGACCTTGGCCGGGGCGCCGGCCGCGATCACCCCGGGGGGGAGGTCGCCGGTCACCACCGAGTTGGAGCCGATCACGCAGCGCTCGCCGATCTCGACGCCGCCGGTGACCACGCACCCGACCCCGAACCAGCAGTTCGATCCGATCCGGACCGGGCCCTTCGGCTCGAAGCCCTGCCAGGTGATTGGCTTCGTCGGGTCGTCGTAGCGATGGTCCGAGTCGCCGACGAAGCAGTTGTTCGCGAGCATCACGTGGTCGCCGATCTCGATCAGCTCGCTGGCGGCGAGCATCGTGTTGCGGTTCAGGAAGCAGCCGAAGCCGATCCGGATTCGCGCCTCGGGGCCGAGGGTGATCCAGCAGCCGGGCTCGAGCAGGGTCCCGGCGCCGATCTCGAGGCGGCCCGAGTCGAGCGCCTCGAGCACCTCGCCCTCGACGGGGAAGCGGATGAAGAAGCCGCCGGCCGCCGCATGGCGGTCGAGCCGCCAGCGGCGGCGCGGGCGCCGGTTTCGCTCGTACCAGCGCCGCTTTCGCCACCAGGTCCGCCATTCCGCCATCGAGGCCACCGGCGCAGCTTGTCAAACCGCCTGGGCGGTGAAATATCGTCTAGGGCCGTGAGCCCCGCCCCGACCACCGCCCGCGGGGGAATCGACCTCGGTGGGACCAAGATCCAGGCCGCAGTGGTCAGCCCGCGTGGCAAGGTGCTGGGAGAGGCCCGGCATCCCACCCCGACCAGGGGGACGCCCCTCGACGTCGCCCACGCGATGGCGGCGGCGATGCGCGAGGCGGCGTTCGAAGCGGGCGTGCAGACGGAGAGGCTGGTGGGCGTCGGCGTCGGCTCACCGGGCGACGCGGACGAGAGGACCGGCGTGGTCACGGGCGCTCGCAACCTCCCCGGGTGGGAGGGCTCCTTCCCGCTCGCAGAGGAGCTGTCGAGGGAGCTCGGCACCGAGGTCAAGGTGGGAAACGACGTTCAGGTGGCGGTCGACGCCGAATACAGGCTGGGGGCCTGCAAGCCGTACGACTCGGTGCTCGGGGTGTGGTGGGGAACCGGGGTCGGCGGGGGGCTGATCCTCAACGACAAGCCGTGGCTCGGTCAGGGCGCGGCGGGCGAGATCGGCCACATGGTGGTCAGGCTCAACGGCGCCCGCTGCACGTGCGGGCGCCGAGGATGCGTCGAGGCCTACGCGGGACGCGGGGCGATGGAGATCAAGGCTCGCGCCGAGCACAAGAAGGGGTACAAGACCCAGCTCTTCCGGATCATGGAGGAGCGCGGTCGCGATCGCCTCACCAGCGGGGTCTGGGCGCGGGCGCTCGACCACGGCGATGAGCTCGCCACCCACCTGATCGACCGGGCGGTCAGGCACCTGGCGGTCGGCATCGCTTCGGCGGTCAACCTGATCGACCCCGAGGCCGTCGTGATCGGCGGCGGGCTGGGGATCCGATTCGGCGACAGGTACCTGAAGCAGCTCGAGACGGAGATGAAGCCGCACCTGTTCGTCGATGACAGGCCGCCACCCGTCCACGTCGCCGCCCTCGGCGACCTCGGCGGCGCGATCGGCGCCTCGCTTCTGATCAGCGGTCCCGCCCCCGCGACCCCGCGCTCTCAGGAGCGCGCCCGCGCCGCGCGGTAGCGGCCGATCAGGCCGTTGGTCGAGCTGTCGTGGTCCAGCTCGGGTTCCTCGTCGGCCTGGAGCTCGGGGACGATCCGCTTGGCGAGGACCTTGCCGAGCTCGACGCCCCACTGGTCGAAGGAATCGATCCCCCAGATCGTCCCCTGGGTGAAGACGCTGTGCTCGTACAGCGCCACCAGCTTCCCCAGCGTCTCGGGGCTGAGCCGATCGGCGAGGATCACGTTCGAGGGACGGTTCCCCTCCATCACCCGGTGGGGGACGACCGGCTCGGGGGTCCCCTCCGCGCGGATCTCCTCGGCGGTCCTCCCGAAGGCGAGGGCCTCGGGCTGGGCGACGACGTTCGCGATCAGGAGGTCGTGGTGGTCGCCGAGCGGGTTGAGCGTCCGGTGGAAGCCGATGAAGTCGCACGGGATCAGCTTCGTTCCCTGGTGGATCAGCTGGTAGAAGGAATGCTGGCCGTTGGTGCCCGGCTCGCCCCAGAAGATCGCGCCGGTCTCGTAGTCGACTCGGCGCCCGTCGAGGGTGACGTGCTTTCCGTTCGACTCCATCGTCAGCTGCTGGAGGTAGGCGGGGAACCGCTTCAGGTACTGCTCGTAGGGGAGGACCGCGACCGTCTGGGCGCCGAAGAAGTCCCCGTACCAGACGCAGAGGAGCCCCATCAGCTCCGGCAGGTTCTCGGCGGTGGCGGCCTCGCGGAAGTGCTCGTCGATCGCGTGGAACCCCGCCAGCATCTCCCCGAAGCGCCCGGGGCCGACCGCGAGCATGGTCGAGAGCCCGATCGCCGAGTCCATCGAGTAGCGGCCCCCCACCCAGTCCCAGAAGCCGAACCTGGTGTCGGGGTCGATCCCGAACTTCGACACCTCCTCTGCGTTGGTGGAGACGGCGACGAAGTGCTTCGCGATCGCCGCCTCGTCGCCGAGCCCCGCCAGAGCCCACTCGCGGGCGGTGCGGGCGTTGGTCATCGTCTCCAGGGTGGTGAAGGTCTTCGAGGAGACGACGAAGAGCGTCTCGGCGGGATCGAGGTCGCGGGTCGCCTCGGCGAAGTCGGTCCCGTCGACGTTGGAGACGAACCGGAAGGTCCTCTGGCGCTCCGAGTAGTGGCGCAACGCCTCGTAGGCCATCACCGGCCCGAGGTCCGAGCCGCCGATCCCGATGTTGATCACGTTCCGGACCGGCTTGCCCGTGTGGCCCCTCCACTCCCCGCCGCGGACCCGCTCGCAGAAGGCGCCCATCCGGTCGAGGACCTCATGCACCTGCTTCACCACGTCCTCTCCGTCCACGATCAGGGAGCGCCCGCGCGGCATCCGCAGGGCGACGTGGAGGACGGCGCGGTTCTCGGAGACGTTGATGCGCTCGCCCCGGAACATCGCCTCGCGCCGCTCGGCGAGCCCGCACTCCTCGGCGAGCTTGGCCAGTAGCGCGACCGTCTCGTCAGTGATCCGGTTCTTGGAGTAGTCGAGGAAGAGCCCCGCGGCCTCGGCGGTCAGCCGCTCGCCACGGGCCCCGTCCTCGGCGAACAGCCCGCGGAGGTGGCGCTCGCCGATCTCGGCGTGGTGGGCCTCCAGCCGCTTCCATGCCGGCTGCTGCCGCAGCGGCGTCGGCTCCTCCCCCGGCGCGCCCGGCACCGGCGCTAGCTCGCCGCCGACAGCCGCTGGGATTCCGACTCGACCGTCTCGAGCAGGTCCCGCCAGCTGCTCGTGAACGCCTCGGCGCCCTCCTGCTGAAGGCGGGACGCCAGCTCGTCGACGTCGATCCCGGCCTCCCGGTACCGCTCCAGCCGCTCCTCGGCGTCGCCCCCGTCGGGGGGCAGCGGGTCACCCACCTTCCCGTGGTCGGCGAAGGCGAGCAGCGTCTTGTCCGGCATCGTGTTGACCGTGTCGGGAGCCGCGAACGCCTCGATGTAGAGGGTGTCCGATGCCTCCGGGTCCTTGGTCCCGGTGCTCGCGAACAGCAGCCGCTGCGGGCGCGCGCCGTCGTCGGCGAGCCGCTGCCAGCGATCGGAATCGAGGAGCTCGCGATAGGCGCCGTAGGCCTGCATCCCGATCGGGATCCCGAGGCCGTTCTCGAGCTCGGCGGGCACCTCGTCGGCGATCGCCACGTCCCAGCGGCTGATGAAGATCGAGGCGACCGAGTTGACCGCCGGATCGAGGCCGGCCTCGATCCGCCGCTCGATCCCGCGCATGTAGGCGTCGGCGGCGCCGAGGTAGTGGCGGTAGTCGAACAGCAGGGTGACGTTGATGGGGACGCCGGCGAAGATCGACTCCTCGATCGCCGGGCGACCCTCCTCGGTACCCGGGATCTTGATGTAGAGGTTCTCCCGCTCCGCCTGGCCGTGCAGCCGCGCGGCCTGCTCGATCGTCTTGTCGGTGTCGTAGGCGAGCAGCGGCGAAACCTCGAGCGAGACCCAGCCGTCGACCCCGTCGGTGCTCGCGTGGACCCCGGCGAACAGGTCGGTGGCCCTGCGCAGGTCGGCGATCGCGAGCTCGAAGAAGATCTCCTCGGGCTCGGTCCCCTTTGCCCGGAGGTCGGCGATCTGGTCGTCGTAGGCGTCGGAGCCCTTGATCGCCTTGTCGAAGATGGTCGGATTCGAGGTCAACCCGGTGACGGGAAGCTCGTCGATGTACCGCTTCAGGGTCCCGTCGTCGAGCATCGTCCGGGTGATGTTGTCGAGCCAGAGGCTCTGGCCCAGCTCGTGCAGCTTCTGTGTGGGCTTCATCGCCCCAACACCTCCTTGGCCGCCTCCACCACCCGGTCGGGGGTGAAGCCGAACTTCGTCATTACGTCCTTGAGCGGGGCCGAGGAACCGAACGTGTGCATTCCGATCCGGACCCCGCCCGGACCGACCCAGCGATCCCACCCCAGGGTGGAGGCCTCCTCGATCGACACCCGCGCGGTGATCGCCGGCGGGAGGACCTCGTCGCGGTAGACCTCCTCCTGGCGATCGAACAGCTCCCAGCAAGGCAGGCTCACCACCCTCGAGCGGACCCCGTCGGCGATCAGCTTCTCGTGCGCCGCCACCGCCAGATGCACGTCGCTGCCGGTCGCGATCAGGATCACCTCCGGGCCTCCATCCGGTGGGTCCGCGAGCACGTAGCCGCCCCGGCGAAGGCCCTCGGCCGAGGCGTAGCGCGAGCGGTCCAGGATCGGGATCCCCTGCCGGGTGAGGACGAGGGCGACCGGTTGGTGGGTGCGGTCCATCGCCGCCCGCCAGGCCTCGGCGACCTCGTTGGCGTCGCAGGGGCGGATCACGTCGAGCCCGGGGATCGCCCGCAGGGAGGCGAGGTGCTCGACGGGCTGGTGGGTCGGCCCGTCCTCCCCCAGCCCGATCGAGTCGTGGGTGAAGATGTGGATCACCGGCAGCTCCATCAGCGCCGACAGCCGGATCGCGGGCCGGGCGTAGTCCGAGAAGGTCAGGTAGGTCGACCACGTCGGGCGAAGCTTGGAGAGCGAGAGACCGTTGGAGATCGCGGCCGACTCGTGCTCGCGGATTCCGAGGTAGAGCTGGCGCCCGGCCCGCGAGTCGGGCTCGAACGGGGCTTCCCCGTCGAGGCCAACCGAGGTGGAGCTGGTCAGGTCGGCCGAGCCGGCGAGCAGCCAGGGCACCCGGGCCGCGACCGCGTTCTCGACCTCGTTCGACGCCTTCCGGGTGGCGACGCCCTTCTCGTCGGGCTCGAACACGGGAATGTCGGCGTCCCAGCCGTCGGGGAGCTCGCGGCGTTGCGTCTGGTCGAGCTCGGCCGCCAGCCCCGGCTCCCGCTCCCGGTAGGCCTCGAACAGCGACTGCCAGCTCGCTCGGAGCTCGGCCCCGCGCTTGCCGATCCCGTCGGCGAAGTGCTCGCGCACCCCCTCGGGGACGAGGAACTGGGCGTCCTCGGGCCAGCCGTAGGCCCGCTTGGTCTCGCGCACCTCCTCCTCGCCCAGCGGCTCGCCGTGCGCCTCGGCGGTGTCGACCTTGTGGGGGGAGCCGTAGCCGATATGGCTGTCGACGATGATCAGGGTCGGGCGATCCCTCTCCTCACGGAACTCCTCGAAGGCGCGGGTGAGCAGCTGCTGGTCATTGGCGTCGCCGACCCGGGTCACGTTCCAGCGATAGCCCATGAACCGGGCGGCGACGTCGTCCGAGTAGGTGATCTCGGTGCGGCCGTCGATCGTGATGTGGTTGTTGTCGTAGATCCAGCAGAGGTTGTCGAGCCGCTGGTGGCCGGCGACCGAGGCGGCCTCGTTGGAGACGCCCTCCATCAGGTCGCCGTCGCCGGCGATCGCGTAAACGTCGAAGTCGAACAGCTCGTAGTCGGGGCGGTTGAAGCGGGCCGCGAGCCACCTGGAGGCGATCGCCATCCCCACGGTGGTGGCGATCCCCTGGCCGAGGGGCCCGGTGGTGGTCTCGACCCCCGAGGTCCAGCGGTACTCGGGGTGACCCGGAGTCCTCGAGTCGAGCTGGCGGAAGTTCTCGATGTCCGCGCGGCTGACCGACGGCTCCCCGACGACCTCGTAATCGGGGTCGACCGCCCTCACCCCGGTCAGGAAGAGCATCGAGTAGAGCAGCATCGATGCGTGCCCGGCCGAGAGCACGAAGCGATCGCGATTTGGCCAGATCGGGTCCTGGGGATCGAAGCGCAGGAACTGCTGCCAGAGCGTGTAGGCGACCGGCGCCAACGCCATCGGCGTCCCCGGGTGGCCGGAGTTGGCCTTCTGGATCGCGTCGATCGAGAGGGTGCGAATCGTGTTGATGCAGAGCTGATCGATGTCGGTACGGCGCTCGGCTGCTACTGCCATGCCTCTCTCCTTCCGGATCCACCTCCGATCCTAGCCAGAGATCCATAGATTCCCCAGGCCGGTGGGTGAGCAAACCAACAGACAGGGCGAGAAGCGGCTCGCCGCGGAGGCGTCCGCGGCGCTCGTCGAGGACGGGATGAAGGTTGGGCTCGGGACGGGCTCGACCGTCGCCTTCCTGCTGCCGGCCCTCGCGGCGCACAACCTCGAGGGACTGCGCTGCGTCGCCACCTCGGTCGCAACGGCCGAGCGGGCGCGCGAGCTCGGGATCCCGGTGGAGGAGTTCGACAGCCTCGAGGAGCTCGACATCGCGATCGACGGCGCCGACCAGATCTCGCCCGAGCGCTGGCTGGTCAAGGGCGGCGGCGGCGCTCACACCCGCGAGAAGATCGTCGGGGCCGCCGCCGCACGCTTCGTGGTGATCGGCGACTCCTCGAAGCGGGTCGAGCGGATCTCTTCGCCGATCCCGCTGGAGCTGTCGGCCTTCGGGCTCGATTCCACCCTTCACCGACTTCGCACCGGCATCGGCCCGGTGGAGCTCCGCACCGGCACCGTCCGCAGCCCCGATGGCGGCGTGATCGCCGACTACACCGGCGAGGTCACCGATCCGGCCGCTCTCGCCGGGCGCCTCTCGGCCACCCCGGGGGTCGTCGACCACGGCCTGTTCCCGCCCGAGATGGTCAGCGAGGTGCTGATCGGCCGCGGTGACGCCGTCGAGCGAAGCTGACCCGGCGCCCGGGAGGCGGGGTCAGAGATTGACCGCCGCCATCCCCGCCTGGTCGTAGCGGTCGCCGGCGGCCGGCGGCAGCTCGGCGTCGATCCGCGCCAACTCCTCGTCGCTCAGCTCGACCTCGGCCGCGGCCGCGTTCTCCTCCAGGTAGCGGCGCCGCTTCGTGCCCGGGATCGGGACGATGTCCTCGCCCCGGGCCAGGACCCAGGCGAGCGCCAGCTGGGCTGGGGTGATCCCCTTCTCCCCGGCGATCTCCCTCACCTTGGCGACCAGCCGCTGGTTTGCCTTCACGTTCTCGTCCTGGAAGCGCGGGTTGGTCCTCCGCCAATCGTCGCTGTCGAGCTCCTCGGCCGACTGGAACCGACCCGAGAGGAAGCCCCGGCCGAGCGGCGAGTAGGGGACGAACCCGATCCCGAGCTCGCGGCAGGTTGGCAGGACCACGGCCTCGGGGTCCCGGGTCCAGAGCGAGTACTCGGTCTGGACCGCGGTGATCGCGTGGACGGCGTGGGCGCGCCGGATCGTCTCCGGGGCGGCCTCGCTCAGCCCGATGTGGAGGATCTTGCCCTCCTTCACCAGCTCGGCCATCGCGCCAACGGTCTCCTCGATCGGGACGTCCGGGTCGACGCGGTGCTGGTAGTAGAGGTCGACGTGGTCGGTCCCGAGGCGCTTGAGCGAGCCCTCGATCGAGCCCCTCACGTGCTCGGCCGAGCCGTCGAGGGGTCCAATCGTCGACATGTCGCCGGGAGTCGCGGCGTCCATCCGGCGCGCGAACTTGGTCGCGATCACGTACTCGTCGCGGTGCCCCTCGATCGCGCGCCCGATCAGCTCCTCGTTGGTGAGCGGCCCGTAGAGCTGCGCCGTGTCGAGGAAGTTGATCCCGAGATCGAGCGCCCGCTGAACGGTCGCAATCGACTCCTCCTCGTCCGTGCTCCCGTAGAAGGCCGACATCCCCATGCAACCGAGCCCGAGGGCCGAGACCTGGAGCGATCCAAGCTTTCGTTGCTTCATCTTGTCCCCGCCTTTCGCGGTAGTGGTTGATCTTCCAATCGATCAGCTCGAGGCTGCGGGGGCACGTCTAGGTCGAGGGCGATCCGGCGATCGAGGTTACAGCCGCCTCGTCGGCGACGATCAGGGAATCGCTGAACTCGACCCGGCCGGCCGGGATCGAGGGGTCGCGGGCGCGGAGCTTGGCCAGGGGCTCTCGCTTCTCCTCGCCGGTGACGATCCAGAGCAGGCCCCGGGCGCGGGAGAGCTCGGGGTAGGTGAGGGTCATCCTGCGGGTCCCCTGGTACTCGCCGGTGGTAACCGCGACCCGGCGGTCGGTGACCTCGAGCACGGGGTCGCCGGGAACGAGGGAGGCGGTGTGTCCGTCGGGGCCGAGGCCGAGATGGATCAGGTCGAATTGGTCGGGGAGCGAGGCCGCGTCGCGGGCGGCCGCGCCCTCCAGGTCGTCCTCGCTGACCGGCATCGGCCGCAGCGTGGCCTGCGCCCGGAGCGAGAGGCTGAGGATCAGGTGGGTGAGGTTGCGCTCGTCGCTGCCCGGCGGCGCCACCCGCTCGTCGGCCTGGAAGATCTCCACCCACTCCCAGGGGACGTCGCGGTCCTCGAGCTGGCCGTACATCTTCCACGGCCCGCGGCCACCGCTCGCCGCCAGCTCGAACGGGCGCCCCTCGGCAGCGGCGGCGCGGGCGCCCTCCGCGATTACCTCTGCGCCGCGACGGGCGACCGCGTCGGCGTCGGGGAGAACTTCGAGCCTGTGGTCGGGCACCGCCGCCCCTTCTAGGAGGGCTTCTCCTCGTGGCCCCCGAACTGCTTGCGCATCGCCGACAGCACCTTGTCGGCGAAGTCGTCGAGGTCGCGGGAGGCGAAGCGCTCGTACAGCGCCGTGGTCAGGACCTCGGCCGGCACCCCCTCCTCGATCGCCGCGATCGAGGTCCATCTCCCCTCGCCCGAGTCCGAGACCCGCCCGGCGTAGCCGCCGAGGTCCGGCGACTCGTGGAGGGCGGCCGCGGTCAGGTCGAGAAGCCACGACCCGATCACGCTCCCACGCCTCCACACCTCGGCAACCTCGGGGATGTCGAGCTCGTATCGGTAGTACTCGGGGTGCTCGAGGGGCGCCGTCTCGGCGTCGGCCGTGCGCTCGACCGTGCCGGCGTTTGCGTTCTTGAGGATGTTGAGGCCCTCGGCGTAGGCCGCCATCACCCCGTACTCGATCCCGTTGTGGATCATCTTCACGAAGTGGCCCGCGCCGCTCGGCCCGCAGTGGAGGTAGCCGTTCTCCGCGGGGGTGGGGTCCCCGGTGCGGCCGGGGGTGCGCTCGGCCGAGTCGACGCCCGGCGCCAGGGTGGCGAAGATCGAGTCGAGCCGCTCGACGGCGGGGCCGGGACCGCCGATCATCAGGCAGAAGCCGCGGTCGAGTCCGAACACCCCGCCGCTGGTGCCGCAGTCGATGTAGTCGATCCCCCGCTCGCCGAGCTCCGCGGCGCGGCGGATGTCGTCGCGGTAATAGGAGTTGCCGCCGTCGATCACGGCGTCGCCCCTCTCGAGCACGTCTGCGACTTCGTGGACGGTCTTCTCGGTGATGTCGCCGGCGGGCACCATCACCCAGATCGCCCGCGGCGCGGACAGCTTCGAGGCCAGCTCGGTCAGCGACGAGGCGCCCTCGGCTCCCTCGCCGGCGAGTTGTGCGACCACCTCCGGGTTGACGTCGTAGGCGACGCAGCGGTGCCCATCGCGCATCAGCCGCCGGACGATGTTGGCGCCCATCCTGCCAAGGCCGACCATGCCAAGCTCCGCCTTATCGCTCAACCTCACTCCCTCCGATCTTCTCTCGCCGGTTCGGGTGATCCTACGCGAGGCGATCCAGTCCCGGATCAGCGTGCCCACCGAGATGTCGCGGGCGCGGGAGAACTCCAGGAGCGCCTGGTGCTGTTCCGGCGGCGCCCGAGCAGCCGGGCCAGGGCGACTGACCGGGGACTACGGTTCGTCGGTCGGCCCGTCGGAACCCGTTGCTGCTAGCGCCGCTTCGCCCAGAAGCGGACGAGGGCGTTCGGCGCAGGCAACCGGAGCCGGTTGGCCGTGATCGCGTAGAGGAAGCGGCCACGCAGGCTGATCTCCGTCATCCCGCGAAGCCCGCGAACGTAGTTGCAGCCCGCCCGCTCGCTCCTCGGCCGGACAGCCGTAAAGCACTGCGCGAAGGCGAGCTTGCCGTGTCTGGGGTTGACCTTGAAGCGGACCAGAAAGCGCGCCGTGTCCGTGCCGGCGACCAGATAGAGGGAGCGGCCGTCGCGCGAGAACTCCAGCTGCTCGGGCTCGGCGAGTCGCAGGCGACGCGGCGTCCGCAGCGAGCCGCAACCGCGGCGCGCGGCGATCCCAACCGGGGCGAGACAAAGGCGGAAGCGCAGCTTGCCGTCACGCGCTCGATTGAAGACGACCAGGCCGCCGGCTCGCGTCCCGAGCCCGATCGCGGTGATCACGCTGCGGCCGTTCGGGCTTAGGGCGATCGCCCGGGCGCGGCGCATGGCCGGGACCGTCGCGCAGTGCGGCCCGTACGGATCGGTTCGGGGCCACAGGCACTGGATTCGCCTCAGCCCCGCGGCGTGGATCCGTCTGAACACGCTGATCGTCCCGTGCTCGGAGTCGACCTCGTAGAGCGTTCCGCGCCGACCGAGGGCGAATGGCCCCGAGCCCGCGGTGGCCGGATCGCTGGTATCGCGAAGGCTCAAGGCGCTTGTCACCGGATTGCGGCGATAGGCGTGGACGCTGGAGAAGCACTCCCCGGTGTTGTCTGCGCAGGCTTGATCGGCCAAGTAGACGGCTCGGCCGTCCCGGCTCGACTCGACCTGACGGGCTTCTTCGAACCGGCCCACGGGGCAGCCCGGAAGATCGCCTACGCTGCCATAGCTCGAGTAGCGGCAGAAGGCGAACGCCAGCCGGCCGTCAAGCGGGCCCCGCTCGAAGCCGATCAGGGTTTGGCGCCGGCCTCCCGCCGAGTAGACAGAGGTCCCGTCGAAGGGAACGGCGATATCGACGGCCGTGCCAACAATCCCGGGGATCTTGGTGCACGGGGCCCCACCGGTGGCCGAAAGGCACTGCGCGAACGAGAGCAAGCCGCTGCGGCGATTGCGGTCGAAGACGCTGATGCCGCTCGGGAAGCTCGCGTAGGCGAAGCGCCCATCCGCGCTGAACGCCAGGGCGCCCGTCTGGGCAAGGCCCTGCAGGGGCGTGCAGCCCTGAACGGGCGGGCCGTCGGCGGCGCGCTGACAGCCGACGAGGACGAGCTGTCCCGGCGCCGCCAGCGCCGACGGGGCGAGCGCCACCGTTCCGGCTAGCGCCAGCGCTGCGACGCTGATGGTGGCCGCCCTCTGCATGCAACGAGTGTTTACCCGGTTGGTGGCCCGAATCGTGCCTAATCTGTCCCGCGGGCAGGAGAGCCAGCACCTGGAGAATGTGGTCCGACGCCAGCGGATAGCCTCCGCCCTGGAGCAATGGCGAACGCCAGCACCCCGCAGTCCTCCACGCCCAACTCGGAGCCGGCCGACGCGCTGGTGATCTTCGGGATCACCGGCGACCTCGCCAGGAAGATGACATTCCGGGCGCTCTACCGGCTCGAGCGCCGCAAGCTCCTCAAGGTCCCGATCATCGGGGTGGGCCGAAGGGATTGGGGCGACAAGGAGCTCTGCAATCACGCTCGGGAGGCGATCGCCTCGACCGTCCAGGACCCCGACGAGGCGGTCCTCAGCAGGCTCTGCCGGCGGCTCAGGTACGTCGGGGGCGACTACGACGACCGCCAGACCTTCGCCCGCCTGTCGAAGAAGCTCGAGGGGGCCAGGCACCCGGTGTTCTATCTCGAGACCCCTCCGTCGCTGTTCGCCCCGGTCGTCCGGAAGCTGAGCGAGGCGGAGCTCACGGCGGGGTCCCGGGTGGCGGTGGAGAAGCCCTTCGGACACGACCTCGCCTCCGCCCGGGAGCTGAACGAGGAGCTGACCGAGATCCTCGACGAGTCCCAGATCCTGCGGATCGACCACTTCCTCGGCAAGGAGCCGGTAATGGACATCACCTACCTGCGGTTCGCCAACACCCTGCTCGAGCCGATCTGGAACCGGCGCTACGTCTCGCACGTGCAGATGACGATGGCCGAGGACTTCGGGGTCGACGGGCGCGGCCGCTTCTACGACCCGGTGGGGGCCCTTCGCGATGTGGTCCAGAACCACATGCTCCAGGTGCTGGCGCTGATCGCGATGGAGCCGCCCGCGGGCACCTACGAGGACTCGATCCGGGACAAGAAGCTCGATCTGTTCAAGGCGATCCGGGCGGCGAACCCGAGGAAGTGCGTGCGCGGCCAATACCAGGGTTACAGGGAGGTCGAGGGAGTGGCGAAGGACTCCACCACGGAGACCTTCGTGGCCCTCGAGCTGGAGATCGACAATTGGCGCTGGGCCGGGATTCCGTTCTTCATCCGGGCCGGCAAGCAGCTGCCGGTGAGGGAGACCGAGATCAACGTGATCTTCCAGCAGCCGCCGAGGCTCGGGGTCGGCCCGCGTCGGCTTCCGGAGCCGAACCAGCTGGTGATCCGGATCGACCCGCTGCCGGGGGCACGGATGAGGTTCCTCGCCAAGGCGTCGGGCGAGGAGGCGTTCGAGCCGGCCGACCTCACGGTCCTGTTCGAGCGCGAGCCGGGGACCGACCCGGAGCCCTACGAGCGCCTCCTCGACGACGCGCTCGCCGGCCGCAAGGAGCTCTTCACCCGCGAGGACGCGGTCGAGCAGACCTGGCGGATCGTGCAGCCCCTGCTCGACAAGCCGGGGCCGGTGGACCCCTACCGCCCCGGAACCTGGGGGCCGGAGCGCGCCAACCGGCTGGTGATGGGAACCTGCGAGTGGTACCAGCCGTGGCTGCCCGACTCCTCCGGGAACGCCCGGGACGGCGGCCCGGGCTAGGTGCCTCAGGCGGACCCCGGCGCACGGAGCTTGTGCGCGGCCAGCAGGGCGGCGCCGCGGACCCCGGCCTGGGGCCCCCACCGGGCGAGCCGGATCTCCGTCCGCTCGCCGACGCCCGGCAGGGTGAAGCTGCGTCCCACCCGGCGGGCCGGCTCCAGGAGGAGGTCCCCGGCCACCGACACCCCACCCCCGATCACGACCTCGTCGGGGTCGAACGTGTTGATCGCATTCGCCACCCCGATCCCGAGCCGCTCGCCGAGGATCCGGAGGTCGTCGATCGCCGCCTCGTCGCCGGCCTTGGCCGCCTCGACCGCCGCGTGCCCGTCGGGGAGCTCACCGCCGGCGGCGAGCCTGCCGAGGGCCGAGTCGGGGTGCTCGCTCACCTCGGCGGCAGCCATCCTGTCGAGAACGTGGCCGGCCGCCAGCGCCTCGAGGGAGCCGCGCTGGGGGAAGCTTCCGCGGGGCGGGGCGCCCTCGGCGAGGGAGGCCCCGATCAGGGTGTGCCCGACCTCGCCGGCGGCGCCGGTCGCCCCCCGGTAGACGCGGCCGCCGAGGACCAACCCCCCGCCCACCCCGGTGCCCCCTGTGGACAAGAAGCGGGTGTGCCCCACGGACTCCCCCCCCCCCGCGCCGGCCGCGGCGCGGGG
>JBKPIY010000072.1:0-12108 GCA_046730475.1 Actinomycetota bacterium
CGGAGGAGGTGGGGGCGGCACGCACTCGATCCCCGCGATCAGGCGGTGGATCCCGGCGTCGAGCTGGTCGCGGACAGCGGCGGGCAGGGCCGCGGCGATCGCCGTGCTCTGCCGCTTCAGAACCCGGGCCCTGTCGAGGGCGCCGCAGGGGTCGCCGGCGTCGAGCGCGGTCGCCACGCCCTCGCTCTCCCTGGCGAGGAGGGCGGCGGTCGCCCCCTGGATCGGCGGTCGAGGGGCCTGGCCCGCCTGGTCGGAGCCGCAGGCCGAGAGCGCGAACGCCAGCGCGATCGCGGTCGCTACAGCCCCTCGTGTCCTGATTCGCCTTGCCATCTGGCGGCTGACGTCGGTTACCCGCCGACGCCCCTTGCCGAAACCGATCGACCGCAACCGGGCGGCAGGACCCTTGTTAACACTTCCACCGATGCGGCGCGACGCCACAGCACTGGCAGTTGCGGTGATCGCGGCGACGATCGGCGGGGCCACGCTCGTCCCCGCCGCCGGGGGGGACTACGGGGGCTCCGGACCGGCGGTGGAGAACCCCTGCCACGGCGAGTATCGGCTCGAGCTTCTGTGCCCCAATCTCAGGATCAGCTCACCCGAGGATGTATATGTGACCAGCGGCGGCGGCAAGGTCCTCCTCCACGCCCAGAACGACATCCGCAGCCGGGGCGAGGGGCCCCTCGAGCTGCGCGGGAAGCGGATCCCGGGGACCCGCCAGATGTCGGTCCGGCAGGTGATCCACACGACCGACGGCGAGCGGCGCTTCTATCCCACCCTGGGGCGGCTGGTCTTCTACCACGTGCGCGGCTACGGCTCGTATTGGAAGTTCCACCACGCCGCCCGCTTCGAGCTCTGGACGATTGGTCCCGCTGGGAGCCGGCTTGAGATGGTGCGCCGGGGGCCGAAGCTGAACTACTGCTTCCGCGACCTGGTGCGGACCAAGGCCTCGGCGCGCAGCCCAGCGGCGCCGGTCTACCCGGGCTGCAGCCAGGACCCCGACCAGGGGTTCCGGACCCTGGGGACCTCGGTCGGGTGGTCGGACATCTACCCGGCCGACTACTGGCAGAACTGGATCAACGTGAGGGGGCTGCGGGGCTGCTTCGCCTTCGTCCTCCGGGTCGACCCGCTCAACCTCCTGTACGAGAACGACGAGGGCGACAACTCGAACGGGCGCCACGTCCGCCTCCCGGTCAAGGGCGGGCGGATACGCTCCTGCCACGGGCCGACCTGAGCGGGCGCCCGACCGGGCGCCCGGTTCAACCATCTAAGGCCGTGGGCCCGGTGCGGCGCTTGAAGCCGGCGCATTCCCGCACGGGCAGCCGCGGGTAGCGAGGGAAGGCGGGGTCCGTGCGGGAGAGCCCGCACAGCGAGAACTCCGATCCGCGAGTGTTGCGGATCAGCCGCTGGTGGATGCAGCGGTCGCAGAGCCCCGCATCGGGCCTCGCGGCAGGCACCGGCCGAGGGTATTCGCTCTCTTCACTTCACTTTGTATAGTCGAAGGATGCGGACGTTCTTGCGGCTGATGGGCTTCCTGCGCCCGTACCGTCGTTCGCTGCTCGTCTCCCTGGTGCTCGCGTGGCTGGCGATGGGGATGACGGTCCTGATCCCGCTCCTGATCGGGGACGCGGTGAACGCGATCGCCGACGGTCGCCGGGGCGACCTCCTCCCCCTGGCGGGGGCGATCCTCGGCGCGGGGTTGCTGCGGCTGGGGCTGACCTTCAACCGGCGCCTGGTCGCCGGCAGGGTGTCACTGGGGGTCGAATATGACCTCCGCCAACGCTTCTATCGCCATCTCCAGGTCCTCGAGCTCGGCTTCTTCGACGCCCAGCAGACGGGGCAGCTGATGTCGCGGGCGACGGTCGACCTTCAGTCGATCCGCTTCTTCCTCGGCTACGGGCTCATCTTCATCACCCAGAACGGGCTCACGATCCTGCTCGCCGCCACCGTGATGTTCGTCCTCAACCCGCCCCTGGCGGCGCTGGCGCTGGCGCCGGTGCCGGTCCTGGTCGCCACCGCCACCCGCTACAACCGGCGCACCCGCCCCGCCCAGCAGGAAGTCCAGCAGCGGGTCGCCGAGCTCACCTCCGAGGCCGAGGAGAACGTCTCCGGGATCCGGATCGTGAAGGCGTTCGCGCGCGAGGAGCACATGAAGGAGCGCTTCCGTCACCGGGTCGGGCGGGTGTTCGAACAGAGCATCTTCGCCACCCGGCTGCAGGCCTTCTACAGCCCGATGATGGGGTTCCTGCCAAACCTCGGCCTCGCGCTGGTGTTGTTCGTCGGCGGCCGCCAGGTGATCCACGGCTCGCTGTCGCTCGGGGCGTTCACGGCCTTCTACACCTACCTGCTGATGCTGGCGGTCCCGGTGCGGATGCTCGGGGTGGCGCTTGGGATGTCCCAGCGAGCGATCGCCTCAGGCAACCGCCTCTTCCAGGTGCTCGACCGCGAGCCCCGGCTGGCGAGCAGGCCGGGGGCTCCGTCGCTGCCCGCCGGCGGCGGCCGGGTCGAGCTGCGTGAGGTGAGCCTGCGCTACCCGGCCGAGGCGGCGCTCGTCGCGGTCGGCGCGGTCCCCGGTGAGCTCGGCGACGGGGCCCCGGAGCGACCGGAGGCGCTCGCCGGCGTCAGCCTCCAGGTGCCGGCCGGGAGGATCGTTGCCCTGGTCGGGCCGACGGCGTCCGGGAAGACGAGCCTGGTGGCGCTGTTGGCGCGCCTCTATGACGCCACCGAGGGGAGCGTCGTGATCGACGGGGTCGACGTCTGCGACGTCGACCTCCCCTCGCTTCGCTCCGAGATCGCGTTCGTCGCCGACGAGAGCTTCCTGTTCTCGGACACGGTCGCCGCCAATATCGCCTACGCGCGGCCCGACGCGACCCGGAGGGAGATCGAGGCGGCGGCGCGGCGCGCCCAGGCGCACGGCTTCATCACCGCGCTTCCCAACGGCTACGACAGCGTGATCGGGGAGCGCGGCCTCACCCTGTCGGGGGGCCAGCGCCAGCGGGTGGCGATCGCCCGGGCCCTCCTGGCCGAGCCGCGGATCCTGATCCTCGACGACGCCACCTCCTCGGTCGACGCCCGCACCGAGGCCGAGATCAAGAGGGGGCTGCGCGAGGTGATGGCGGGGCGGACCACCTTCATCGTCGCCCACCGCCTCTCGACGATCTCGCTCGCGGACGAGATCGTGGTGATGGACGCGGGGCGGATCGTCGACCGCGGCACCCACGACGAGCTGCTCGAGCGATGCCCGCTGTACGCGGAGATCGCCGAGTTCGGGCTCGAGGACTCGGTCTACCTCCAGCGCGACCTCGAGGGGCGCGAGGAGGAGGCGCGGCTGTGAGCGGCCGGGACGGCACCGGCGAGCGCGAGCGGGCGCGGAAGCGGGAGCTCGATCGCGAGATCGCCGAGGTAGAGCTCGACGAGGAGCGCGAGGAGCGGGCCTACCAGCCGGGCGAGAACCGCCTGCGGGCGGTGCTGCTCCTGGCGGCCGCGCTTTGGCGGCTCCTGCGGGGGGAGGACGGGCGGGGGCGGAAGGTGCGCTGGATGCTGTCGCTGCTTCGCCCCTACCGGCTCCAGGTGGTGGCGATGTTCGCGGCCCTCGCCGTCTCGACCGCTGCCGGGCTGGCGCCGCCGTACCTCGCCGGGCTCGCGGTCGACAAGGGGATCCGGGCCGACGATCTGTCCGCGCTGGATTGGATCGTGGCGGGGTTCATCGGCGCGGCGCTCGTGTACTGGGCGGCGAGCTTTGCCCAGACCTACCTGGTGGGCTGGGTCGGCCAGCGGGCTTTGCAGGACCTGCGCCAGCGGATCTTCAACCACATCCAGTCGATGTCGATCGGGTTCTTCACCCGCAATCGGCCTGGGGTGCTGATCTCGCGGATGACCAACGACGTCGACGCCCTCAACCAGCTCGTCACCGACGGGATCGTCACCCTGTTCTCGGCCGGGATGACGCTGCTGGGGGTGGTGGTGATCCTGCTGTTGATCGACACGCCGCTGGCGCTCGTCACCTTCCTCACCTTCCCGCTGCTGCTGGTTGCGAGCGTCGTCTTTCGGGTCGTGGCGGCGGGCGCCTACCGGATCACGAGGGAGCGCATCGCCGAGGTGACCGCCTACCTCCAGGAGACGCTGAGCGGGATCCGGGTGGTGCGGAGCTTCGGGCAGGAGGAGCGGCACATCGCCCGGATGGCGGAGCTGAACGAGGCGAACCGGGCCGCCAACATGCGGACGGTCTACCTGAACGCGTCCTACTTCCCGGCGGTGGAGCTGCTGTCGGCGATCGGGACGGCGGTGATCCTGCTGTACGGCGGCTACCGGGTGCTCGACGGGGATGCCCAGATCGGCGTCCTGGTCGCCTTCGTCGGCTACCTGCAGCAGTTCTTCGACCCGATCCAGCAGCTCTCCCAGCTGTACACGACCTACCAGCAGGGGATGGCCGCCCTCGACAAGATCTTCGATCTCCTCGACACGGAGCCGGACATGGTCGACCGGACCGGCGCCGTGGACCCGGGGCGGCTCCGGGGCGCGGTCGAGCTGGACCACGTGTGGTTCTCTTACGGGCTCGAAGGCGCCGGGGGGGTGATCGTCGACGCCGAGGACGGCGGCGAGGGCGACGGGAAGGCCGACTGGGCGTTGCGGGACGTCTCGATCGAGGTGCCGGCGGGGCAGACCCTGGCGCTGGTGGGCGAGACGGGGGCCGGGAAGTCCACCCTCGCCAAGCTGGTGGCGCGGTTCTACGACCCCCAGCGGGGGGTGGTGCGGGTGGACGGGCGCGATCTGCGGGACCTGAGCTCGCGGTGCCTGCGGAGCCAGCTCGGGATCGTTCCCCAGGAGGGGTTTCTGTTCTCGGGGACGATCGGCGACAACATCGCCTTCGGGCGCCCGACCGCCTCCGCCGAGGAGATCGAGGCCGCGGCGGAAGCGGTCGGCGCGGACCGCTTCATCTCGCGGCTGCCGCTGGGATTGGAGACGGAGGTCGGCGAGCGAGGGGTGGCATTGTCGGCGGGGCAGCGGCAGATGGTGGCGTTCGCGCGGGCGCTGCTGGCCGAGCCGCGGATCCTGATCCTCGACGAGGCGACCTCGAATGTCGACGTGCGGACCGAGCGGGCGATCGAGGCGGGGCTGGAGCGGCTCCTGGCGGGGCGGACGGCGATCGTGATCGCGCACCGGCTGTCGACGATCCGGGGCGCCGACCGGATCGCCGTCCTCGAGCACGGGGCGATCGTCGAGAGCGGGACCCACGACGAGCTGATCGCCGCCGGCGGGCGCTATTCGCACCTGTACGGGACCTGGGCCGAGCTGGCCGCCGCACCGTAGCTCGACCGGCCGAGGGATTCTCCTCGTGCGGGCGGGGGGCCGGCTAGGGGACGCCGATGCCGCCGCCGCCGGTGCCGCCGGTGCCGCCGGTCCCGCCCGTGCCGCCGCTGGTGCCGCCGCCCGTGCTGGGAGTGGTCGACGGGGCGGGGGCGGGGGCGCTCGGGGCGACGGTCGAGGGGGCGCTCGGGGCGACGGTCGAGGGGGCGCTGCTGCTGCTGGTGGTGCTGCTCGAGGGGGTCGGCTCCCTGCCGCACTCCTTGAAGCCGTAGGCGTCGGCCGCGGTGGTGGCGGCATCCTGCGCCTGCTGGAGCTCGTCCTCGAACCTGGTGGTGTCCTCGTTGCGCTGGAGTGCGAGGGCGATCTTCTCGCCGGCGGTCACCTGGTTCTCGTAGGCGGTGAGGAAGTCGTCGAGGGTGCTGCGATCCTCGCTCGGCGGGCCCAGCTCCCTGATCGCGTCGAGGACGCCCTGGCGGGTGTCGGCGATCTCGCTGGCGCCGGTCAGCCCCTTACCCTCGGCCGCAAGCTGCCCGATCGAGCTGTTGGCCTCCTTGCAGCGGGCATCGGCCTCGGAGATGAACGCTGTCTTCGAGAGCGTCTCGGTGGTCGTCGTGGGAGGCGGAATCGAGACCTCGGGGGTGCTGTCGCCGCCGCATGCGTTGAGCCCGACGCCAGCCGCCACCCCCGCGGCCAGCGCCAGGACTACCCACAGCCGTCGCATAGAGCGCCGCAAGGTAGCACGCACCCCAGCCGTCAACCCCGCGCCCTCAGGTCACCTCCTCGTCCGTCACCAACCTCAACTCCGGCCTCCGATGCCCATTCCGCCCCCCGTAGGTGTCGGTCAGGGAATGGCAGTTGCCGCACAGAAACTCGATATTCGGGAGGCGATTGTCCAAGCCGTTTCCGTTCTTGTGATGGAGCTGCATGCTGAGGGGCTGGCCGTGTCATTCCGTGATTCCGCAGCGCTCACAGCGATTCTCCTTCAGGCCCTCCTTCAGCAGCCGTGACTCGAGGTGGTGCCTGCTCGTACGTCGTCCAACAACGAGGAGCCGTTCGATCGGCATCGCTCGCGGCCGCGCCGTGATCTTCCCGCGCTTCACCGCATCCCGCCAGGCGTCGGATGTGAACCCGAACTTCGCGCGACACACGCGCATCGAGAGGCCAGATTCATACGCCACGCGGATCGCCCGCCAGTCGTATCGACGCGCGAAGCGAGGATCTGCCGGGACATCGAGCCGCCTTACGTGAAAGGCGATGGTCGTCTTCGCGAGCCCGAGCCTTCTGGCGATTTCCCGCTGGCTCAAGCCCCGCTCGTAAAGGGCGCGGACCCTTTCCCGCATCTGGCCGGGCGGGAGCTTCGGTCCCCTCTTTGCGGTTCCTCCCATGCGAACACACGTTCGCATATCGACCGGACGGAATCGCCGGCGGGCGGGCTGCGCAACACCGTCGGAATCGAACCTTGCCCCTATGGGGGGGGTTACTGGGGAGGCAGGGGTCGAACCCGCGCTTCCAGAACCAGAATCTGGCGTGCTTCCACTACACCACTCCCCATGGCCTGGGTTCGAATATGTGGGGAAATCGAGATATCGAACCGCGACGGTTACAGCCTAGCCGGAACCGAGATCGGCCAGGTCGGTGTCCAAGTTCCGCAGCGCATCCCTCGAGTCCGATACGTCGATCGAGTCGGCCAGGAGGCGCCGGGCGTGGCCGAGGTCCTCGGAGCGCTCGACGGAGAGGGCGCCGGCGACCTTGCCGTCCTTGAGGTAGAAGGTGAGGAACTCGCCGGCGTCGCGGTCGCCGCGCCAGATCAGCTCGTCCCAGTCCTCGGCGGGACCGACGTATTCGAGCCCGACCCAGTCGGCGAGGTCGCTGAAGAAATAGGGCACCACCTCGTAAGGCGAGGGGTCGCCGAGCATCGCCTTCCCCGCGTGGATTCCCTGCTGCATGGCGACGTCCCAGTGCTCGATCCGGAGGCGGCGCCCGTGGATCCGGCTCTCGTAGCTGCAGACGTCGCCGGCGGCGTAGATCCCCTCGACCGAGGTCTGGAGCGTCTCGTCGCACCTGATCCCGTTGTCGAGCTCGAGCCCCGCGCGCTCGGCCAGGATCACGTCCGGGTTCACCCCCGCCCCGACCACCACGCAATCACCCTCGATCACCTTCCCGCTCTCGGTCACCACCGCCTTCACGTCGCCGTCGCCCTCGAACGCCGCCAGGGTTTCCCCACCGTGGATCTCCACCCCCTTCGATTCGAGCAGCTCGTGGAAAACTCTCCCCGGCTCCTCGCCGAAGGTCCGCGACAGCGCCACCTCCTCCATCATCACGATCGCGCAATCGGCCCCCTTTGCGGTCAGCGACGCCGCCACCTCGCAGCCGATGTAGCTCCCCCCGATCAGGACCACTCGCTCCGCGGACCTGCCGGCCTCGCGAATCCGGTCGGAGTTGCCGAACGCTCGCAGGTAGTGGATCCCCTCCTGCCCCGCTCCGTCAACCCGCAGGATGTTTACGTTGGCGCCGGTCGCCAGCAGCGCCTTCGCGAACCTCACCTCCTCGCCGCCCTGCAGCCTCGCCACGCGCTCCTGCGGGTCGAGCGACATCACGTTCGTCCCCGTCCGCAGCTCGACCCCGTTCTCCCCGTACCAGCCGGCCTCCTTCACATAGGCGTCCTCGCGCTCCGACTCCCCGCGCAGGTACTCCTTCGATAGCGGCGGGCGCTCGTACGGTGGCTCCGGCTCGCGCCCGACCAGCAGGATCTCCCCGTCCGCGCCCCGCGCGCGCAGCTCGGCGGCGCACTGGGCCGAGGCCATCCCTCCCCCGATCAGCAGGTACTCGACCTCCCGGATCGCCACCCCGCCTCAGCGCTCCCCGGTCATCACGATCCGCCCGCTAGCCCTTGCCGTCCGAGGCGAAGTACGCCTTCAGGTCCTCCTCCAGCCCCGGATCGAGGACCGCCAGCACCTCGTCCCCCGCCTCGAGCACGGTGTCGGGGCCGGGGACGAATCCCTGCCCCTCCCGCAGGACCGAGATCAGCAGGCTCCCCTCGGGCAGATCGAGGTCGGCGACCCGCTTGCCCGCCGCGTGCGAATCCTTCGCGAGCAGCATCTCGATGATCTCCAACCGCTCCTCGGGCAGATCGAGGAGGTGAACGAGCCCGTACTCGGGGACCTCGTGCTCGAGCAGGCGCAGGATCAGGTCGGTCGCCGACACGTACGGCTTCACCCCCAAGAGCTCGAACCACTGCCGGTTCCGCGGATTGTTGACCCGGGCGATGATCCGGTCCACCAGGTACTTCTCCCGCGCCACCTGGCAGATCAGCATGTTGTCCTCGTCGTCCCCGGTGACCGCGATCACCATGTCGGCCCGCGAGATCCCCGCACGCTCGAGCACCCACAGCTCCGAGGCGTCCCCGTACTGGATGTTGTGCTCGAGCTCCTGCTCCACCGCGAGGTAGCGGCCGCGGTTGCCCTCGATCACCGTCACCTCGTTCCCCTTCTCGAGCAGCTCCCGGGCGAGGTTCCATCCGACCTTCCCGGCCCCGACCACGATGATGTACTTGCCCTCTCCCATCAGCCCTCCTCGGCTCCTTCTGCGATCAGCCCTCGCCGGCCGCCGCCGTCCCCATCCCCCCGCCGCTCCCGGCCCCGGCGTCGGCCGCCTGCTGCACCTCGGTCTCGAGCATCTCGATCGCCACCCTGGTCGGGCAGACCGTGTTCATCCCCTGCTCCTCGTACCACTTCGCCCGCAGCGGGTCGAGGATTCGGGCGATCACCGTCGGCACCCCGAACCGCCGCTTGGCGATCTGCGCGATCACGATGTTGGTGTTGTCGCCGTCGGTGGCGGCGATGAAGGCGTCGGCCTGCTCGATCCCCGCCGCCAGCAGCGCCTCCACCTCCAGCGCGGTGCCGACCGTGAAGTGCCCGCCCGAGTCCTCCCAGGTCTTCTCCAGGCTCACCTCGAGCCGGGCGTGCGCCTCGGGGTCCTCGTCGAGGCACGAGACCTCATGCCCCTCGCGGAGCATCGTCCGCGCCACCGACGACCCGACACGGCCGCATCCAGCGATGAGAATGAACATTCGGCGGCATAGTAGACCTCACGGCACCCGGCGCCCGCCGCTCGCCCGCTACCGTAAGCGGTAATGGGCGAGCCCCTTCGCGACGCTCACGGCCGGGCGATCACGGACCTGCGGGTCTCGGTCACCGACCGCTGCAACTTCCGCTGTCAGTACTGCATGCCGGCCGAGGGCCTCCCCTGGCTCGAGCGCGAGGAGATCCTCACCTTCGAGGAGATCGAGCGCCTCGTCCGCGTGCTCGTCTCGCTCGGGATCTCCGACGTTCGCCTCTCCGGCGGCGAGCCCCTGGTCCGCCGCGACTTCCCCCACCTGGTCTCGATGCTCGCCGCGAACGAAGGGCTCAACGACCTCTCGCTCACCACCAACGGCTACCTGCTCGAGCGCGACGCTGCCGCCCTGGTCGACGCCGGGATCCAGCGGGTCAACGTCTCGATCGACTCCCTCGCCCGCGACCGCTTCTTCCAGATCACCCGCCGCGACTCGCTCCCCCAGGTGATGCGCGGCCTGGAGGCGATCGCCTCGCACCCCGAGGTGAGCCCGGTGAAGGTGAACGCGATCGCGATGCGCGACTTCACCGAGGAGGAGGTGCTCCGGTTCTGCGACTTCGCCCGCTCCACCGACTACCAGGTCCGCTTCATCGAGTTCATGCCCCTCGACGCCGACCGCGCCTGGACCCCCGACGCGGTCCTCGCCGGCGCCGAGATCCGCGAGATGATCGAGGCGGTCCACCCCCTCGAGGAGCTTCCCCGCGAGCCCCACGCCACCGCCCGCGTCTTCCGCTTCGCCGATGGCGCCGGCGAGATCGGGTTCATCAACCCCGTCTCGGAGCCCTTCTGCGGGGACTGCAACCGGATCCGCCTGACCGCCGACGGCAAGCTCCGCACCTGCCTCTTCTCGATCCACGAGACGGACATCAAGGAGCCGGCACGGGATGGCGCCAGCGATGGCGAGCTCGAGGAGATCATCCGCGACGCCGTCTGGCGCAAGGAGCTCAAGCACCACGTCAACGAGCCCGGGTTCCGCCCGCCGCCGCGGACGATGAGCGCGATCGGGGGCTAGCGGTCCCGTCCACCGGGACGTCAACCGGCAGCTCGGTCGCGTGGCAGGATCCCGGGCGCGAGATCAGAGAGCCGTGAGCCGCGTCGCCGTCGCCTTCCAGACGGCGCTCACCTCGGCTCCGGGCCGAAGCGAGAGGGACCCGATCGAGGCGCGGGTCACCTCGGCCGTCAGCGGCTGAGAGGCGGCAAGCCCAACTCGCACCCGGCTGCCGATCTCCGTCACCGACACCACCCGAGCCCGGACCCGGTTGAGGGCGGAGCCATGGCGTGGCTCACCGGCGGGCTCGAGCGTGATCTCCCACGGGTAGACGCCGATCGCAACCCTCCCCTCACGCTCGTCGGCACTTCGGACCTCGTCCCCCCCGTCGAGGTCGATCCGGGTGAGGCCGTCCGGCTCGGGCCTGGCGACTCCGGTGAGCACGACCGCGCCGGCGAAGTCGGCGACGAAACCGCTGGCGGGCCGGGCGGCAAGCTCGGCGGCGGTTCCCCTCTGGACGACCATCCCCCGGTCCACCACCGCGACCTCGTCGCCGAGCAGGGCCGCCTCCGGAAAGTCGTGGGTGACGAGGATCGTCGGCACCCCGACCTCGGCCAGCGCCATTCCGAGCTCGCGGGCGGCGCCGGCGGCGGTGCGGGCATCGAGCGCGGCCAGGGGCTCGTCGAGCAGGAGCACCCTTGGGTCCGGCGCCAGCGCCCGGGCGAGGGCGACCCGCTGCCGCTCGCCGCCCGACAGCGCCGCCGGACGGGCCTCCGCCAGGTCCCCCACCCCGAACCGCTCGAGCAGCTCGAGCGCCCGCCGGCGTCGCTGGTGGCGGTCCAGTCCCCCCAGCCCGTAGGCGACGTTCCGCCAGGCGCTCAGATTCGGGAACAGGGCGTAGTGCTGGAACAGAAAGCCGCACCGGCGGTCCTCCGGGGGCACCTCGATCCCGCGCTCGGTGTCGAGCCAGGTCTCCTCGTCCAGGCGAACGCTCCCGCGCTCGGGGCGGTGGAGCCCCCCGATGGTCCGGAGGACGGTCGTCTTGCCGGCACCCGAGGGGCCGGCGAGGGCGAGGCACCTTCCCGCCTCGACCTCGAGCGAGAGATCCAGGTCGAATCCCCGCAACGGCGTCCTCGCCTCGAGGGTCAGCATCCCGGTGGCTACGCCTGGGCGCCGCCGAGGAGCGGCGTCCGGGCGAGCAGCTTGACCGAGAGCAGGAGGGCGGCCGAGACGGCGACCAGGACCGCGGACAGCGCCAGGGCGCCGGTGAAGTCGGTGTTGAACTCGGCGAAGATCGCGAGCGGCACCGTCTGGGTGATCCCGGGGAAGGAGCCCGCGAACATCAGGGTGGCGCCGAACTCGCCCAGCGCCCTGCCCCAGGCGAGCGCCATCCCCGAGGCGATCCCCGGGCCGGCGCCCGGGATCGCGACGGTGGCGAACGCCCGCGCCTCGCTCGCCCCCAGGGTCCGAGCCGCGTCGATCAGGTCGCGGTCGACGGCGGCGAACGCCGCCTGCGCCTGGCGGATGTAGAAGGGGGCGGCGACGAAGGTGAGCGCGACCACCACCCCGGCGGTCTCCAGCACCAGAGCGATGCCGGCGTCGTCGAGAAGGCCCCCGAGGATTCCCTTCGGCCCGAAGGCGGCGAGCAGGCCGATCCCGGCGACGGCCGGCGGCAGCACCAGCGGCAGCTCGATCAGGGTGGT
>JBKPIY010000073.1:0-29060 GCA_046730475.1 Actinomycetota bacterium
GGTGGATCGAGTTGAAGAAGTGCCCGACATCGGTGTCGTGCCACCACGCCGGCCCCTTCAGCGCGAGGATCATCCCCGAGCCGACGATCACGATCAGCGCCGAGAGCGTGGCGACGCCGAACACGTAGATCCAGGAAGAGACGTAGGAGGGCTGGCGATCGGGCAGCAGCTTCTCGGGCGGCAGCGCGCGGACGGCGCGCTCGCGGACCCATTCGGTCCACATCCGGGACTCGCGCTCGTCGCTCACGGCCGTCGGCCCCGATTCGGGAACGGGACCAGGATCGCCGTCACGAAGACGACGATCATCAGCACGATCACGGCGATGTTCGCCACCGACATCTGGAAGAAGTGCCAGTGGACGTAGCGGGCCGGATGGTCGAGGTTGAAGACCGCCGGCGCCAGGGGAGTGCCCCAGCGCCATCTCATCGCCGCACCCCTCGCCCCCCACCCGACGGACACACGAGAAGATCCAACTCGAGCCTCCTTCCCCGAAGCCGCTCGGCATCGAAGTCAGGGTCGCCGACCCACTTGGGGCCGTGGCCGCACCTATACGAGGGAAAGCGCCAAGGCACCGAATGGCCAGCCACCCGAACCGCAACGATCGCCGGACGCCCGGCCCAAGCGCTCCCAGATCGCTCGTCACAATTGATATCAGATCCGGGGAAGGCGCCGGGGGTGGATTGCGCTAATCGCCGAGACCCGAGACAGGGCCGAGCGGGCGTCGCGATGAGTCTTGGGCGTTCGCCCGGTCAAAGTAATGAGAGGCAAAGAATGAGCGCCACCTTCCCAGGAGAGTCAGCGGAATACCGGGCGGCCCGAGATCGGCTCCTCGGCCAAGAGATCGAATTGCGCCGCGCGATGGAAAGGGTGGCCGCCGCGAGACGCAAGTTGCCCGCTGGTGGAGCCGCCCCCGAGGACTACGTCTTCCAAGGTGCGAACGCGGACGGCGCGCCAACCGACCTGCGCCTGTCCCAGCTATTCGAGCCCGACAAGGACTCGCTCGTCATCTACAGCTTCATGTTCCCGCGCGATCCCAGCGACGCTCGCCCCGGGCCCGTTGCCGGGGCGACAGCGCGCCTGCCGCTGGCTGAGGGGCCCTGCCCCTCGTGCGTCGCTCTGCTCGACCAACTCGACGGCGCCGTCGAGCATGCAAGTCAGCAGATCAACTTCGCCGTCGTCGCCAAGGCCCCGTTGCCGCGCATCCTGACCTTTGCGGACGAGCGCGGCTGGCGACGGCTGCGCCTGCTGTCCTCGGCCGCGAACAGCTACAACCGCGACTACCTCGCCGAGACCCCTGAGGGATCGCAGAGGCCGATGCTGAACGTGTTCCATCGCGACGGGGACACGATCCGCCACTTCTGGGGCTCGGAGCTGTTCTATGCGTCACCCGACCCCGGTCAAGATCCCCGCCACGTGGGAACGCTCGAGCCGGTCTGGAACCTGTTCGACCTCACCCGCGAGGGACGCCCGGCCGACTGGGATGAGCAGCTGAGCTACGGATAGCGCCTTGCCCTTGTCGCTCACAGGGACGGGAGACTGAAGTTGTTGAAGTCCCAGAGCGCGCTCGTGTACCAGAGCGTGGCGATCACCGCGACCAGGGTCCCCCCGGCCAGGGGGAGCGCCCACCCGGGGAATCGCTGCGAGCGCACGATTATGAGCTTGGCCGCGAAGGCGCCGTAGAAGAAGCAGCCGGCCACCGAGTGCACCGCCACGCGGGTGTCGAGGTGGGTCTGGACGCCGTAGGCGAACGCGCAGTGATAGGCGATTGGCAGGGTGAGCAGGAACGTTGCCACCCCGATCGCGCGATGGAGGTTGCCCACTCGTGCCGTGGGGGGACGGATCCGCGGGATCTTCCGGTACAGCCACAGGGCCAGCGCGACCTGCACGCCCGCCAGGGCCAGGACGCCGGTGGCCAGCCAGGACTTGAGCGAGAGGGTGTCGAGGCCGGTGCGCCCGAACAGGCTGATCGAGTAGTCAGGGGCGTGCTGGGTTCCAAACACGTAGAGGCCGGCGCTGACCCCTACCGCCAGCACCCCCAAGGCCGCGAACCAGGCAGCGGTGCTGGCAGGGCGCCGGAAATGCTCCTCGGGGGCGCGCATCGGACGAACCCTACGCCGCTCGCGGCTCGGGGGAGAAGGACCAGTCACTCATGACGTCGCCGGCGCTCAGAGAATGGACCGACCGGGGGAGGGGGGAAATCCGGTACGCCGCCCGTCGCAAGATCATCGCGTCGATCGCAGCGACGGCCACATCGCCTGGGCGCTCGGTGCCCGCTCGGTGCTCGGTCGGAGGCTCGTCGGCGCCAGCTATTGGGCAATGCGAGGGCAACGCTCCTGCGCCGGGGCTGGGCGGCGTGGGTGGCCCCGTGGCGAGCGGGCGCCTGGCGTCGGGCCTGGCGCTACTGGGCGGCAGCGTGCGCGTGTGTGTTTACAGGGTTCTCTTCGGCCCGGGGAAAGCAAAGGGGGGCACCGGATCGATCCGGTGCCCCCTCCTCGCCGAAGCGGCTGCGCCGCTAGCTGCTGGTGCAGCTGACGTTACTGCCGGGCACTAGCCCGTTGCTCGTCGGCGAGCTGAACGTGCAGCTGACCGTGAGCACCAGGGTCCCCGGCGGCTGCTCCACCGTGATCGTGGCGCTGGTGAACGAGAGATCGGTGATGTCCTCGGTCCACCCGGTGTTCGGACAACCCGGCGCCCCCGCGATCGGGGTCACCGGCGGGTTGGTCGTCACGCTGAACGGGGTGTTCCCGTTCTTGATCTCGCTCGCCGGGATCGCCTCACTGCCGGACACCGTCACCGGGGCGGGGTTCTGTCCCGGCGGCTTGGTCTCCCCGGCCGGGTTGGTGCAGGTCGCGGTCGCGTTGGCGGTCGCCGTCATTTTGACGAGAACGTCCCCGCCCCCGAGCCCGCTGAGCTCCCCGGCCGCGTTCAACGTGAGAATGTTGTCGGTGAACGTCGGCTCGGCGTTCTTGCCGCCCTTCAGGTGCACACTGCTGGCGAGCGCCCCCGACGCCGCGATCGCGCCGACCAGGAATACCGCCAGCAGGGCGATGATTATTCTTCGCATAGAACCTCCTCATCATTCTTGGTCAGCGCTTAGTGTTCCTCCGGTGGCGGGGGCGGGACAATGGACCGTTGGATGCAATTGCGATGCAGGCGTGGGAACTAGTTCCTTTTGGTCAGGGTCCGGTCCCGGGCCGAAACGATCCAGTTCGAACGATCTAGTTCCTCGCCGCCGGTTCCCGGCGCTGCCGCCGGGCGGGCTCGGCGAGGCGCGGAAGCCCGTGGGGTCGGCGCCGGCCCCTCAAACGCTTGCCGAGGGGTGTTGCCATTCGCACCGGGCATGCTCGCCGTGATGCCGTTTGGTCGTGTCGGTGACCGTGATGTCCGTGAACACGACCGTCGTCGGCGGGCTGCAACCGGCTGAAGGTCGCCGTCACCGCATCGCGCGGCACCTTCTGAGGGAGCGCTCACCACAAGCCGCACATCCGCGGCGAAGGGGTAGAGGGGCGGTGAACCGCCTCCCTCCAGCCGTTCGCGCACTGCGCGGAGCGACGCGGTGGCGGCCCCGCCGCCGGGGCGCGTCTGCTCAGAGGCCGAGACCGCGTACCCCGCGCTCACCCCAGCCCAGGTGGTGGGCCAGCTCGTGGCGGACGGTGCGCTCGACCTGCGCCCGCAGGAGCTCGGGGTCGTGGCCGAAGTCGCGCTCCAGGGTGTCCTGGTAGATGACGATCCGGTCCGGGTAGATGTCGCGGGCGACGGTGCCGCCGATGTAGTGGCCATAGGCGTGGTGCTCGTGCCCGCGGCTCGAGACGATCACCGGGGTGCGCTCGAGGAGCTCGCGAAACTGCTCCGGGAGGTCGTCCAGCGCCCGCATGACGAGCTCGTCGAACTCGCTCGGCGGCCGCTCGGGGGGCGGCAGCGAGGCAAGGGCCTCGCTGCGGTCGACGAGGCGCCGAAACTCGGGCTCGGGCATCTCCCTCCCGATCACCGCCGCGGTCGCCCAGGCGGTGATCAGGACGATCGCGACGGCGCCGACCAGCAGCGCCAACAGGCCACCGAGCCCCGTGAGCGACGGCGGGTTGAGGAGCAGCAGGACGAGACCGGTGATGAAGGCGGTCAGCGCCGCCGCCCGCAGCGGTGGGCCGAGGATTTCCCTCACGCGACCCAGGTTAGACCCGCCGGACGCCGAGCTCGGCGCCCGGGGGGCGGGGTTTCCCGACCCTCCGCCCTGATCCTTCCTGCCGTACGGTAATCGGTGGCTACGCGGTGACCGTGAACGGCCTCATCATGTCGTTGTCCTCGTGCTCGACGTCGAGATCGAGGATCCGCGCGTTCCAGCGGTTCAGGATCCGGAGCCGGTAGAGGCGCTCGGGGGCATCTACGCCTGGGCTTACGCCGTCGGCCGCGGCCGTTCCGCGACACTCCTTATACTGGTGTCGTGGCTGAACTGGTCGACGGTCTGCCCGACGAGGAGCTCGCGTTTCGCTTCCAGGGAGGTCGTCTCTGCCTCGATCTCGCGGCGACCGTCGGCGAGCGCTGGCGCCGCTCGTTCGAGCGTCTCCGCTCCCCGCATGATCTGAGCCGCTGGTTCGTCGAGGCGTCGCTGCTCGAGATGGCTCCACCGGTGCGACCGCGCGAGCTGCGCGGCGCGCGCGAGCTCCGCGAGGCGATCTACCGGATCGCCAGGCTGGCCGGCCAGGCGGCACCCAACGTCGGCGATCTCGAGTTGGTTAACCAGTGGGCGTCCCTCCCACCACTCGCGCCCCAGCTTTCGGGTGACGGACGGGACGTTCTGTGGGTAGCCGAGCGTCCGGCGCAGGCGGCGCTCGCGATGGTCGCGCGCGACGCGGTCGATCTCTTCTCGGGCCCGTGGGCTACTCGCGTGCGCGAATGCGCGGCACCCGACTGCGCGCTCCTCTTCCTCGATCGCTCACGACCCGGACGTCGCCGCTGGTGCTCGATGAAGGCATGCGGCAACAGGAGCAAGACCGCCGCGTATCGCCGCCGCCGCGCCGCGGCGTCTCAGGAGGAGAGATGACGGGCTATCGAGTGGTGGCGGCTGACAGGGCCAATTGGCGTCCCTCGAACCAGATGGGCGTCCTCAACACCGACCTGGCCAAGCAGCTGGGCGCTGAAACCCTCGGGGCACGGCTATGGCGGCTGACACCCGGGCAGGCCTCGACCCGCCACCGCCACCGCCGCACGACTGAGCTCTACCTCGTGCTCGAGGGCAACGGGCGGCTGCACGTCGGCGATGACCTGCTCACGCTCTCGCCGATGAGCGCGGTCCTCGTCGCCCCCGAGACCGTGCGGCAACCCTTCAACGACACCGAGTCCGATCAGCTGTGGCTGATCGTCAGCGCACCGCCTGAGCCGGCCAACACAGCGGAGATGAGCGACGACGAGCTGCGCTTCCTGTACCCCGACGGCCCGAAAGCGCTGCCCCCCGAGCTCGAGCCGTGAGCAAGACACTCGTCACCGTCGGCACCGGGACGCTCGGCAGCTATTTGGTGCCGATGCTGCGTGAGCGGGGCCACGATGTCCGCGTGCTTTCGCGGCGGACCGGGGGCGATCTCGTGACCGGCGCAGGAGTCCGTGAGGCCGTCGAGAGCGTCGATCTCGTAGTCCATGCGGCCTCCGATACGCACCGCCGCTTCGGCGCCGGCGATCCCCAGCAGACCCGCAACCTGCTCGCGGCCTGCGGAGAGGTGCGACATCTTCTGTACGTCTCGATCGTCGGGATCGACCGGATGCCGTACGGCTATTACCGCCACAAGCTCGAGTGCGAGCGGCTCGTCGAGGAGAGCGAGATTCCGTATTCGATCCAGCGGGCGACACAGTTTCACGAGCTGCTCGACGGTTACCTCGCGAAGGCCGCGCGCTGGCCGATCGTCCCGCTCCCGTTGACCGCGAAGGTGCAGCCGGTGGCGGCGCGGGAGGTCGCCGCTCGGTGCGTCGATGTGGTGGGAGCAGAGCCGCGCGGCCGTGCTGCGGACTTCGGCGGGCCCGAGATCCTGACGCTCCGCGAAGTGCTCGACGTGTGGCCGGGTCGAGTGCGCGCGCTGCCACTGCCGACGGTCGGCCGCCTGCTGCGCGGCTTCCACGGAGGGCGCAACACCACACCCGAGCATGCAGAGGGCAGGCTGACGTGGGCGCAGTACCTCGCGGATCGATGAGCGAACGCCGCCCGCGCAGCAGTGGGCTGCCGATCGAGATCGGCGCCGAGGCCGTGTTGTTCGCGGGCGCGGTCGTGCGGTCGGTCGGGGGATCGAGCCGACCGGCGTTTCCGGTCGCGGTCGGCGAGCGGACGCTGGTCTCGCCGGGTTGCGTCGTGACCGGGTGTCACGTGGGGCGCAACTGGTACCTCGCCACCGGTGCGATCCTCCTTCAGGGCGCGCCAGGGTCGGCGATCATGTTCGTGGGGGCAGCTGAGCAGGCGAGCGCCTGCACGAGCGGGTGATCACGGCGCTGCTCGACGAGGTCCATGGCTGGCGCGACGAGTGCCGAGCTCCGTGGGCAACGAACCGGATCGAGCCGCTCTGGCCAGGAACGCCGAACCAGCGGCTGACGCCATTTCGTCGCTGGACTGCGTGCTGGAAAGCGACATGACGAAGATGGAGGCGAGAGGATCACCGCGCTTGCGGTGCACTCCCTTGTGGAATACGCCGACCCACGTAACGCCGTAGGGGGGCGAGCGGCCTGGCACAGGTCGATCGAGGCTGCCAGTATCAGCTCGGATGACGGTGATCGAGGTGGACACCCCGCATGGCCAGGCGAACGCCCACCTGCATCCCGCCGATCAGCCAAGGGCCGCGCTTATCCTCGGACATGGCGCCGGCGGAGGGGTGGCTTCGCGGGATCTGGTGGCGGTGACGGAGGTCGCGCGCTCGGAGGGCGTCAGCGTCGCGCTCGTCGAGCAGCCCTACCGGGTCGCCGGGCGACGCTCTCCGCCTCCGGCGCACCGGCTCGACGCCGCCTGGACGGCGGTGGTCGAGCACCTGCTCGAGGGCGAGCTGCGCGGGTTGCCGCTGGTCGTGGGCGGTCGGTCCCTGGGGGCGCGGGTGGCGTGCCGCACCGCGCGGGCGACCGGTGCCGTCGCGGTGCTATGCCTCGCGTTTCCGCTGCAGCCGCCGCATCGCCGGTCCGCGGCGACCGCGACACCGAGCCGTCTCCCCGAGCTCGAGGAGGTGACGGTGCCGACGCTGGTCGTGCAAGGTGAGCGAGACCGGTTCGGCATTCCGCCCGCCACCGCGGATCGCAAGGTGGTGCAGGTGCCGGGCGACCACGGCCTGAGGACGGACGTCGAGGCCGTGGCCGCCGCCGTACGAGCTTGGCTTCCCGGCGTCGTCCGTCAGGCGGCGGGGACCGCGATCCCCGGATAATCGATCAGGTGGCCGAGCGGGCCTGAACTAGGCTTCCGGCAGTGCCAGGAGATCCCATTACCCGCCCGCGATCGCTCTTGGTCCTCGTCGTTGCGCTCGCCGGCGTCAGTGGCTTGGTTTCTGCAGCCTCGGGAGCGACCGCCGGTGATCCATCGGTCGCCGTTGCTGCGAAGCGGGTCTACTTCGAGGACGCGGCACACAAGGCGCGCATACGGCCCAAGCGGATCAGACTAGAGGTTGGCGCAGGAGCGCTTTTCCGGGCGCGCCGCCTCAACCGGTGGCTCGGGTGGGGACGGAGGACCACCCGAGCGCACGGCCGGCTGATCTACAACACATGCGATCCGTTCTGCGCTGCCGGGAACTACGCGAACGAGCCAGGCTGGGCCAAGCTCTCTCGCATCCGTCGATGTGGCCGTCGCTTGCACTACACGCGGGTCAAACTCCGTCTGGACGGAAGCGAGCGAGCTCTGCTGAGGACAAAGCTCACCTGCGAGGGCGACGAAGCCTTCTAAGCGTCTACGGCGGTCGCTCCGCCGACTCGCCAGACTCACCTCGGCGAGCCACGCCATGCTCATCGACTTGCACGCCCACTATCCCATGCACCTCATTCCTCGGAACGAGGGGACCGCCCATCACGGATTGCTGAACTGGCGTGGCGCTGTGTGGCGAGCGCGCCTCGTGAACTTTCTGTCGCGCGTCTTCGGTTACGAAGGGCCCAGCGGGGAACCCGGGGTCACGATCGAGCTGATGAGAGAAGGCGACGTTGGCGTGCTGCTCTCGGTCCTCTACAACCCCCTCGACGAGATGGACCTCTCGAAGAGGTACGGCGCCCCACCCGATCGCTCGTATCTCCCGTCCCTCCTCGGGCAGCTCGAGTCGGTCGAGGACAGTGTCGCCTCGGATCCCGGCGTGGCCGTCGCCCATTCGGGGGATGAGCTCACCGCCGCCCTCGCCGCGAACCAGAGGGTGCTGGTCCACTGCGTCGAGGGTGGCTTCCACCTTGGCGGCACCGACGAGGAGATCCGAAACGCGGTCGGCCAGCTGGCGGAACGTGGCGTCGCCTACATCACCCTGGCCCATCTCTTCTGGAGGGATATCGCGACCAACGCGCCGGCGCTCCCATTTCTTCCGGACGCCCTCTACCCCCTCATCTTCCGCCAGCCACGGAAGGGCATCAGCGAGCTCGGCACGATCGCGGCGGAGGCGATGCTCGAGCACCGGATCCTGATCGATACCACCCACATGTCCTCCCGAGCGACCGCCGCCACGCTCGATTTGATGGACCGCCGCGACCCGAACAAGGAGATACCGGTTCTGGCTACCCACGAGGCGTGCCGACTCGGACCCCTCCGCCGACGGGAGTACAACCTCTCCGATCACACCGTCCGCCGAATCGCCCAGCGCCGCGGCCTGATCGGGATCATCCTCTGCCCCCACTACATCCTCGGCGGAGGCCCGCTCCGGACCAAGCAGACGGCGGACTTCAAGGCATCGGTCGACGCTCTCTGCACCCACATCGATCACATTCACGACGTGACCAAGTCGCTCGATCACGTGGGTATCGGCTCCGATCTCGATGGTTGGATCAAGCCAGCGCTGACCGGGCTCGGCCACCTCGGGCAGATGGCGGCCCTACAGGCCGAGTTGCGGCAGCGCTATGGCGAGGCCGACGCCGAGAAGATCTGCTCCGGCAACGCCGTTCGCGTTCTCACCACCGCCTGGAGATAGGGCCATCGACCTCCCACGCGAGCCCGGCTCGACCATGTGCCGGACGTTTTCTTGTCTCGGCATTCGCGGAGGTGGCCACACTCGCGGGCACGCGCTTGACCGGGTGCCTAAGCTCCGGGTGATGGCGAGGAGCAGCCGGCGGTGCGGGAGCGGACACGAACGTGGGCGGGTCGCGTGGGGCCCGCGCGGGCTCGACCTCCCTGGGCCATCCCGGCGAATACGGGTCGAGCCGATTCGCCTTCCTGAGCCGGCGCGGCGCCCGACCGAGGATCCTCGCCGGCCCGCCAAGCGGCCGCAGCCCACTCCCGAGCCGGGGAAGCCCGAGCGGAAGCGGACCCCGGCGTGAGCGCCGCCCCGGACTTCGCCTCCGCGGTGGCCGGCTATCGGGCTTGGCAACTGGGTCCGGGCGGCTTCCTGTTCCCGCTCGCGCTCCCGGCGGCGCCGCCGTGGGAGCCCGGGGTGAACCGCGCCCGCTGCTTCGCCGGCCGACGGCACCATGCCGACGAGGCCCCCGGAGCCGACTGCACGTGCGGGCTGCATGCGCTCCACGACGCCTGCGATGGCCGGCTCAAGCTCGGACACCCAGCGGTGGGAGCGATCGCGGCGTGGGGCGAGATCGAGGTCTACGCCGGGGGCTTCCGGGCCGAGTACGCGACCGTCATCGCCCTCGTCCATCAGCCGTCGCGCTCTAGCGGCCTGCCCCTCCGGGTCCGCGAGGCGGCCCGCCGCTATGGCGTGCGGCTCGTCTCGCTCGCCGCGCTCGAGGCGGAGGCCAGGGAGTTTGCCCTGCCACTGCCCGACGAGATCCTCCCGAAGCGCCACGTCGCATCGGTGCTAGCTCGGCACCCAGCGCAAAGCCGATAATTCGGATCGGCTTTAGTATGTTCTAGCCGAAGAACATCGCACCGTGTCCAAAAGGAGGCCGGGATGAGCGCCATCGACGAGTTCCTCGAGAACAACAAGGTCTTCGCGGAGGGCTTCGACAAGGGCGACCTGCCGCTGCCGCCCGCCAAGAAGGTGGCGATCGTTGCCTGCATGGACGCGCGCCTGAATCCGTATCCGATCCTCGGGCTCTCGATCGGGGACGCCCACGTAATCCGCAATGCGGGCGGCGTGATCACGGATGACGAGATCCGCTCCCTGGCGATCTCTCAGCACCTCCTCGGGACTGAGGAGATCATGCTGATCCATCACACCGACTGCGGGATGCTCACCTTCAGCGACACGGAATTCGAGCGGACGCTCGAGGAGGAGGCCGGGCAGCGGCCGGAGTGGCGCCCGCGATCATTTGCCGACCTGGAAGGCGACGTCCGCGACTCGATCCAACGCATAAAGAGGAGCCCCTTCATCCCCAAGAAGGATGAGGTGCGGGGTTTCATTTACGACGTGAAGACGGGCCGGCTCCAGGAAGTCAGCTGAGCACCCGCGAGTGGGACGTTCCGGAGCAGCGACCTGATCCGCCTGGACGCCGTTTACAACACCCTCACGACGCCAGCCGGCGTGGTGGGCATCATGCTCGGCTACGCGGTTCGCCGACCATGTGTGCCTCGAGCTCAACCCGGCGGGGTCCAGGACAGCACCGGGGCAGGCGAGCGCGGGAGCGAGGACCTCGGGGTGATCCGCATGCGGCCTCGTATGCCGCGAGCGCGGGCCGCCGGCAGATCGCGGCGATCGTCGGTTGAGGGGCTCTCGCCCAGACGCTCGTCGCAGCGGCCCCCTTGATACCGCCCTCGGTTCCGGCCGGCGCGGGAGCGCTCTTGGTACCCAGGCAGGTGTGCGCAATCGTTGGGGCGGCTGACGATCATGGACGTGACGTGACTCGGTCTTCTCCTCCAGGCTTTCTGTCACCTACGCAGCCAGGTGGTCGCGAGCAGGTAATCGAGCGCCGGCGCGTTTGGGGACGCTCATCGAGCGCGCCCAGCCCACCGTCCTTTCACCCGGGCCATTACCTTCAGGCGATCCATGGGTGAGACGAGCGTCCACCGCGTCGTTGTCGTCGGCGGCGGTTTTGGCGGGCTGCAGGCGACGCTGAAGCTCCGCCGAGCCCCGGTCGAGGTGACGCTTGTCGACCGGCGAAACTTCCACCTGTTCCAGCCGCTCACCTACCAGGTCGCGACCGGGGCGTTGTCGCCCGGCGAGATCGCTTATCCCTTGCGCGCGATCTTCAAGCGCCACCGCAACGTCCGCGTCCTGATGGCCGAGGTTTCCGACTTCGATCTCGATTCGCACGAGCTGCACCTCCGCCCGGTCGCTGGGGTCCCGGCGCCCCCCTCGATCCCGTACGACACCCTGATCGTGGCCGGCGGATCACGCTACTCGTACTTCGGCCACGACCACTGGAGCGAGTTCGCGGGCGAGGTGAAGTCGCTCGAGAGCGCACTCACGGTGCGCGGCCACATCCTCAGTGCCTTCGAGGCCGCCGAGGTGGAGTCCGACCCGAAACGGCGCGCAGCCTGGCTCACGTTCGTTGTGGTCGGCGCCGGCCCCACGGGCGTGGAGATGGCCGGGCAGATCGCCGAGCTGGCGCGCGACACCCTGCGCCGCGACTTCCGCACGATCGACCCCCGCGCCGGTCGCGTCCTGCTGGTCGAGGCGGCGGATCGCGTACTGACGAGCTTCCCGCCCTCGCTCTCGGCGAGGGCGGCGCGATCGCTCGAGAGGCTCGGCGTGGCTCCGTTGACCGGTCACACCGTGGTGGGCGTCGACGGGGAGGGCTTGACCATCGACGACGGTGGCGGGAAGACGGAGCGCGTTCCCGCCCGCACCGTGATCTGGGCCGCAGGGGTCAAGGCCTCCGGTCTCGCCTCCAGGTTGGGTGAGCTCACCGGGGCCGAGCGCGACGGCGCCGGCCGCGTGACCGTGGAGCCGGATCTCACGCTCCCCGGCCACCCCGAGATCTTCGCTCTCGGCGACATGGTTCGCGTGCGCGGCCCGGGCGGCGCGTCCGTGGTCCTGCCCGGGGTGGCACCTGTCGCAATGCAGCAGGGCCGCTACACGGCGAAGCTCGTGCGGGCTCGCCTGCGCGGCCGCGACACGCCGCCCTTCCGCTACCGCGACAAGGGCAACCTGGCGACCATTGGTCGCGCCGCCGCAGTCGCCGACATCAAGGGACTGAAGCTGAGCGGTTACATCGCTTGGGCCACCTGGCTGGTCGTCCACCTCTGGTACCTGGTGGGCTTCCAGAACCGCATCCTCGTGTTCATCCGCTGGTCGTTCAGCTTTGCGACACACGGCCGCGGCGCCCGCCTGATCACCGGGGAGGCAGCGGAGACCCGCGGAAGCCCGGATCGGGGCGAGCTCGCGGATGCGAGACGACGCGAACAACGGTGAGCGAGGAGCTCGAACCCCGAACGCCCCAAACCACCTCTTCCGGACCGGGGCGCCACCATCATCGAGGGTACGAAGGCCGCCTCGTCGGGGAAACTCCCCCTGTGCTGATCGCCCAACTGTCTGACCTCCACGTCGGAGGCGCCCGCTACAGCGAGGAGCTTCTTCGAGCGGCGATCGCGGAGGTGAACACGGCGAGGCCCGACCTGGTTGTCGTCGCCGGCGATCTCACGGACGAGGGATATCCGGATCAGTATCCGATCGCCAAGCGGGAGCTGCGGGGGATCGAGTGCCCGAACGTGGTGCTCGTGCCGGGCAACCACGACGCCCGCCACGTCGGCTATCTGTACTTCGAGGAGACCCTTGGCGAGCGCGACTCGCGGCTGCGCCTCGAGCTTCGCGGCTCGACGGTCGCTCTGGTGGCGGTCGACTCGTCGAAGCCCGACCTGGACGAGGGCGAGGTCGGCCGCGAGCACTACGGCTGGATCGAGGAGGGCTTCGCCGACCACGCGGACCTGCGCATCTTCGTCTGCCATCACCACCTCATGCCGATCCCGGGGACCGGCCGCGAGCGCAACCAGGTGCTGGACGCCGGCGATGTCCTCTCGCTGTTGCGCCGGCTGGAGGTCGAGCTCGTCCTCTCCGGTCACCGGCACGTGCCCTATGTGTGGCCGGTGGCGGGCATGTTCATCGTCCACTCCGGGACGGTGTCGACTCTGCGCACGCGCGGCTTCCCTCACCCCGCCTACAACCTGATCCGCGTCGACGAGGACCGGATCGCGGTCGAGCTGCGCATCCCCGGCGGCGACCGGCAGAGCCTCGGCGAGTATCCGCGGGATTGGCCGCCCGAGCTCTCGGCTCGCCACCGCGACCTCTTGATGCGCACTCCCCGTGGCACTCCCCTGGCCAACGACTGACCTCGCGGGCTAGCCCGTCCCCCTCTCGCATCCCGTTGGGCCAACGATCCGGGGATCCGGCGCAGTGAGCGTGGCTCCAGGGAAGGATCGCCCAATTAGAAAGCGAGAGGGGGGTCCGCACTAGTCGCCAAGGGTGCCCGAAAAAGAAAGATGCGCCTCGATCACGCGGAGACCAAGTGGAACGCCGCGCCGGCGAGGACCACCCACGCGGTCCAGAAGGCGACGTAGAAGGCCGTGACGCGGGGGGCAAGGACGGCCCTGGACATGACCACCGTCGGGAGGCACATCCCGACCGATCCGAGTAGGAAGGTCAGCGAGGGGCCGGGCCCCACCCCGCTGGCCAACACCGCATAGGTGAGCGGGACCTCCTCGCCCTGGCAGACGTAGATCGGGGCGCCGAGGACGGCGGCGAGCATAAAGGCGAGCGGTCCGCCCGCGCCGCCGATCAGATCGGGGATGGCGTCCTCGGGCAGAAGCGCCGTCACCACTGCCGCCAGGACCATTCCGGCGAGGAAGTAGGGGAGGACGGTCCGGCCAAGCGCGAGCGTCTCGTCGACGAGGCGGCGCGCGGCGGCGACAGCGTGCCGGTTCCCGTCCTCGCGAGCATCGTCCTCATCGACGCAACACTCATCCTGGGTTGGGGCGCCGCCGGCGATGGGGCGAAGCCGGCGGGGCGCCTCGAACCAGCGCTCGAAGCGGTTGATCAAGAGGCCGATCGCGGCGCTGCCCGCGATCGCGGCGATCACCCGCGCCGCGGCCATCCGCCAGCCGAGCATCGACCAGGTGAGCGCCACCGTGATCGGGCTGAGCAGCGGCGCCACGAAGACGAGCGCGGTCAGGGTGCCGAGCCGCTGGCCGGCGAAGCCGCGCAGGCCCATGGCCAGCGGGATCGTGGTGCGCGAGCAGCCCGGGAGCAGGGCGCCGGCCGCGATCGCCACCGGCAGCCCGGCCCGCCCGCCGAGCAGGCGGCCGGCAAGCTCGGCGGGGACGAAGGCCCGGATCGCGGCGGCGGCGAGGAGGCCGATCGCGAGCCAGGGCAGCACGCTCGCCGTGAGGTGCGCGAACCGATCGGCGACCTCGACCAGCGCGGACATCACGACGATCTAACCGCGGGCCGGCGGTGCCTCCTGAGCCAGGCAGAGGCCGGCCTCGAGCACCGCCGTCACGCAGGAATCGAGCACCCGGTAGTAGATCTTCGTCCCCTCGCGGCGGGTACCGAGGATTCCCCGATCGACCAGCCGCTGGAGCTGGTTTGAGACTGCCTGCGAGCTCATCCCGACCGCCTCGGCGAGCTCTGACACACAAAGCTCCTCCGAGCGCTCGAGGGCGTGGAGCAGCCGGAGCCGGCTCTCGTTTGCCAGAACCTTGAACATCGCCGCCAGGCCGCTCGCCTCTCCGGGCTCGAGTAGCTCCCGCTCCCTGAGGCTGGGCTTCGCGGGGTCGCACAAGGCTGCCTGCACCAGTTCGCTCGACATTTGACAAGTATTACACGGACTTGTGTAAGAAGCGCCGGACACCCCTCGCTGCCGGTCGAGCGGCCTACGTGCGATCCCGGATCAGCGGACTCAGGCCAGTGCCAGCTCGACCGCCCGCTCGGCGTGGATCCTCGTGGTATCGAAGAGCGGCACGGGGGCGTCGCCGTCACGGACCAGCAGGCCAATCTCGGTGCAACCGAGGATGATCGCCCCGACAGCGCGATCGACCAGGCCGGCGATGACCTCGAGGTAGGCAACTCGCGATCGATCCTCGACCCTCCCGAGGACGAGTTCTTTGTAGATCACGTTGTGGACGAGCGTCCTCGCGGGCTCATCCGGCACGAGGACCTCGAGCCCATGCCGCTCCGAGAGACGCCCGCGGTAGAAGTCCTGCTCCATCGTGTAGCGGGTTCCGAGCAAGCCGACCGAGGTGACACCCCGGGCCTTGATCTCATCCGCGGTCGGATCGGCGATGTGGAGGAAGGGGATCTCCGTCGCCGCGGCGATCTCCTCGGCGACGCGATGCATTGTGTTCGTGCACAGCAGGAGGAGCTCGGCGCCACCGCGCTCCAGCCGCCGGGCGGCGTCGGCGAGCCGGTCGGCGGCCTCCTCCCAGCGCCCCGTCCGCTGGAGCTCCTCGACGTCGGCGAAATCAACGCTGAACATCAGGCACTGGGCCGAGTGAAAGCCCCCAAGGCGGCGCTTCACCGCCTCGTTGATCATCCGGTAGTACTGGGCCGAGGACTCCCAGCTCATCCCCCCGATCAGGCCGATCGTCTTCATCCCCGGATCCTCCCAGGCTCGTGCTGCGGATCAGGCGCCGGCTGCCGCGGGGATCCCCCTCACCGCCGCGCTCAGAGCTGGTGAGGGGGTCGTGGAGCTCATCGCGTGCGGACCATCTCGCGTCGACGGGTAGGGGACGGCGTGGATCGCGCTGGGAGGCGGCGGCAAGAGGCTCCAGATCCTCGATCCGAAGTTGATGGAGAATCCAGCACTCCCAAGCGGAATGATCCACCTTCCGCGCCGCCCTCGCAGGCCCTCTGATCGCTGCAATTTGCGCACCATTGTGGGCGGTTTGGGCACGGGTGCGCCACCTCGGGGAGCGGACGTAGGACCGGTGCTTTGGCGGCATCCGGATGGGGAGAAACCCACGTCCGTTTGACGGGGGCGAGAGGAATCCGGCGCTGATGGACTGCGCGCCTCCGCACCGAGTAGGGTCGAATCACCCGACCGTTGGAGGTAGACCTTGATCGTCATGCTCACCGCCCGCCGCCTCAAGCCAGGTGCGTGGGAGCAGTTTCGCCGTGCATGGGACCCGGCCGACGCCAAGCCACCGGGCTTTAAGCGCGCCTACCACGCGCGCAACATCCGCGACGAGGACGAGCTCGTCTCCTTCGGGCTGTTCGACATGACCGAGGAGGACTACCACCGCTGGCGCGCCGAGGCCGACGCCGAGGAGACGCAGCGGGTGGATCGCCTGTCGGCGTTCGTCAAGAGCGAGCCCGTCTCGGGCGTCTACGAGGTGATCGACGTCGTGGAGGAGTAAGGGCCGCTCAGCTCATTCGCCGATACCGCCCATAACGGACCCGCCCCTAACGGAAGCGGCGAGCCGGTCACCGCCACGCCGCTGTCACGAGGCGCGGGCGACCCTGTCTACAAACTGGTTCAGTCGTTCCGCGGCGATATCTGATCACGGGCCGGAGACCCCTCGCTCGGTCACGGAAGACGGTGGCGAATGCCTTCACGCCGTCTGCGCCATGGAAGGTTCCGCCCCATGGGACCGTCTCCGGATGATCAGCTCAGCGAAGCCACTGGATACGCCGCACGGCGAGCGATCACGGCAACCGTGCCCCGCACGCGATCGTCGCGCCAGGGCGATTGGGCAAGGCGCGCGATCTGCTGGAGTAGCTCTGTTGCGCCAGTGAACTGAAGGCCGGAGACCAGGAACACCATGTCACCGAAGCATGAGGCGACCATGGAGCCGCTCGACGCCCTGGTCGATCACGTCCGCGGCTCGCCGGTTGGCCGTCTGATCGTCGAGTACGGCGATTACGAATGCCCGTACTCGCGCCAAGCATTTCGGGAGATCGAGCACGTCGAGCGACGATTGGGCGACGACGTGCGGTTCGGTTTCCGGCACTTTCCGCTGACCGAGATTCACCCGCACGCGCTCGCTGCGGCTGCGGCAGCCGAGGCGGCGGGGCTCCAGGACCGGTTCTGGGAAATGCACGAGCAGCTCTTCCATCGCCAGAAGGCGCTCGAGGACGACGATCTGCGGGGGTACGCCGGCGCGCTCGAGCTGGACGTCGCTCGCTTCGACAGCGACCTGACCGGCGCTGCCGTACTCGCACGCGTTCGCCGGGATGTGGACAGCGGAACCGCGTCCGGTCAGGTATGGGGTACGCCGACCCTGTTCATCGACGGCGTCGTGCACCGGGGCGGCTACGACGCGGCCTCCTTGCTGGAGGCGCTGGCGAGATGACGCGGCCGTTCTGCTCGCACCCTCCATCGCCTTCGAGGAGGGTCGATCTGAATGGCGACCTGGGTCCTCGAGCCGGGCACACCGAGGTGGAGGTCCTGGGCCCGTCACATGATGGTCACCTGGGTGCGCGGCCTTTCAAGGACATCCACGGGGCGGCTGGAGCTCGATGTCTCGAGGCGAGTTCGAGGGCGAGATCGAAGCGACCGGTATACGGACCGGCGAGCCCACCCGCGACGCGGATCGGCGCAGCGCCGACCTCTTCGTTGTCGAGAACCATCCCAAGATCGCCTTCGGCGGCCGCTTCAGGGAGCGCCCCGGATCGGCTTCGAGGCAACCACGAGGATCGATCGCAACGACTTCGGCGTCTCGTGGCAGGACGAGATCCCGAGCCACCGCCCGGCCCCGCCCGCCTCCGATTCTTCGCCCGCACCAAACCGGACCGAGTGAGAGGATTCTCCTTTCCCCGCGGCCGGCTCGAGAAAGGAGAAAGGAACGCGATGGTCGCGAACCAGCTCGAAGGCAGGAGGGTTGCCTTTCTGGCGGCGGACGGGGTCGAGCTTCTCACCGTGACCAGGCCGCGAGAAGCGCTCGAAGCGGCCGGCGCCCGTGTGGACCTGATCGCGCCGCGGCGCGGCGAGGTGTGGACGATGGACGGCCTGGAGAGATCCGGCACCGTTCCGGTCGACCTCCCCCTCGTCGACGCCGAGCCCGAGCACTTCGACGCCCTCGTCCTCCCGGATGGGGTGGCGAACATCGATCACCTCCGCCGCGACCCGGACGCCGTCGCCTTCGTCGGCGACTTAGTCTCGGCCAGGAGAGCGGTCGGAACCGTCGGCCACGCTCCCTGGCTGCTCGTCGAAGCCGGTTGTGTGCGTGACCGCGCGCTCGCCGCCTGGCCGTCCTTGCAGACCGACATCGAGAACGCCGGCGGCACCTGGGTCGACGGGCAGGTCCACGTCGATGGCGGACTCGTCTCCTGCCGCGGCGCCGAGGCCCTTGAGCCGTTCCTCCAGCAGCTGACAGCGGCGATCGCAGAGGGCGGACACCGGGGATGAGCCCCCCTTGGGCCGCCGCTCGTCGACGGGACGGTTCTTCCCGGGACGATGCGCCGGGTTAGGACCGCGCCACGGCGGCCCGCATGCGCCTGCCAAAAGCGACGACGCGCGCGAGGTGCCCGCAGTACGGCGCGCCTGGGCAGCGGGCGAAGGACAGCGCGATCGCCTCGGCGTGCTCGTCTTCGGCCTCGCGTCGGCGGCGCGGCAGGAGCATGAGCGCCACCGCAAGTCCAACGGCGCAGAGCACTGCCGCGACCGTAAAGGCGCCCTTGAATCCGTGCGTCAACGCGGCCGGGAGCGACGAGCCGCCCTGCAGCGCGCTCGTCACGCGGCTGGTCGACACCGAGGAGAGGATCGCGAGGCCCAGCGAGCCACCGACTTGCTGGGTGGTGTTGAGCAGCCCCGAGGCCAGCCCAGACTCGCTGGCCGCGACGCCGTTGGTGGCAGCGATCGTGATCGGCACGAATGACATCCCCAGGCCGGCGCCGAGGACGATCATGGCCGGAAGGACATGGCTGGCATAGTCGCCGTGACCGTCAACTCGCGTGAGGAGCACGAAGCCGACCGTGGAGACGAGCAGGCCGGCGCTGAGCACTGGCTTGGGCGTGAAGCGGTCGACGAGGCGGGAGGCCAGCGCCGAGGCGCCGATGAGGGTCAAGGTCAGCGGGAGGTAGGCGACTCCGGTCTTGAGCGCGCTGTAGCCGAGCACCTGCTGCAGATACAGAGTGCAGAAGAAGAACATTCCGAACAGCGCGGCCGCTACCGCGAGCATCGTCGCGTCCGCCGCGGCGAGGCTGCGGTTGGAGAAGATCCGCAGCGGTATCAGCGGATCCTGGTGACGGCGCTCGATGACCACGAAGGCGGCGATCAGCACGGCGGCGACAGCGAAGCCCGCCAGCGTCCGCCCCGAGGTCCAGCCCCAGCCGCCGGCCTTGATCAGCGTGAAGACGAGGGCGATCGTGCCGAGCGTGATCGCGACCGCGCCCTCGGCGTCGTAGCCGCCCCGCGCGGCCGATTCCGAGCGGCTCTCCGGGACGATCCGTGGAGCCAGCGCCACCACGACGGCGCCGATCGGCACGTTGATGAAGAACACCCAGCGCCAGCTGAGCGCCTCCACGATCACCCCTCCCACTAGAAGTCCGATGGCGCCCCCGGCGCCGGCGATCGCGCCCCAGACCGCGAGCGCGCGGTTGCGCTCCGCCCCCTCGGCGAACGTTGTGAGGATGATGGATAGCGCCGCCGGCGAGACCAACGCCCCACCGAGCCCCTGGAGGCCCCGCGCGACCAGCAGCATGCCCTCGGACTGCGAGACCCCACAGATCATCGAGGCGCCCGAGAAGAGCACAATCCCGGCCACGAACAGCAGCCGCCGCCCGAGCCGGTCGGCGAGGCGCCCGCCGAGCAGGAGGAAGCCGCCGAACATCAGTGTGTAGGCGTTCAGGACCCAAGAGAGGCTCTGCTCGGAGAAGCCGACTTCGCGCTTGATGGTCGGCAGGGCGACGTTGACCACGGTCGCATCCAGGATGACCATGAACTGCGCGACCGCCACAACCGCCAGTACGGCGTTCGGGTTGACACGCGAGCCCGGGCGCGCAACGGGAGGTGCAGCGGCCGTGGGCATCCCGGCCTGACGGGAGCTCGACATTAGGGGGCGATGATGGCGCCTCCACTCCATCTGTTCAACAGATTCGCCTGGGATTTCCGCACTACTGGGCCCTGAGCTCGGTCAGCAACCGCAGCAGCGAGGCGCGCAGCGCCTCGAGCTCCTCTGGGCTCGTCAGCTCCGCCCAGCGCTCCTCCACGCGCGCGGCGGTCGCGTGCGTGACCGGCTTGACGGACGCGCCGCGCTCGGTGAGGAACACCAGCCGCGAGCGCCGGTCGCGCGGGTTCGGGCGGCGCTCGACGTATCCCATGCGCTCGAGCTGATGGACGGCCTGGGCCATCGTCTGCTTGCGCACCCGGGCGAGCTCGGCGAGCTCCGAGACGGTGATCCCTTCCGCCGGCACGAACGGGAACACGTTCGCGTGTGCGGGGCGGATGTCGCCGAAGCCCGCCTCGAGCAGCGCGGCGTGGATGTCCTGGGCGTAGTGCTGGTAGACCAGTCTCAGCAGGAGCCCGATCAGGGGGCGGGTGGGGAAGTTTGCCTCCATGGGATAGACAGGTGCCTGCCTACTCTGCTAAGGTGGTCAGGCACCTGTCGATCCTACTGGAAACGGAGCCTCAAATGACCACACCACCCGTCTCCTTTGGCCAGTTTGGCCAGACCCTGGCCTTCGCCGAGCGGACACTGACGGCCACCCTGCGCCAGCACCTCGCCGAGCGCCAGACAAGGCCCGAGACCTGGTACGCCCTGCAGCTGGTCGCAACGCGCGGGCCGGGGCTTTCGCGCAAGGCGCTGAGCGACGAGCTCGAGGGCTCGCGGACCCTGAACGCCGACTCGACGCGCGAGCTGCTCGCTCGGCTGGAGGCCGAGGGGCTGATCCGCGGCGACGCGGAGCTCGACCTGACTGCCGAGGGGGAAGCCCTGCATCGCAGCCTGCGCGAGTACATCGCCGGACCGACGGCCCGGCTGCTCGGCCAGTTCGACGCCGACGACGTCGAGACGACCATACGCACGCTGCAGGCGATCACCGAGCGGGCGGCGGAGGAGCTCGCCAGCTGAGTAGATGAGCGCCAGGCGCGAGCGTCCGGCGGGAAGCCGAGATCCATGACGTGCGTCCCATCCCCTTGACCGCCGCCGAGCTGCCGGCGTTTGTACCCCGACGAGTCGCCCGGACGTCGTCAGGCGCGCCCGCACCGAAAGGGTGGCGTGGCATGAACTGTGCTCCTTCCTCAACGACCGGAATCCACGTGTGGAACTCATCCGGTGATGCGGGCACGGACGTCGGATCCAGTGGGCGCGCCAGTGATCTCAGCGTGCGCCGGGACAACCGCGACCACAGGCGAAAGGAGGAGCGCGCAGCTTCAGTCCCCCGTCCGCGCCTCAGTGCCGAGTCGCGTCGAAAGCAGCGTCCGTCCGAGACACTATGGCCCGTCTTATGACGTTTGACCGGGTGGGCGAGGAGAAGACGTGATCGATCGCAGCGCCGACGTGCAGGCCTGGCTCGATGACCGCGCCGAGGAGTTGACGGCGCTGCTCGAAGCGCTCGTGCGGGTTCCCACCGAGAACCCGCCGGGCCGCGAGCTGGGGCGGTGCGCAGGTGTGCTGCGCGATGCGTTGGAGCGGCTGGGCTTCTCACCTGAGCTGATCGAGCTCGCGCCGACCGGGAGCCTCGAAGCGCCGGCGATCGTGCGCGGCACCGTCGGCAGCGGCGCCGAGCTCGTCTATTACCACGGGCACTTCGACGTGGTCCCGGCCCAGAGCTCCTCGCAGTTCGAACCTGAGCGCCGTGACGGGAAGATCATCGGGCGTGGGACGGCGGACATGAAGGGCGGGCTGGTCTCGATGCTTTACGGCGCCGTTGCCGTCAGCGAGCTCGGCCTGCTCGACGGTCGCAGGATCGTTTTTCACTTTGTCTGCGACGAGGAGACCGGCAGCACCGCCGGCTCGGGGCATCTGCGCGAGGCCGAGCTGATCGATCCCGATGCGGTGGCGATGCTCACCGCCGAGCCGACCGGTGGCGTGATCTGGCACGCGTGTCGCGGCGCCATCACGCTGCGCGTCCAGACAACCGGCCGGGAGGCGCACGTCGGATACGTCCACGAGGGCGTCAACGCCTTCGAGCACATGATCCGCATCGCCCAACCGCTGACCGCGCTTTCCCACGAACTGCTCAACAAGCGCACGCGGTTTCCGGTCGCGAGCGACGACGCGGCAGGCTCAATGCTGGTGGTCGGCGGACAGGCCGGCGCCGGCGCCGGCTTCAACGTGGTACCCGGCTCAGCGTGGTTCTCCCTCGACCGCCGCTTCAATCCCGAAGAAGAGCTTGAGCAGGAACTCGCGCGACTGACCAGCATGATCAACGACGCGGCCGACGCCGCCGGCGCCGACGTCGACATCGAGGTGCTGCAAGCCCAGCCCTCCGGCAGCACCGACGAGGCCCACCCCGCGGCCCAGACGCTGGCCGAGTGCGTCGAGGCCGTCGAAGGCACGGGCGCGACTTTCCAACTGTGCCCGGGAGTGCTCGACACCCGCTGGTACTCGCAATTCGGGATCCCGGCGTTCGCCTACGGCGGCGGCCGCCTCGACGTCTCTCACGGCCCCCACGAATACATCGACGACGCGGCGATGCGCCGTTGCGCCGCCGTCTACGCGCTGTTCGCCGCTGAGGGCGCGGCGATGTGAGCGGCCATCGGATGGCCCTGTAACAGAGCGAACGGTGGGCGGAACCAGACACGTCGCAAACCACGTCGTCGTCGTGCAGCCCTGAGCCTGGTCTAATGGCTCAGGCGAGAGGAGACTCGCTTACGCGAGCGGTTGTCACCACGGCCCGATGGTTGTCCCACCCCATTCCTCGGGCTCCACGTCACGCACCGTCTGCGTCAGTTCCCAGCGGTGGCCGCCGACGTCCTCAAGCACACATGAACGCTCACCGTACTCGTACGTCGTCGGCTCTTGGAGGACGCGGGCGCCGAAATCCCGCGCACGCGCGAAGGCCCCATCGACATCGGCCACGCGCACCTTGATCAGGTGCGTAACCAGGCCCTCCGTCGGTGGCGCCTGGTCGGCACGAACGTCACCGACGACGATGGCACCGTCCGATCCGACACGAAGCTGAGCACGGTGCGTTTCGCCGATGCGTACCCGTTCGTGGAAGCCGAAGGCGGATTCCAGCCACGCCACCGCCGCTCGTACGTCCGGGTAGATCAGCACCGGAGTCACGGTGGCCGGCGGCGCGGAACGGTTCGTCAGCACAATCCCGGAATCTAGCGAGCGGTCAGTACCGCACTCGTTGGCGATAGGTCGATTATGGCGAGGACCCGCAAATCCAACTCCGCGCGAGGGCTCGGGCCGCGCGTGGCCCGATCGCTGCCCATCCGTCAACTTCGATCCGGTGGACCGGCGATGCTTCGACGAGCAGGGTCGACGCGAGGGAGCGACTCGAGCCTCACCTCCCGGCGAGCGAGACTATCGGCCCGACGAGAGGAGGAGCCATGACCGAGGAAGCCCCGTTGCAGGAGACTCCCGCCGGCCTCGAGCCCGCAGGAGAGGGGTGGTTCGTCGTCAACGTGCGCGACACCGCGTGGCTGACGCACGACGCGTTCGGCTCCGGTTGCGTGTTCGAGAGCCGCCAGGGCGCGCCGTTTCCGGAGCTCGGCATCAACATCGGCGTGCTGCAACCCGGGCAGCCCGCGTGCCTCTACCACGAGGAGGGTGCGCAGGAGGACTTCCTCGTCCTCGCGGGCGGGTGCGTGCTGCTCGTGAACGGCGAGGAGCGGCCTCTCAAGGCGTGGGACTTCGTGCACTCACCGGCCGGGACGAAGCACGTCATTGTCGGCGCCGGCGACGGGCTATCGATCGTCCTCGCCGTTGGCGCGCGCCACGAACCCAAGCGGCTGCGCTACCCGCCCTCCGAGCTCGCCACGCGGCACGGCGCAAGTGCCGAGGCGGACACGACGGAGCCCCGAGAAGCATACGCCCGGTTCGACCGCCCGCAGCCCCGGCGACCCGAGTACTGGAATGAGCTGCCATGGGCTTAAGCGCGCTGCTACAGGCTGAACTGCCCGACGTGGTCAAATGCGAAGTCGCCGGAGCGATGCCCTTGGGGAACGACGGCGTCGGACCCCGGAGGCGTCGCCGTGAAGGTGGCCAAAACGAGACTCGGACTTTCGACATCGATGGCGGCCGACAGTGCAGCGATTTGAGTTCGGCGGACCTGACGCGTTCGGGCTCGGGCTGAGCCTGTTGATCGAGTGCAAGCAGTCCGGGGAGCCGCGGCGTACGCGCGCCTACGCCCCGTCGCCCGGGCTGACGAGTCCAGACTCGTAGGCGAGCACAACCGCCTGCACACGGTCGCGCAGGCCGAGCTTCGCAAGCAGCCGGGCGACGTGGGTCTTCACCGTGCTGTCGCTCACGACGAGGGCTTCGGCAATCTCGGCGTTCGACAGCCCGCGTGCAATGAGCGTGAAAACCTCGACCTCGCGCGACGTCAGCTCGTCGAGGCCGGGGGGCGGCTGCCGCTGGCGCGCCCGTGTGCGCGCGAACTGCTCGATCAGCCGGCTCGTCACGGATGGGGCGAGCAGCGACTCGCCCCGAGCCACCACGCGGATGGCGGTCACGAGCTGCTCGGGCGGGCTGTCCTTGAGGAGGAACCCGCTGGCGCCGGCGCCGAGCGCTTCGTAGACGTACTCGTCGAGGTCGAACGTCGTGAGGATCAGCACGCGGGACTCCGACCCTTCCCGGCGTGGATCGGCGCTTGCGATTCGCCGGGTCGCGGCGATCCCATCGAGCTCGGGCATCCGGATGTCCATGAGCACGACGTCGGGCTTCAGGCGCCGCGCGCTGTAGACGGCCTGCTCGCCGTTGCCCGCCTCGCCGACGACGGTGATGTCGTCCTCGACCTCGAGCACCATGCGAAAGCCGGCGCGTACGAGCGCTTGGTCGTCGGCAATGAGGACTCCGATGCTCATGACGCCAGCGGAAGCGAGGCACGCACGACGAAGCCGCCCTCTGGGCGGTGGTCTGCGTGCAGTTGACCGCCGTACAGCGCCACGCGCTCGCGCATCCCCACCAGTCCGTGCCCGCCGTCGGTCCCGCCGCCCTTGCGCGGCTGACTGGGCGCGCCGTCGTCGGAGATCTCCAGCTCGAGCTCGTCACCGCCGTAGCGAACCGCGACGCGGGCGTGCACCGGGCCGGCGTGCTTGAGCGCGTTGGTCAGCGCCTCCTGGACGATGCGATACACGGACAGGTCGACGCCGGCAGGCAACGGGGCGGGATCGCCCTCGGTGACCAGCTCGACCTCCAGCCCGCTCCGGCGCGCCTGACCGAGCAGCTCGCCGAGGCTCTCGACCCCGGGCTGTGGCGCGAGCGGCACGTCGCGGTCGGGCTTGCGCAGCGCGCCGAGCGATCGGCGCATCTCGCCTAGTGCCGTGCGGCCCGTGCGCTCGATCGTCTCGAGCGCCTCGCGCGCGCGCTCGGGGTCGCGATCGAGCACGCGCCGCGCGCCCTGGGCCTGAACGACCATGAGCCCGACGTTGTGCGCGACGATGTCGTGAAGCTCGCGTGCGATGCGGCTGCGCTCCTCTCCGACGGCGTTGAGCTCGCGCTGGCGCTGCTCGCGCTCGAGAGCCGCCACGCGCAGGCCGCGTGAGCGGCTCGTGCGACCGGCGAGCCAGGGCGTGACGACGACCAGGCCCGCGGAGAACAGGAAGCTTGGGGCATCGATGTCCCCGCTGGCGAGCACGGCGCTCCACACCAAGACGACGCCCAGAGCAACGGCGGGCCTGAACGTGGTTACCGGTTCGCCTGACTGCGCGCCGCGCCGTCGACGACGTCGCACCGGGTTTGTGCGACCTCCGCGAGAACGAGCACTGTCCTCATGCGAATGCGACACTACCGTGGGCCCTGAGGCTCCTGTCCCGGGCAACGGAGGAAACGATGTCCGAGCACAACAAGGCAGCTGCCCGCGCTTCGAGGGATGGGAAGATCGTCGAGGCTTGGCGAAGCATGGACATGCTTAGAGTCCTCCGAGGAATCGGGGTACTCGAAAGCGCCTGAGGACCTCGGCGCTCGGGCCTCGCTCGAGCCGCTGCTCCATCGCGCGAGGAAGGGAAGCGAGGGACGGTCGGTCGAGACCTTGGGTCACTGCCGGCGACACGCGGATGGAGAAGCGCGCGAGCCCCCGCCCCGTTCCAGGGCGGCCGCTCGTTGTTCGGCCCTCAGCGTGAGCTGATCATCAGCCTGCATCTGACCTCGGCCGCCGCGAGGCGCTGGCGCCGCTCGATCTCCGCCTCGGTCGGCTCGTAAAACACAAACGACCCGACATCGATGTCGCCCGCTCGTTCGTAGGTGTCGATCGTGACGCCGGTCTTCGAGACCTTGCTGTCGACCAGCTTCAGTGCGGCGGGGATTGTGCCGTCACCGAAGAGGCGCTTGCCGGGGCCGAGCACCACGGGGAAGATCCACAGCCGGAACTCGTCGATCAGGTCGTGCTCAAGCAGCGTCTGGATGAGGCCGGGGCTGCCGTGGACCTGGATCTCGGGACCGTCCTCGCCTTTCAGTGTTGCGACGTACTCGGCGACGTCGCCGGTGATCAGCGTCGAGTTGTTCCACTCAACCTGATCGAGCGTCGTCGAGGCGACATGCTTGCGAGTGCTGTTGAGCCGGTCGGCGACCGGGCCCTCGTCGTAGGGCCAGTGCGCCGCGAAGATCTCGTATGTCCCGCGGCCGAGCAGCAGCTCGTAGGGCTCGGCCTCGGCGACCTGCTCCATCATCTCGTCGTCGAAGTAGTTGGCGCTCCAGCCGCCGAGCGTGAACCCGCCAGTCGGGTCCTCCTCTGGGCCACCGGGCGCCTGCATCACCCCATCGAGCGAGATGAACGTGTTCACAACGAGCTTTCTCATCGGACCTCCAGGGTGTGGTGGATGCTGGTTTATATGACCGGCGGACGCCGACAAATCATCGGTCAGGCACAGCGATGCCGCAAACGCGAGCGCCCTGCCGCTCTGCGCGATAAGGAGACGCACCTCGCCGCCTTCCATGTACATCCCCATGCAGCCGAGGCCTAGCTCCGAGACCTCGAAGTCAGCGAGCTTCCGGCGTCTCATCTCCGTTCAGCCCTCCATTGCGGCGCTGCGCGCTTGCCTGCGCGCGCTCGAAGTTGCTTGACGCATGCCAGCGAAGCAACTCGACGATATGACCGATGACGTTCATGGCGTGCCTGGAACTCTCGTCCCCGCCCGGGCGAATCGCCATACCCGCTCGCCCGAAACCGCGCTTCGAGGTACCCGAGAACCCTGGTGGGGAAAGCCCTACTTCAGCGCTCGCTCGAGGTTGTCGAAACAGCCCCGCCAGCCGGAGTGCTGGGCGTCGCGGCGCTCGTCGCCCGAGATCCCGCTGTTGGTCAGGACCACGGTTGTCGAGCCCTCCGACTCCGAGAACGTGAGCTCGATCAGCTGCTCGTTCGAGGGATCGTCGCTGAACGTGCATCTGAAGACGAGCCTGTGCGGCCGGTCGATCTCCGTGTACTCGCCGGCGATGACGTGCTCGGTGCCGTCCGGGCGGCGCATCATGACCCGGATCTTGCCGCCCACCCGCAGGTCCACCTCGGGCTCGGGCGTCTCCCAATCCGGCTCGACGTGGAACCAGCGCCGCATCACCTCGGGACTGGTCCATGCGTCGAAGACGGCCTCCGCCGGCGCGTCGAACCTCCGCTCGATTCGCACCACATAGCCCAGCGGCTCGCCCATCTACATGGGCATCGTATTCATCACGGACATCCCGTCCATGGGAATCGTCAGGCCGGGAACCTGATCGGGGAAGAGCATGACCGCGACGCCGAGCAGTGCCAGCACCGCCGCGGTCACACCGCTTGGAAGCACCTCCCAGGGCAGCAGCTTCTCGATCGCGATCAACGCCGCGATCAGCAACATCCAGGCGATGCTCATCACACCAAGCGCGAAGAGGGCCGCCATCAGGCCGAAGGAGCATCCGACGCAGAAACCGCCCTGCTCGACTGCCATCCACAGGGCACCCATCGCCCCCTGCCGCCGTCGGAACAACCGCGAATCTCGGCAATGCCGGAGGCACCTCGCCTTGGCTGGGGTGAGCTCGTATAGGGCCGCCCCCAGGATCACGCCACCCGCGACGTAGCGCCCGCCCTCGTCCCAGCCGAGGAACCCGAGCTCGAGGGAACGCACACCCTCGATCAGTCCGTAGGCGAGCAGCCCGACGACCAACCAGACCAGGAGATACCCCGCGGCGAACAGGACGGTGCCGCCGACGGATTCCGCCGGCGCTCCGTCCGCACCCCGCGAGTACGCGATCGCCATCGGCGAAAGCGAGGGCAGCATCATCGCGGCCATCATCGTCGCCCAGACCACGGCGAACCAGCCGAGCCCACCGAGGTCCGTACCGGGGCCCATGTCCATTCCCCGCATGCGCTCCACCGTCACCACCCAGCAGACCCCGGCCACAGCCACCAGCAGGATCGCTGGCCAAGCCACCGACGCCGGCGCCGCGAGGGGCTGCTCGACTCGCAAAACCCGCTCGCCCTGGTCCGTCATCTGCGCTCCTCCAGATACTCGCCGACGACGTCGAAGAGGCGCTCCCAGCGCGTTCGCTGATTCTCGATCCACCCGGCTGCATCGGCGAGCGTGTCCGGCCGCAGGGCAAGCCGGTGGGTGCGTCCGTCGATCACCCGCGTGACCACCCCCGCCTCCTCGAGCAGCTTCAGATGCCGCGATATGGTCGGCTTCGAGACGCCGAGCCCCCGGCTTGCCTCGCCGACGGTCGAGGGCCCGGCGCTGAGCCTCTCGACGATCTCGCGGCGGGTCGGATGGGCCAGGGCGGCGAAGGCATCGTTAGTCATTGTGCTAACTATATATTCTCGAGCGCGAGACCCGGACAGGAGGAGCGCATGACCGAGCACACGGTGGGCACGCGAGATCAATGGCTGGCGGCACGAAAGGAGTTGCTCGAGCAGGAGAAGGAGCACCAGCGCCGGGGCGATGAGCTCGCGCGCCGTCGACAGGAGCTGCCCTGGGTGCCGGTCGAGAAGGAGTATGTCTTCGAGACCGACGCCGGGAGTCAGACG
>JBKPIY010000074.1:0-19036 GCA_046730475.1 Actinomycetota bacterium
ACCGGGGATGGGGTGGTGAGTGGGCTGATCGGGCTCCGCGGGACCAGCCCCGGCTCCGGCGGCTCGATGGAGGAGTTCCTTACTACCGGCCACTTCCGGCTTCTGCGCAGGCGGCCGGCCGAGTTCGTCTCGGGGTTGGCCGGGGCGGTGTGGAGCGCGCGGGCGCGAGGGAGGTGGCTGCGCGAGTCCAACGAGTTCGCCGGCTGGGACGAGCCCGGCACCGTCAGGGTGGTGTTCACGCTCTTCGCCCGCGGCGACGCGCGAGGCTCGCGGCTGGTCACCGAGACCGCAATCCAGCCCACCGATGAGGCTGCCGCTCGAGCCTTTCGCCGCTACTGGCTCGCCGTGGCCCCGTTCTCGAAGCTGATCCGCCGCCGCTGGCTGCGCGAGATCGAGCGCCGCGCCCGCAGGATCGCGGCGTCCTAGGGGTCCGGTCCAAAAGATCGCGAGCGCAACTTATCCGGTTCGCGCTCGTTGACTGAAAGACGATGCCTTTGGGAGGCACCGCGAACCTCCGCCGTCGCGTCCGCCGCGGGCGCTCGATCCTCGCCGCCGCCGCCCTGCTGGCCGCCCTTGCCGTCCCCGGAGCGGCGCAGGGCAAGGTGATCTGGAGGATCAGGGGCGGCGGCTTCGGCCACGGGGTCGGGATGAGCCAGTACGGCGCCTACGGCTACGCCACGCACGGGACGGGCTACAAGGCGATCCTCACCCACTACTTCAGCCACACCAAGGTGGCGACGACCCTGGACCAGACGGTCCGGGTCCTGCTTCGCCCCTATCAGTCGCAGGTCAGCTTCAACGGCGCCACCGCGGCCTGCGACGTGAGCCTGAGCGAGGCGAGGACCTACAGCGGGGTGCGAAGCGGCGGCGACGTCCTCTTGCGCAACCCGAAGAGCAAGACGATCGAGAACTGCGGCCCCGTCCTGAGCGCGACCGGGGGCAAATCGGTGGTGATGGTCGGGAAGGGCTCCTACCGCGGGGCGCTCGAGGTTCGCCCCTCCTCGGTGCCAAAGAAGGTGAACGCGATCAACGCGGTCGCGCTTGACGACTACGTCAAGGGAGTGGTGCCGCGCGAGAGCCCCTCGTCGTGGCCAATGGAGGCGCTCAAGGCGCAGGCGGTCGCCGCGCGCTCCTATGGGCTCGCCGGGAAGGTGGGCGGCAACGGGTTCGATCTCTACGACAACACCTCGAGCCAGGTCTACGGCGGGCTCTCGGCCGAGACGCCGCGAAGCAACAAGGCCGTCAACGCGACCACCCTCCAGATCGTCAACTACAAGGGCCAGGTCGCCAAGACCTTCTTCTTCTCCACCTCGGGCGGTTACACGGAGAACAACGAGAACGTGTTCGGCGGCGAGCCGATCCCGTATCTGCGGGGGGTCCCCGACCCCTATGACGGGATCTCCCCCTACCACCGCTGGGTGGTGAAGAAGACCCAGCGTCGGATCCAGATCGACCTCGGCGACGCGGTCCGTGGAAAGCTCCGCAAGATCACGGTCCTGAAGCGCGGCGTCTCGCCCCGGATCGTCACCGCGAAGCTGATCGGCTCGACCGGGGTCACCAAGATCGCCGGTCAGGCCCTGAGGGCCGACCTCGGCCTTCGCGACGCCCCCTGGGGCTTCAAGAGGATCGAGCGGAAGTGATCAGGCACCCAACCGCCGCGCTGCCTCCTCCTCCCTATCCGTCCGGGTACGGCTGGAGGGGGATGCCGTGGTCGGTTTCGCGCATCCCGAACTCGTAGGCGGCGGCGCCGGAGACGAGGAGGCGCTCCGCCGGGCGGCCGTCGATCTCGACGTCGAGCTCGAGATCGGAGATCGAGCAGTTGAGCGTGTTGTGCTCGGGGCCGACCGGGTCGGCGTAGATCCATCCGACGAAGTCCTTGCGTTGGGCGCCCACCCGGCCCCGCAGCCTGACCCCGCGGCCGCGGAGCGCGAAGCGGCACCGGGTGGGCTCCTCGTCGACCTCGGTGCTCGGCACCCGCTCGAACCCCCCGAGACGGTGGGGGACGCCGTCGAGGACGAGGTTCCCGTTCGCGACCCACGGGGTGGTCATCCCCGCCACCTTGACCCGGCCCGCCGCCATGTCGAAGTAGTCGCCCGCCGGCCGGCCCTCGAATCCGGCCCCCTGCACCCACACCCAGCGCTCGGCGTGCTCGGCGCCCCAGTTGTGGCCGACCATCCCCCGCCAGCCCTCGACCGCGATCCGCTCGCCGCCCACCTCGAGCTCGCCGTCGAAGACCGCGTTCGGATACGGGCTCAGGAACTTGGTCCTCGGGACCGGTGCCCGGTAGAGCCACTCGCGCGGGAGGTGGTGGAAGGGCTCGTGGTCGTCGCTGAAGCGGAGATCCCAGCTCGCCTCGAGCGCATCCGTCCGGATCACGCCGATGGCGCGTCCCTCGCTGAGGACCGCGTCGCCGACCTTGATGTACCCCGTGCTCGGGGCCAGCACCTCGTCGGCGACGAAGGCGCGCTTGGTCGCCCGCGGCCCCGGCGACTCTGCGTCAAAGAGCGTGAACCAGAGGGCGGCGGTGACCGGCTCGCCGGGGCGCTTGTGGACCGTGTGCCGGACCCAGGCGCCGAGGCCGCCGCCGGGCCGGCACAGCTTCAGGTAGAAGCTCTCGTAGTGGCCCTTGTTCTCCGGAACTGTGGGAAATCGCGCCTCTGTCCGCATCGCCGCAGCGACGCTACCGATCCCGGGCCGAGGATGTGAGCCGGGCGGCGCGGGCGCGGACCTCGGCGATCACCTCCGCGGCGGCCGCGACCTCTCGATTCCGCATCAGCGCCCGCCCCGCGACCACGGTGGTGTCGACCACCGCGCCCGAGGCCGCGTAGACGAGGTCGGCATCGAGGTCGCCCGGCGTCAGCTCGGGGTCCTGGCGGCGGAGCAGCAGGAAGTCGGCCGGCCCTCCCGCCGCGAGGGGAATCCCCCCCAACAGGTCCGAGCGCAGGCCGCGGGCGATCGCGAGCGCCTCGGCGGCCGGGAGGACCGAGGGATCTCCCTCCGCGTGCTTCTGGGAGAGGGCGAAGATCTTCACCTCCTCGAGGAGGTCGAGGTTGGAGTTGGAGGCAGGGCCGTCGGTGCCCAAGCCGAGCGCCACTCCGGCCGCGGCCGCCCGCCGGTACGGAATCAGCCCGCCGACCGCGAGCTTCATGTTCGCGGCCGGATTGGCGACCACGGTGCTGCCGCGCTCCGCGATCAGCGCGAGCTCATCGTCGTCGAGCCAGACGCCGTGGGCGAGGACGGTCCGTGGCCCGAGCAGCCCGAGGCGATCGAGGTAGGCGGCGGGGCGCACGCCGTGAGCGGCCAGACACTCCTTCACCTCTCCCTCGGTCTCCGACAGGTGGATCTGGATCGGGACCTCGCGGTCGGCGCCGACCTGGGCGATCCACGCGAGCGAATCGGAGCTGACGGTGTAGATCGCGTGGGGGCCGAGGCTTGGGGTGACGAGGGGCCCGAACCCCCCCAGCTCGTCGAGCGACCCCAGTGCCCGGGAGCGGAGGTCGGCGCCCTTGGCGGTGTCGAAGGTGTCGAGGAGGACGAAGCTGACCACCGCCCGCAGCCCGGCGTCCGAGACGGCCCGCGCCACCTCGGCGCCGTGCCAGTACATGTCGAAGAAGCGGGTGGTGCCCGACCGGATCATCTCGATCGCGGCCAGCCGCGTCCCCCAGTAGACGTCCTCGGGCTCGAGCTTCGCCTCGGCCGGCCAGATCCTCTCCCGCAGCCACTCCATCAGCGGCAGGTCGTCTCCGAATCCGCGGAACAGGGTCATCGCCGCGTGGGTGTGGCCGTTGACCATCGGCGGCACCAGCACCATCTCGCCCCCGTCGATCACCTCGTCGTCGGGCTCGGGCTCGACCTCGGGCCCGAGCGCCGAGATCGCTCCCCCCTCGCACCGCAGACCGACGACCGAGCCTTCCAGCTCGGCGCCGGTGACCGCGAGGCTCAAGGGGAGAGCGCCCCCGCGCCGGACAGCACGGGCAGGACCCGCTCGAGCGCGGCGAGCAGCTGGGCGGCCGTTTGGTCGCGCCCCCGCCGGTAGCGCTCCATCGTCAGGGGCTCGTCCTCGAGTCCGTTGGCGAGGTTGTCGACGGTGCAGATCGCGGCGTAGGCAAGCCCCGCCTCCCGGGCCAGGATCGCCTCCGCGGCGACCGTCATCCCGACGACGTCGGCGTCGCGGGCGAGCGCCCGCACCTCGGCCGGGGTCTCGAACCTGGGCCCGCGGGTCTGGGCGTAGACGCCTCCGTCGACGAACGAGGCGCCGGTGTGGGACTGGAACGCCCGCACCACGGCCCGCCGCCAGCCTGGATCGAAGCCGGGGATCGAGTGGCCTCGAGTGTCCTCGTAGAAGCTCGGCGCTACCCGAGGGGCGTAGAAGTCATCCGGGCACACGATCGTCCCCACGGGCAGGTCGACCCGGAGGCTGCCGACGGAGGCCAGCGCCAGTACCCGGTTGCAGCCCAGCTCGCAGATCGCCCGGACGTTGGCGCGGTGGTCGAGGAGGTGGGCCGGGAGCGGGCGATCCCGGCGATGCCGAGCGAGCGCCACCACCGCCCCCGCGTCGATCGCGTCGACCCGAGCGCCGTCGAGCTCGATCTGGACGTCCTGGCCGTGAACCGGCTCCGAGCCGGGGGGCAGGCTGTGGCCGTAAACGAGGCAGAGGCGCTCGCCGCTGACCCTCGGGAGCTCCATCGAGCGGACACCCTAGAGGGTCGGCGTCGCTAGGTCCGGATGTGGACGACGTCGCCGTCGCGGACGACGTAGTCGCGCCCCTCGATCCGGAGGGTGCCGCGGTCGCGGGCGGCGGCGTAGCCGCCCGCGTCCTCCAGCTCCTGCCAGGCGATCACCTCGGCGCGGACGAAGTCCCGCTGGAGGTCGGTGTGGACCCGGCCGGCCGCGTCGTAGGCGGTGCCGCCGCGGCGCAGGGTGCGGGCCATCGCTTCCTTGCCCGCATCGGCGGTGAAGAAGGTGACCAGGTCGAGGAGCTCGAAGGCGGCGCGGATCAGGCGCGCCAGGCCCCACATCTCGATCCCGAGCTCCTCGCGCATCTCCTCGGCCTCGTCGGGCGAGAGCTCGCGCAGCTCCGACTCGACCCGGGCCGAGATCGCCACCGCGACCGCCCCCGCTGAGCGCGCCCGCGCCTCGATCGCCGGCGGCACCGCGCTCTCCCCTTCGTCGACGTTCGCCACGTAGAGGACCGGCTTGGCGGTGAGGGGGCTGAGCTTGCGAACCGCGTCCGGGGCCGCCTCCGGCACCGGCACCTCGCGCGCCGGCCGCCCGGCGGACAGGGCCTCCACCACCTGCTCGAGCCAGGCCCGCTCGGCGATCGCCTCCTTGTCGCCCGAGCGCGCCTGCTTGGTGACCCGCGCGAGGCGTCCCTCGGCCTGCTCGAGGTCGGCCGCCAGCAGCTCCGTCTCGATCAGCTCGATGTCGGCGACCGGATCCACCCTGCCCTCCGGGTGGGCGACCTGGCCGGCACCATGCGCCCTGATCACGTGGCAGATCGCGTCCGTCTCGCGGATCGAGGCGAGGAAGCGGTTGCCGAGCCCCTCCCCCCGCGAGGCGCCGCGCACGAGGCCGGCGATGTCGTGGAAGTCGATCGTCTCGTGGACGACCTCGGAGGAGCCGATCACCTCGGCCACGCGCTCGAGGCGCTCGTCGGGAACCGGGACGACGGCGACGTTGGGCTCGACGGTGGTGAAGGGGTAGTCGCCGATCTCGGCGCCGGCGGCGGTGAGGGCGTTGAACAGGGTCGACTTGCCCGCGTTCGGAAGGCCGACGATCCCGATCTTCATGAGAGGAGCAGGAGGGAGACCGCGAATCCGAGCGCCGTTCCAAGCGCCGCCCCGGCGAGGACGTCGGAGGGGTAGTGCATCCCGAGGTAGGGGCGTCCGACCGCGATCAGGATGGCGAGGGCGAAGACCGCCGGAGCGAGCCCGGGGGAGATCCAGGTGATCGCGACCGCGCAGGCGAACGACGAGGTGGTGTGGGCCGAGGGGAAGCTGAGCCTGCTGGGCGCCCCCGACAGGGGCGGCAGCCCCTCGAGCACGGGGCGCGGGCGGCGGACGATCGTCTTGACGACGTAGTTCGCCCCGATCGCGAAGGGGCCGAGGAACCCGCAGACCAGCCATTGGCCGCGGTCGCCGGGGTCGACCACGGCGCCGATCACGCCGATCACGAACCAGATCGCGCCGTACTCCCCGGCGGTCCCCAGGAGCCTTGCGGCCGCTTCCAGCCGCGGGTGGTGGAGGCGCGTCCGCATCGCCACCAGGAGATCGTGGTCGAGCCGGCCGAGCACGGCGGCGCAGGATAGACGCGCCCCGCCTGCTGGGAGAATGCCGCCGTGCCGTCCGACGAAGAGCGCCTCCGCGCCTACGAGCACTCGTTCAGGCGCGCCGGGCTCCCCCTCTTCAGCGAGGACATCTCGGCGTCGGAGGACATCTTCAACCGGGCGGCGCCGCTGCTCGGGATCGTCTTCCCCGGGGAGATGCTCGGGGCGGGGAACCTCGACTGGAGCTGGTGGCAGAACCTGCTCGCCGTCGGCGGCGGGCTCGCGATCCTGCTGCTCGCGATCGCCCTCGGCAACCGGGCCCGCGGTCGCCCCTTCTCCGCCATCCCGCACCGGCTCGGACGAACCGAGCTGGCGGGCTTCGTCCTCGTCCCGGCGCTGCTGCCGCTGATCTTCGGGGGCCAGGCGGGGAGCGCGGCGGTCACCGCCGCCGCCAACCTGCTCCTGCTGGCCCTGATCTACGCGGTGGTCGGCCTCGGGCTGATCTCGATCGTCCGCTGGGTCCTGGGGAGGATCGCCCGCCAGCTGCGCTCGGCGCTCACCTTGGTCGCTCGAGCGGTGCCGCTGCTCGCGATCTTCGTCCTCCTCTCCTTCCCCACCCAGGAGCTGTGGGAGATCTTCTCCGACCCCACCCGCGGGGTGTACGCGACGATCATCGGGATGTTCGCCGTCCTCGGCACCGCGTTCCTGGCGGTGCGGCTGCCCCGGGAGGCCCGGATCCTGGAGCGGGAGGTCGGCGGGGGGAGCCCGCCGCTTCGCCCCCGCCAGCTCCTCAACGTCGGCCTGGTGATGTTCGTGAGCCAGGCGGCCCAGGTGCTCCTCGTCAGCCTGATGATCGCGTCGTTCCTGACCGTGTTCGGGGTGCTGGCGGTGGACGATCACCTCCGCGGCCAATGGCTGGGGTCGCCCGGGAACGAGCTCCTCCACTTCAACCTGTTCGGCGAGCGGCTCGAGCTCACCAGCCAGCTCCTCCGGGTGGCCGCCGGGCTCGCCGCCTTCTCGGGGTTCTACTTCGCGATCGCGATCTTCACCGACTCCACCTACCGCGAGGAGTTCCTCGAGGAGCTGACCGCGGAGATGCGGCTGAGCTTCTCCGAGCGAGCCGAGTACCTGCGCTTGCGCGAGCGCCTCCGCGCCTCCGCGAAGGTCGGGTCGGGGACAATCGCCGCATGACCACCGTCACCGATCCGGTGATGGTCCCCGGATACGTCCATCGCCCGGGACACCACTGCGGCTCGACCGCGCTTCGAAACCTGCTCGCCTTCCACGGGGCCGAGATCTCGGAGGAGATGGCCCTCGGCCTCGGGGCCGGGGCCTGCTTCTTCTACGTGGCCCTCGACGGCCAGTCGCCCTCCCGGTTCACCAACGGCCGGGCCGCCCGGCTGGAGGAGAACTTCCTCGAGCTGACCGGCGCGGGGCTGGTGCTCGAGACCGCCGAGGACGAGGCCGAGGGGTGGAGGGCGGCCCGGTCGGTGGTCGACTCCGGCCGCCCGGTGATCCTCCTCACCGACCTCTATTTCCTCGAGCACTACGGGCGCTCGGCGCACTTCCCCGGCCACGCGGTGGTGCTGGCGGGGTACGACAACGAGAGGGCCTACCTCTCGGACACCGGGTTCCAGGAGCTGCAGACGACCGGGCTCGAGGCCCTGGCGAAGGCGCGCCACGCGGGGAGCCAGATCTTCCCCCTGGCGGGGCATTCGATCCACCTCCCCGAGGGCGCGGAGCTGGGCGATCTCGAGGCGGCGGCCTCGGGGGCGATCGAGCGCGCCGCCGCCCAGATGCTGGAGCCCGCCTTCGAGGGCTTCCAGGGGATCTCCGCGCTGGAGCGCCTCGCCGTGGAGATCGGCGACTGGCCCGCGGACGCCGAGGACTGGCGCTGGTGCGCCCGCTTCCTCTACCAGGTGATCGAGCGCCGCGGCACCGGCGGGGGCAACTTCCGGTTGATGTACTCGCGCTTCCTCGAGGAGGTCGACCGCGGGGAGTCGGGGCTCGCCGCCGAGGCGGCGATGCGGTGGACGGCGCTCGCCGACTCCGCCCGCGGGGCCAGCGAGCCGCCCGAGCCGAACCCCGCCCACTGGCGGGCGCTGAGCGCCGGTGCCCGCCGGGTGCTCGACGCCGAGCGGCGTCTATGGACGGCGCTCGCGGGCTGACCGGACCGGCGGCGGCCGGGATCCCCGGGCTCGCCGTCCGTCAGGCGGGCGGCTTCGCGAATCGCGCGAAGTAGCCGATAAGGCCGCCCAGCCGGCGCTCGAAGGCGAGGCCGGCGGCGGCGGCGCGCGACTGGAGCGAGCCGAAGCTGACGTAGTGGGGGTCGCCGAAGAGCTCACCGTCTACCAGCCGCCCGCCGGGCCGGAGCACCCGGGCGAGCTCGCGCACGGCGGCGTCCTGGTCTGGGATCTCGCCGAGGACAGTGACCAGGTAGGCGGCGTCGAAGCTCGCGTCGTCGTACGGCAGCCCGGTGGCGTCGCCGTGGGTGGGGACGACGTTGGCGAGGCCCCGCTCACCGGCCCGGCCCATGGTGTGGTCGAGCATCTCCCCCTGGATGTCGAGGATCTCGACCCGGCCTGCCTCGCCGACCCACTCGGCGACGTCGAGGGTGTAGTAACCGGTCCCGGGGCCGACCTCGAGGATGCGCTCGCCGGGCTCGGCGGCGAGGATCTCGCGTAGCCGGCCGCGGGTGATCAGGGGATGCGGTGCCTCGACCCAGAAGCGCTGGCCGTAGGGGCAGGCCGAGGGGTGCCTCCGCCACCACAGCGCGGCGCCCACCACGGCGGCGCCGGCGGCGAGGAGCGCACCGCGCACCCGCACGCTCACGCCCCGCTGAACCCGATCCGGTGCTCGGCGGCGGCGACGCGGACGAAGACGACCTTGGAGAGATCGATCGCAACCTCGCCGTCGTCGGCCCTCAGCTCCTGCCAGCCTTGCCCCTTCTCGACCGACTTGCGAAGGTCGGCGAGCTGCCCGGGCTCCAGCCTGATCGCCACCACCTGGCCACCGTCGAAGCCGATCTCGACGCGCTCGGGCTTGGCCTGGTTCTCCGCCATCAGTCGACCCCCTCTGGTCTGCGCCGCGGGCCCACGGCGTTAGCGGGCCTTGGCGGGTTGGACTACCTCGGTCAATACCCCGCCGATGGATCTGGGGTGAACAAATGCAACCAAAGAGTTGCGAATACCCCGCCGCGGCTCGGAGTCGATCAGCTCGATCCCGGCCTCGCGCAGCTCACCGAGGATCCCCTCAATGTCGGGGACGGCATAGGCGACGTGGTGAAGGCCGCCTCCGCGCTTGGCGACGAATCGCCCGATCGGCGTGTCGGCGCGGAGGGCCTGCAGGAGCTCGACGTGGCCGTCGCCTACCTCGAGCAGCGCCGCCTCCACCCCCTGCTCCTCGACGATCTCGCGGTGGACGAGCGGCATCCCCAGAGTCCCCTCGTACACGGCCACCGCCGCATCCAGGTCCTCGACGGCGACGCCAACGTGATCGATCCGGTCGAACATGTCGGCGCCAGTCTAGTTATGCCCGCGCGTCCGCCTCCGCGTCCGCCTCGTGCTCGAGGCGCAGGATCTCCCGGAGGGCCGAGACCCCGACCTCGAGCTGCTCGGGGGTGGGCTCCTTGGTCGCTACCAGCCGCTGGATCTCGTGGCCGGAGCGATGGAAGGCGCGGGCGAAGTCGGACTCCGGGTTGCGCTCGCTCCAGGCGAACATCTCCGCCGCCAGCGACACGCTCGCCACCCCGACGGCGGCGCGGGCGAGGGGCCCCGGCTCGGCGACAAGGCGATCGACCACCAGCTGGCCGGCCGCCGACAGCACCACCATCGGGCCGACCAGGTTGGAGCCGCAGCGCTCGTGCTCCTTGCTCGCGGTCGCCGGGTCGTCGGAGCCCGCCTCGTAGGCGCCGATCGCCTTGTGCTCGACGCCGTGGTAGGCGGCGAGGTTCCGGTCGCCGAGCGCGACCAGGGCCGGAACCAGCCCGAGCGCAGCCTGGGCCAGCTCCCGTCCCGCGGTCGCCTCCCTCCGTCGCAGGCCGCGGGCGACGGTCGAGACGAACAGCATCGCCCCCACCACCCGCGGGTCCTCGAACGGAAGCCGGGCGGAGCGCAGCCGCATCCGCACCAGCGGGATCAGCGCGAAGGCCTCGGCGAGCCGCAGCGGCCCCCGCAGAAGCGGCACCCGGGCGGCGAGCCCGGGTGCGAGCACCGGCTTCGGGCCCGAGGCGATCTCGATTGCGCCGGTCGCGCCCCGAACGGCGGCCGCCCACGAGGTCGGGCCATGGATCAGGAGCCCGTTCCGCAGCGCCATCCCACCGAGGCGGAGGATCCGCTCCTCCGCCCTCTCGGGCGTCCCGCCCCCCCGGGCGCCGGCTCCATTCGGCCCGTCCGCCATCGGCCCCTACCCCAGGATCCGGGCGGGAAGCTCGAAGAAGAAGCGGGCGGCGAGCTCGACGTCGGAGACCGGGACCCGCTCGTCGGCCCCGTGGACCATGGGCGTGGACTCGAACAGGCCGCACTCGCGGGCCGGGCAGAACCCGTACACGGTGGCGTCGTCGAAGGCGCTCCGGAACCGGTTGCTGTCGCTGAACCCCGACATCACCACCGGCACCAGGGTGGCCCCCGGGTCGGCCTCGGCGAGCCAGTCCTCGATCGCGTCGGCGAGCGGGGAGTGGGCGGGAGAGCGGTTGCCGACCACCTCCTCGGTGAATTCGAGCTCGTAGTCGCCGTCGCCGAGCAGGGCGGCGACGCGGTCGCGCACCTCGCGCTCGCCGTAGCCGGGCGGCACCCGGCAGTCGACCAGAACCTCGGCCACCGACGGGACCACGTTGGCCTTCTCCGAGCCCCGGGCGCGGGTGGGGTTGAGGGTGACCCCCAGCATCGGCTCGGCGAGGTAGTCGGCGAGCAGCGGCTGGCGGGAGCGCAGCTCGGCCAACCCACGCCAGGCCCCGTCGAGCCCCGCCAGCTCCTCGCCCAGGGCAATGGAGAGGAACTCGAGACCCTCCGGGGTGGGCTCGGGAGGCGGCTGGTCGGTGAGCTTGGCGATGTAGGGCGCGAGCTTGAGGAGGGCGTTCTCGCCGACTCGCGGCAGCGAGGCGTGCCCGGCGACGCCCCGGGTGCGCAGGAGGAAGCGAAAGATCCCCTTCTCCCCGACGCAGAGGGTGTACAGGCTCCGATCTTCGAGCTCGAACCGGTCGCCGCCGCCCTCGTTGACGACGTAATCGCTCCGAACCTTGTCGGGGTGCTCCTCGCATAGCCACTTGGCCCCGAGCTCGCCCCCGGTCTCCTCGTCGGCGGAGATCGCGAGGAGTAGCTCGCCGCTCTCGGGCCTCCAGCCCGACCTCCCCAGCTCGACGGCGGCGGCGACCTCGGCGGCGATCTGACCCTTCATGTCGAGGGCGCCGCGTCCCCACACCTCGCCGTCAACGATCTCGCCGCCGAAGGGATCGTGGCTCCACTCGCCGGGATCGGCGCGGACGGTGTCGACGTGACCCAGGTATGTGAGGGTGGGGCCGGCGGAGAGGCCGCGGAGGCGGGCGAGGAGGTTGTCGCGCTCCGGCTCGGCCGCGAGCAGCTCGCACTCGAAGCCCGCCGACTCGAGCATTTCCTTGAGCCGGATCTGGAGCGCCCGCTCGTTCCCGGGCGGGTTGACCGTGTCGATGCGAATCAGGCCCCGCAGCAGCTCCACGGCCCGCGCACCCAGCCCGGCCGGAGCGGTCGTTGCCGCGAGTCCCTCGCCCATCGATCCAGCTTATCCTCACGGTGCGATCGCCGAGGGGCGGCGGCGGCTTCGATCGATCACGGGAGAGCCGCCCCCGGCCGGTCGCGAGAGCCTCAGCCCGCGATCGCCTGCGCCGCCATCGAGGCACCTGAGACCACCAGGATCGCGGCGATCGCGTGCAGGAGCTGGCGCTCGTCGAGGCGACCCGTGAACCGGGCGCCGAGGTAGGCGGCGGGGATCGCGGCGGCCGAGCCGACGCCCAGGATCGCCCAGTCGATCCCGCTGGGCAGATGCCCGATCAGCCCGCCGATCCCGACCACCGCCCCGACGGCGGCGTTGGTGCCGACGGCGGCGTGCGGGCTCACCCCTGCCCACCGGACCATCGCCGGCAGCCGCAGCGAGCCGAGGATGAGGCCGACGAAGCCGCCGAGGACCCCGACCCCCAGCCCGATGAGGCTCGCGTTCAGGAGCAGGTCGCGGCGGGTCGGGGCCACGTCCTCGTCGCCTTCGGGGCGGCGGTAGCGCCACACCTCATAGGCCCCGTAGAGGACGACGATCGCGATCGCCCCGAGCAGCACCCGGCTCGGGATCACACCCGCGATCAGGCCGCCGGCGATCGCGCCCACCAGCGAGGTCGGGGCCATCCACCGGAAGAGCCGCCAGTGGATTCGGCCGCCGCGCCAGTGGCGGGCCGACGCCGTCACCGCCGCCACCCCGCTGATCGCCACGTTCGCACCGGCGCCGGCCGCGGGTGAGCTCGCCACCAGCACGACCAGCGGCAGCCGCAGGTTCCCGAGCACGAGGCCGACCAGGCCGCCGAAGAAGGAGACGGCGAACGACCAGGCGGCGACCGCGATCAGCTCGAGCGCATCCAAGGGGCGGCCAGGCTAGTGGGCTCCATGGCCCGCCGCCGTGACGGCGATGTGAAGGGCTGAAGGCGGGGTCGAGGGCGCTCATACTGGGGCGATGGAGGGCGAGCGGCTGTTCGAGACCGAGGGCGAGCGGCGGCGGACCGGGGTGCCTTTGGAGGAGGCGCCGCTGGCCACCCGGATGCGCCCGCGCGACCTCGACGAGGTCACCGGCCAGGGCCACCTGCTCGAGCCGGGGTCGGCACTGCGGGTGGCGATCGAGTCGGGCGAGCCCCACTCGGCGATCTTCTACGGGCCGCCCGGGACCGGGAAGACCACCCTGGCGCGGATCATCGCCGCCCGCGCCCGCGGGGCCTTCGAGGAGCGGTCGGCGGTGAACGCGGGCCGCGCCGAGGTTCGTCAGGTGATCGAGCGCGCCGAGGAGCGCCGCGCCTCCGGGCGGCCGACGATCTTCTTCCTCGACGAGATCCACCGCTTCAACAAGGCCCAGCAGGACGCGCTCCTGCCGGCGGTCGAGGAGGGGCTGGTCACCCTGATCGGGGCGACCACCGAGAACCCCTACTTCGAGGTCAACTCGGCGCTCCTGTCGCGCTGCCAGATTTACGAGTTCCGCCCCCTGGAGCCCGGCGAGATCGAGGGGCTCCTGCGCCGGGCGCTCGCCGACGAGCGAGGGGTGCCCGACCCGCCCCCGGTCGCCGCCGGGGCCCTCGAGATGCTCGCCACCCGCTCCGGCGGCGACGCTCGGGTGGCGCTCGCGGCGCTGGAGCGGGCGGTGGAGCGCACCCGAGCCGCCGCGGGCGCCGAGGTCGACGTCGCCGCCGTCGAGGACGCCCTCCAGCGCAAGGCCCTCCTCTACGACCGGGAGGGGGATCGCCACTACGACTACATCTCCGCCTGGATCAAGGCGACCCGCGGCTCCGACGTCGACGCCTCGCTCTACTACCTCGCGGTGATGCTCGAGGGCGGCGAGGACCCTCGCTTCATCGCCCGCCGGATGGTGATCCTCGCCTCGGAGGACATCGGCAACGCCGACCCCCAGGCGCTGGTGATCGCCACCGCCGCGGGCCAGGCGGTCGACCGGGTGGGGCTGCCCGAGTGCGCCCTCAACCTCGCCCAGGCCGCTGCCTACCTCGCGCTGGCGCCGAAATCGAACGCCTCGGCCCGGGCGCTGTGGAGGGCCTCCGCCCACATCCGCGAGCACGGCGCGGCCGAGCCGCCGCCCTACCTCCAGGACGCCCACTACCCCGGCGCCAAGCGGCTCGGGCGGGGGCTCGACTACCGCTATCCGCACGACGAGGCCGGGGGAATCTCCGACCAGCCCCTCGCCCCGGAGGATGCCCGCGGCGAGCGCTTCTACGAGCCGACCGACCGCGGCTTCGAGGCGGAGCTGCGGAGCCGGATCGAGCGAATCCGGGAGCAGCTCCGGCGGGAAGCCGAATAGGCCGACTATTCACTACGCAACCTTTCGGGAGAGGTCGTGTTTCGGAGGTCGTCTGACGCTCCGGTATCGGTGCTGGTTCACCGGAGCTGATGCGTCAAAGCCGGGGAGTGGACAAGGGGAGCCGGGAGCGATGGACTCGCTTCCGGCTGCCGGGGTTGCGGCTGCCCGGGCGGGGCGCCCTCCGTAGAATCGGCCCTTGGCACCGAGAGCGACGAGAGGGGTCGAGCAGATGGCGGCAACCAGGAAGGGGACGACGTCAGGTCGGGCATCGTCCGACGGGTCTGAGCGCAGCGCCGGCGCCACGGGCCGGCCCTCGCGGGCGTCGAGCCAGAAGCCGCGCCGGGCGAGCCGAAGGGCGGGTCGAAAGGCGGCCGAGCTCGAGTCGTTCGACCCCGCCACCGGCGAGCCGCTCGGGTCGGTCCCCACCTTGGCCCCGGCCAAGGTCGAGGCGGTGGTCGAAGACGTCGCCGAGGTGCAGCCGTTCTGGGCGCAGCTCTCGCTCGAGGACCGCGCCCGCTACATGCGCCGCGCCGCGGACGTCCTGCTCGATGAGCTCGACGACCTCGCCCGGCTCCTCACCCGCGAGCAGGGAAAGCCGATCGTCGAGAGCTACACGATGGAGCTCCTGCCGACGATCGACGCGCTGCGCTGGATCGCCGACGCCGGCCCCGAGATCCTCGGCGACGAGAAGATCTCCTTCCCGCAGCTGATCCTGTTCACCAAGAAGGGGCGGTTCGCCTACGAGCCGATCGGGGTGGTCGGGGTGATCGCGCCCTGGAACTACCCGTGGTCGATCCCGTTCGGCGAGGTCGCGATCGCCCTGATGGCGGGCAACGGAGTGGTGCTGAAGCCCGCCAGCCTCACCCCGCTGATCGGCGAGCGGATCCGGATGACGTTCGAGAAGGCGGGCCTCCCCGAGGGCCTGGTGCGCACCGTTCACGGCGGTGGACGAATCGGCGACGCCCTGGTGAAGTCGAGCGCGGGCAAGATCTTCTTCACGGGATCGGTCGAGGTCGGCCGCACGGTCGGGGTGGAGGCGGCGAAGCGGATGAAGGGGTCGGTGCTCGAGCTCGGGGGCAAGGACCCTCAGATCGTCTGTGCCGACGCCGACCTCGCGAACGCGGTCTCCGGCGCAGTCTGGGGAGGGTTCGCCAACGCCGGCCAGACCTGCTCGGGGATCGAGCGCGTCTACGTCGTCGACGATGTCGCCGACCGCTTCATCGAAGGCGTGGTTCGGGAGACCGAGCGGCTGACGGTGGGCGATCCGGGCGAGTGGACCACCGAGGTCGGGCCGATGGTCTCCGGCGAGCAGGCCGACCTGGTCACCGAGCTGGTCGACGACGCGATCGGCGCAGGCGCCGAGCGCCTCACCGGGGGGCCGGTGAAGGTGACGGGGATGGAGGGCCGCTTCATCGCCCCCACCGTGCTCACCGGGGTGACGCACGAGATGCGGATCATGAGGGAGGAGATCTTCGGCCCGGTGGTGCCGATCATCCGGGTCAAGGACGAGGCGGAGGCGGTCCGCCTCGCGAACGACTCCCGGTTCGGACTCGGCGCATCCGTGTGGACGAGGGACCGCGCCAAGGGCGAGCGGATCGCCCGCCAGATCCAGGCGGGAATGGTGTGGGTGAACGACCACTCCTACTCGCACGGCGCCTGCCAGTGCTCGTGGGGCGGCGTCAAGGACTCCGGGCTCGGCCGCTCGCACTCGAAGTTCGGCTTCTACGAGTGCGTGAACATCAAGCTGATCACCTGGGAGCCGGGCCGAACCCGCGACTTCTGGTGGCAGCCCTACGACCGGACCCTGGGGGACGCGGTCCGCTCCTCGGCGAGGCTGCTCTACGGCCGCAACGGCACCCGGATGAAGGCGCTCCGGGAGGGAATCCGCCCGCTGCTGACGGTCACCCGGCGGACGATGCGGAAGGGCCGGTAGCCGCCCCGGGCGGCGGCCCGGGCGGGGGAGCTCAGAAGCGGGGCGCCTCGGGCGCGCCCAGCCGCTTCGGGAAGCGGACGTGCATGTGGTCGTCGTGCTCGGGAAGCACCCCGACCACGCCCCGCGGTCCGACCAGGCCGGTGTGGGGCCCGACGAAGATGGGGCGTGCCCCGGCGCGGACGAAGCGGTTCAACAGGTCCTGGGCCAGCGGCCGGTCGATCTGATCGGGACGGGAGGCCCTCACCTCACGGCCGTCCAGCCTCGGGTAGAGGACATCGACGTCGAGGCCGTTCTGGTGGGAGGCGTGGCCGAGCCCGCCGAAGCGGCGGCCGAAGTCGCCCCCGTGGGTGCGGCTGAGGTCGGCGACGCCGACCCGCGGCGCGTCCGGATGGGCCGCCCGGTACCGGGCCACCACCCCGAGGAGGATCCGGATCGTTCCGTCGCAGCCCCAGCGCCGCCACGGCCGGTTCGGCGAGCTGGAGAGGCCCCAGTCCCAGGTGAAGAAGTCGGGGCCCTCGGCGGGGAGCTGGACCCCGAGGAGGAGCCTGCCGTCCCAGGGCTTTCCGACCGGGATCGACGGGTGCCACTCGATCCCGCTCGGGTCGAGGGGCACCGAGGTGGTGCTGGTGGACGAGTCCGACTGGGCGAGGGCTCCGGCGCCGATCAGCGATCCCGAGGCGACGCAGGTCGCGGCCGCGAGCGCAACCGCCAATCGGCGTCGAGTCTCACCCCGCATCCACCCGATGGTAGGCCGCGGCCCGAGCGGCCTCGATCTTGCCGGGAAGGGGTGGCCTGCCGCTAGCCTCGCCGCGTGAGTGAAGGGACGCCGGCGATCGAGCTGAGCGAGCTGCGACGCGACTTCGGCGAGAGGACCGCGCTGCCGCGAATCAGCCTCCGCCTGGAGCGCGGGCAGACGCTCGCCGTGACCGGCCCCAACGGGTCGGGCAAGACGACCCTCCTGCGTATCCTCGCCGGGCTTCTGCGCCCGAGCGGCGGCGAGGCGCGGGTCCTCGGCTGCCTGCTTCCCTCCGAGACCTGGCGGCTTCGCGGCCGGGTCGGCTACCTGGGCCACGACCCGCTTCTGTATCGCGACCTCACCTCCCGGGAGAACCTCCGCTTCGCCGCCCGGCTCCACGGCCTCGCCCGCGAGGCGGCCGAGGCGCGGATCGAGGCGCTGCTGGCGGGCGTGGGGATGGAGCGTCGCGGAGATGACCGGGTGGCGGAGCTGTCCGCGGGGATGGCCCAGCGAATCGCGATCTGCCAGGCGCTTCTGCACGAGCCGGAGCTGCTCCTCCTCGACGAGCCCGAGGCCCACCTCGACGCCTCGGCCCGAGAGACTGCCGAAAGCCTGCTCGGCGCCGACGGGCGGACCCGGGTGATCGCCAGCCACGACCGCGAGATCGCCGCCCGGTCGGACGCCGTGCTCGAGCTGGGATGACGCCTCCGTGACGCCGTTCCTCGCCATCCTCGCCAAGGACCTCCGGGTGGAGCTGCGCACGCTTCGCTCGCTGCCGGCGATGGCGCTGTTCGCGACCTCGGTGTTCATCGCCTTTCGCTACGCGCTCGGCCGCACCAGCCTCGAGGGCGACCTTGCCGCGGGGGTGCTGATGACCACCCTGCTGTTCTCGGCCCTGCTTGCGATCAACCGGCTCTTTCTCACCGAGCGCGAGGAGGGCGGCTTCGATCTGATCCGGCTGGCGCCGATCGACCGCACCGCGCTCTTCTTCGCCAAGGCCGCCTCGCTCGTCGTCTACCTGATCGCGGTCGAGGTGGTGGCGGTCCCGCTGTTCGCCCTCTTCTTTCTCGACTCGGCCGCCGGGCTCGCCCCTCTGGTCCCGGTCCTCCTCCTGGCCGACGCCGGTCTCGCCGCCACCGGCGCCCTCGTCTCGACCGTGGCGACGATGTCGAGCGCCCGCGATTTGCTCGCGCCGCTGATCCTCCTGCCGCTGCTGATCCCGCTGGTGATCGCGGCGGCCGAGGCGGCCAAGCCGCTGCTCGAGGCAGGGGGCCCCGGGTACCACCGGTTCGGGACCTGGCTGGCGGTGCTCGGCCTCTACGATTTGGTCTTCCTGGCGATCGGCTACGCCGTGTTCGATTTCCTGCTCGAGGACTAGCGGGCCGGCCGCCGGGATCCCGACAGCGATGAGAGCGCCGAGCCTCCGGACATTCGCGATCGCCACCGTGGCGGCCATCGTCGCCGGCTACGCCCTGGTCTTCTTCTACGCCCCCAACGACGCCGATCAGGGCTTCATCCAGAAGATCTTCTACCTCCACGTCCCGCTTGCCGCCTGCGCCCTGGTCGGGTTCATCGTCGCCGCCGTCCACGCGATCCGCCACCTGCGCACGCGCGATCCCGTCCACGACGCCCGCTCCTACGTCTCCATCCACGTCTCGGTGATCTTCGGCCTCGGCGTGCTGATCACCGGGGCGATCTGGGCGCGCGCCTCCTGGGGGGTGTGGTGGGAGTGGCATGAGCCGACCCTGGTCAGCTTCCTGATCGTGTTCCTGCTCTACGCGACCTACTACCCGCTCCGCTATGCGATCGAGGACCGCGACCGCCAGGCCCGCTACGCGTCGGTGTTCGCGATCACTGCCGGCGCCTTCGTCCCTCTCAACTTCCTCGCCGTCCGCCTCGCCGAGCCTCTGGTCCACCCCCGCACCTTCTCCTCGGCCGGGGGGTTGCCCGGCTCGATGCTGTTCGCGTTCCTCGTCTGCCTGGGGGCGATGGCGATGCTGTGGACCACCCTGGTGTGGTTCGAGCTGAGCGCGAAGGCGACCTCCGCGGATCTTTCGCGGCGATCAGC
>JBKPIY010000075.1:0-40469 GCA_046730475.1 Actinomycetota bacterium
GATGGGGGACGCATGACCACCTCCATGGTCGTGGACATGCGTCGGTGTTCGCCGCCTCAGGCGAGTTTCCGGTCAAACGTTGTGAGACAGGCCACTAGTGGCCGTGAAGCTCGACTAGGCTGGGGCAGGATGGCGCGAATGCTGAGCCTCGATGAGGCGCTGATGATCCTGAACGACTGGTTGGGCCGGGCCGTCCGACTTCTGCTTCTGATTGACCTCGGAGGTTCGAAAGAGGGGGAGCCGCCGCCTCCCGGTCGGGCCAAGGGATGGCATGTTGTGCTCCGCCGCGAGGGCGAACTTCGTCGTCCCGATGTCGGAGGTGAGGCAGGCCCAAAGGCGGATATCCGGCGCCAACTAACCATCGGAACTTACGAAACCGACGGTGGCACTCTTGAGGTGCTGCTCGAGGGTATGCCATGCGAGCTGGTAGTGGCCTTTGCTGAGGAGGAACAGCCACCCGACAAGCTGGCCTTCTACCTGTCAGGCCCGGTGGTGTTGGAGCTGATGCGGGTCTGATACGTCACCCGCGGCCTTCGCCGGGGGCGTCCCTTCTCTGCTTTCTCTTGGCGCCTGGCTTCAACGAATCCGAACCCGAGCCGGCGCACGATCTCGACCAGGATTCCGATTCCGATCAGGATGTAGAACACCGTGAAGACCTTCATCCACGGATCGTGCAGCGTGAGGCTTGGTTCCGCCACGCTGGACGTGGTGAGGGTGGCGACGGCGAAGTAGAAGCCATCAACGAGGCTCCAGCCATTGCCGAGGGTGTACGTAACCGTCCCGATGAGAATCAGAGCAACCCCCGCGCTGAGCACCGGCGCAAAGTCTTCCTCACGCATGGCGTACTCGAGGGCATGCTTCAGCCGCCTCCACATGAGCAAGACCGAAATCACGGGCCTGAATTCAGCGGCTGTTAAAACCGCCACCGCAAGGAACCATCCATGCCGCAATTCGGAGGCCTGCGGGGAGCGGCTGAGCTCGGGTGGTTGACACCCGTCAGACGGTGACCGTCGCCCCCGGCTCGACCATGGCCAGCCGATCTCCGAGTCCCGCGTCCATGAAGGCGCGCCGGAGCGCGTCGGGAGTGTGGGAGAGGTGCGTCCACCCGTCGATGTGCACGGGCACCACCGTGCGGGCGCCGAGAATTCGCGCTGCCTCGGCCGCATCGACGTCGGGTAGCGTCAGGTACGCATCACCGAGGTCGGCCACCTGGGCGCCGCCCGCGAAAAGCACCGCGACGTCGGGGCTGCCGAGGCGCTCGACAATCCCCCGCACGACGTGAAGCGAAGCATTGTCGCCGCTGACGTAGATCGTCGGAAGCCCTTCGCCGGTGAGGACGAAGCCGGTCACCTCGCCGGTCATCCGCTCGGTCCCGTCGGGGCCGTGCTGCGCCGGTACGCCCAACACGCGCAGCACCCCGCCGTCGGGACGCTCGAGGTCGACGGAGCTCCAGTTCGCGAGCGGCCGTGCGACGCCCCCGAGCCGCTCCGCGCCGCTGATCGTGGTCAGGATCAAAGGCGCGCCGACCAGAAAGTCTCGGCCTGCCCGGTCGAGGTTGTCCAGGTGTTGATCGTGCGACAGAAGGACCGCGTCGACGCTGCCGATCTCCTTCGGAGACAGCGCCGGCCCGCACGACTTCGTCAGCGTCACGCCCGGACGCGGCTCGTAGTCACCCGGTGGATCGAACGTCGGATCGGTAATCAACCTCAGGCCCGCGAGCGCGAGCAGCGCAGTCGGTCCTCCGACCGCGGTGACCGTGATCCTGCCCGGATCAGCGCTCATCGCGGTCCTCCCGCTTCTATCAGTCCGCTCACCGGGATCCGGTCCCCAGAATGAAGATAGTTGGCGACCGCAGGGCAGCGGGTTTGTACAGGGTTTGTTCCGACGGATACGGGTACAACTGCTCGAGGCACGGAAGTCGAAGGAGGGTCCGATGGCTCAGACCACCACACGAAAGAAGTCTTCCACCGGCAGGGCCACCAGGGGGGCGTCGACCGGCTCGTCCAGGTCATCGGCGTCCTCCCGAGCGTCCGGCTCGACCCGGAGAAGCCAGTCGCGCAATGGCCGAGCGAGGCCGCGCACGAGCGGCAGCTCCCGGCGAGCATCCGCCCGCTCGAGCAATGGCGCCGCCGATGCGGTCAAGCAGGTCGCCTCAAAGGGTAAGGACGCCGTCGCTGGCAGCGCCCAGAGCGGTGGACAGGCGATTTCATCAGCCGCGGGCAAGGTCAAGGGACCGGCGGCGATGGCGGGCGGAGCCGCTCTCGCGGGGCTGGCCGGAGGCGTCGCCCTGGGCGCAACGCGCGCAAAGCGCAAGTCCCGACGGAGGCTGTTGGGCATGCGAGTCGGGAGCGGCCGCAAGGTCGGCAAGAACTTCGCCGATGCCGGCAAGAACATTGGCAGGGCCAGCGAAAACCTCGGCCAGTTTGCAGCCGAGATACGAAAGACGCGAGAGGCAATCGAAGAGAGCGGCTCAAAGCATCGGTCGCCAATCGAGGTGGTACTCCGCGCTCTGACGGCGCCGCGCTGACCCAAAAGCTCGGAGGCCCCGCGGCCTCGCCGCTGCCCCAGTGATCACTCGCGCCTGGGCCGGTTAGGATCGATCGCATGGAAGCTCCGGAGGGGACCTCGGTCGGCGAGCTCACGCCCGAGGAGCTGCGACTGGCCGCGCGCAACCACGCGATGCCGCTCGAGGCGATGCGCTTCCCGATCACGCCGGTCGGGCTGCACTACGTCCTCGTCCACTACGACATCCCCGCCGTAGATCCCGAGAGGTGGCGCCTCACGATCGAGGGCAGCGTGGAGCGGCCGCTCTCGTTGTCGCTGCCCGAATTGCGATCCCGGCCGTCGGCAACCAACCCGGTGACGATCGAGTGCGCCGGCAACGGCCGGGCGCTGCTCGAGCCGCGGCCGCTGAGCCAGCCGTGGCTGACCGAGGCTGTCGGCACCGCCGAGTGGACCGGGGTGCCGCTCGCCTCGGTGCTTGAGGAGGCCGGCCTGCGCGACGATGTGGTCGAGATCCTGTTCACCGGTCTCGACCGGGGGATCGAGGGTGGCGTCGAGCAGCGCTTCGAGCGCAGCCTGCCGCGGGCCGAGGCGCTCGGCGGCGACGCCATCCTGGCGTATGAGGTCAACGGCGCGCCGCTTCCCCCCCAGCACGGGTTTCCGCTCCGCCTGGTGATCGCCGGCTGGTACGGAATGGCCCACGTGAAGTGGCTCCGCTCGATCACCGCCCTCACCGAGCCCTTTCAGGGCTACCAGCAGAAGGTCGGCTACCGCCTCTATGCGTCCGAGGACGACGAGGGCGAGCCGGTGACGCGGATGATGCCCCGCTCGCTCACGGTCCCGCCCGGAATCCCCGACTTCTTCACCCGGGAGCGCTTCCTCGACCCTGGGCCGTGCCTGCTCGAAGGCCGGGCCTGGTCGGGCTGGGGGCCGATCGAGCGAGTCGAGGTGAGCGTGGATGCCGGCCTCGAATGGCGGGAAGCGCGGCTCGACGAGCAGCTCGGGAGCCGGGCCTGGCGCGGCTGGTCCTACGAGTGGGATGCGTCGGCGCCGGGAAGCTACGTGATCTCGTCTCGGGCGACCGACGCCGCAGGCAACGTTCAGCCGCTCGAGCCGGCTTGGAACCTGAAGGGCTACGCCAACAACCAGGTCGAGCGGATTCCGGTGACGGTGAGGGCCAGCGCTTGAGCGGGGCCGCCCGATGACCGACGCGGCAGCCCTCGCAAGCGCGCGCGCCGATTAGTCTCGCGACCGGCCGCGGTCTTATGTGCAAAATCGATTTCGGAGGCGCCGGGTCACCGGCGCGGAAAGGAGCCAGCATGGGGCAGCCGGTAGTCCACTTCGAGGTGATCGGCAGGGACGGCGAGAAGCTCAGGAGCTACTACTCGGAGCTGTTCGGATGGGAGTTCGACTCGAACAACCCGATGAACTACGGGGTCGTGCAGCGCGAGGGGAACACCAACGCCGAGGGCATCGGGATCGGCGGCGGCGTCGGCGGCCCCGGGCCCGACGACTACGCCGGCCACGTCACCTTCTACGTCGAGGTCCCCGACATCGAGGCCGCGCTCGCCAAGGCCGAGAGCCTCGGCGGGACGCGGATGATGGGACCGGACACGATGATGGAAGGGCTCGAGATCGGCCTGTTCACCGACCCCGAGGGCCATGTGATCGGACTGGTCAACTACTCGTCCTAGCGGCCGACTCACCGGAGGGCCCCGCGTTCAGGCGGGGCCCCTCTCACCCGCGGGGCGGGCCCCTCGATCCGCACGGTCGCCGGCGATCCGGTGGAAGAGGGGCTCGATCGCCCTGGCGGCGGCGGTCCGCAGCAGGGTGGCGAGCTCGGCGCCGATCCCCTCCTCGGGGAGCTCGAGGTCGACCTCGAACTCGACGGCCCCGGGTTGCCGCGAGGTCTCACGCGGCGGCCCGAGGGTGCTCAGCAGCTCGATCATCTCCTCGTTGTCCGCCAGGACGAGGCACCTGAAGGAGCGGATCCCCTCGGCTCGGGCCCGGTCGGCGAGGGCACCGAGGAGCGCGGTGCCCAGGCCACGGCCCTGCCAGTGATCGACGATCGCCACCGCCGCCTCGGCGACATCAGGAGCGTCCTCGAGCCGCACGAAACGAGCGACGCCGAGGCCCTCGCCGGAGTCAGGATCGAGGGCGACCAGTGCCTCGTGATCGTGGTGGTCGACCTCGGTCAGGTAGGCGAGCTGCTCCCTGCTCAAATCGCGCATCGGGCTCAGAAACCGCCGGTAGCGCGACTCGCGGCTGAGTCGCTTGAACCCGGCCCGCAGCCGGGCCTTGTCCGTGGCGGCGATCGGGCGAACGAGGGCGGCGCTTCCGTCGCGCAGCTTGACGATCGCCCCCCCCGCCGGGTCGGGGCTCTCCGCCGGTGTTCGGGGCATCCCAGGATCCTCCCGCATCCCGGGGGCCCTCACTACCACTAGCGAGGGTCGCGCCAGTAGGTGCCGATAGTGATGGAGTCGTCGGGCGTGGTGAACTGGCCGACCCGCTGGTAGCCGATGCGCTCGTAGCGGAAGTCGTTGGCGCTGTTGCTCGACTCGAGGTAGCTCGGGACCCCCTCGGCGTCGAACCGGGCGAGGTTCGCGGCGAGCAGGCCCATCCCGATTCCCTTGCCGCGGTGGGCGTCGTGGACCCCGAGCAGGGTCAGGTAGTAATGCGGCGGCTCAGTGGGGTGGGCGGCGCCGAAGCGATCGATCAGCTCGATCACGGCCGGGGCGTGATCGCCAACCAGCGCCTCGATCAGCGCCTCCACGCGACCCTCGTTCTCGGGCGCGACCTCCGGTTCGCCCGGCGGCAACCATACCGCCGCCGCCTCGCAGCTCTCGGTGACCAGCACGTGCGAGGAGGGAAATCGAAGCGCCTCCTCGACCAGGAAGCGCCAGTAGGCGGCGTGATGCTCGCGGCGGCGCTCGGGATCCGGAAACGCCCAGCTCCAGGTCGGGTCTTCGTAGAAGGCCAGGGTGAGGGTCTCGGTGACCGCGGGCACGTCGGCCGCGGTCGCCTCGCGGACGCGAAGTTCGCCAGAGTCCACCCGGCGAATTATCGGGGCCCGGGGAAGCTCGAGCATCCCTGACCGGACGACTACACGCGGGAGCACGGCGGCCACGAGCACATGCTGTCCAGGCACCGCGACCTCGAGATCACGCCTGAGCAGCGGCATCGGGGCTACCCTGGGCGCGTGGCGAGCGGCGTTGACCGGCTCCTGGAGGAGGCCCGTGCGAGCCTCGACCGGGTGACGCCCGAGGAGGCTGCCTGGGAGATGGGCTCGGAGGCGACGCTGGTCGACATCCGCTCAGAGGGTCAGCGCGCCGCCGACGGGGTGATCCCCGGCGCCGTCTTCGTCCCCCGAAATGTGCTCGAGTGGCGGCTCGACCCGAGCTGCCCGGACCGCGAGCCCGACCTCGCCCGCATCGGCGCCCGGGTGATCCTCCTGTGCGACGAGGGCTACCAGTCGAGCCTCGCGGCTGCCACCCTGCGCCGGCTCGAGGTCGACGCCACCGATGTGATCGGCGGCTTTCAGGCGTGGCGGGCGGCCGGGCTCCGGGTGGACCCACCGAAGGGGGACGGCCGCTCCCCGGGCTTCTAGGAGTAGCTGTCCCAGTACTGGAGCGAGGGAAGGGGGTCGTAGGGATGGCCGCCCTGATACCAACCGGGCGCGGTCCAGCGCTCGAAGTGGAGGTGGCAGCCCTGGGCGTCCCCGGTGGCGCCGACCTTGCCGATTCGCTGGCCGGTGCGGACGGTGTCGCCCGTCGACAGGGGCCCCGGGCCGTTCAGGTGCATGTAGACGTCGCTCTTGCCCGAGCCCTTCTCCTCGATCACCACATAGTTGCCCGCTCCGCTCGCCTGGTAGGCGCGGGCGATCACCTCGCCGCCCTGGACTGCGACCAGCTTGGTGCCGCAGGCGGCGGGGACGTCCTGGCCCTGGTGGATGTGGCCAACCCGCGGGGCACCGAAGCGGGCGCCGGAGCCACCGTAGTCGTGGGGGCCGCGGACGGGGAAGATGTGCCCGTATATCCAGAAGGTGCCGGTCTCGCCGCCACTGATCTGCGCCCCGGTCCCTCCGTCGTCGGAGATCGAGAAGCTGTACTCGCCGTCGGCGGCCGGCCTCCCGTCCGAGCCTCGCCCGTACCAGGTGGCCGTTCCCGCGCCCGAGCTGACCGGGACGTCGAGGCTCATCACCCCGGCGCCGTCACCGTCGAGGACGTCGACGCCCACGGTCCCCGACAAGGTGGCCGAGATCGTCGCCTGCGGGGCCGAGGCGCCATAGAAGAAGTACTTCCCGACGCCGGTGCCGATCCGGTCGGCGCCCTCGATCAGCTTCCTGATCCGCTTCGCGTCCTTCCGGGAGACGACCCCGTTGACCTTCCAGCTCTCGTGCTTCTCGAGACGCTTGACGTTGTGCCTGGTGCCGGCGCCGAAGATGCCGTCGCGGGTGGTCTCGAAGCCGAGCTTGGTGAGGAACTTCTGCAGGACGGAGACGTCGTGGCCGTGCATCCCCATCTTCAGGGGGCGGGAGCCGAACCCGGCCGCGGCGGCGCCCGACGGCGCGATCAGCGCCGTCGCGAGCAACGCGGAGACGATCAATGGCGGGAGTCGCCCCGGTCCCGAGCTCACCCCGGTCGCTTCGACCCGACTGCGTCCGGACTTGAGACCCCGACGGCGCCCCGCCTCCATCAGCGCTCGACGCCGTCCTCAAGAATCCCGGTGGAGGCGGACAAGGCGCTGGCCATCACCGCGCCGAGCGCGCACGGCAATCCTCGTCCACCCATCCCGACCTCTCTTTCTTCTCGCGCCTCCGGGGTTAGCTGTCGGGCTCACGCGGAAAGAGTCGCGTTACGCCGAAAGTCGGCGATTCGCCCCAAGGGACCGGGTCCCCCGGCCGCCGGCGAGCCTGAGCGGGCGCCGACGGTTAAGCAAGGTCTGCTGTCAGCGGGAGAAACTACCAGCGCCTGACCAAGTTGCGGGGCTAGGATCAGAAAGATGGCGGAGGGTGAGCTGAAGGTCGAGCTACCGGACGGGTCTCAGCTAGGGCTGGAGAGTGGCGCCACGGGCGCCGACGCCGCCGCGGCGATCGGGCCCGGCCTGGCCAGGGCCGCCCTCGCGGTCAAGGTCGACGGCCAGATCCGTGATCTGGCGGCTCCGCTCGGTGACGGGGAGCGGATCGAGATCGTCACCGACAAGAGCCCCGAGGCGCTCGAGCTGATCCGCCACGACGCCGCCCATGTCCTCGCCGAGTCCGTCCTCGACCTGTGGCCCGAGGCGAAGATCTCGATCGGCCCCCCGATCGCCGAGGGCTTCTACTACGACATCGAGTTCCCCGACGGGCAGGGCCCCGGCGAGGAGGACCTGGCCCGGATCGAGGAGCGGATGGCCGAGCACGTCCGAGCCGACGAGCCGTTCGAACGCCGGGAGCTCCCCGCCGCCGAGGCGATCGAGCAGTTCCGCGCCCAGGGCCAGGACTACAAGGTCGAGCTGATCGAGGACCTGGTTCGCGACGAGGGGGCGACCACCGTCTCGCTCTATCGGAACGGGCCCTTCGAGGACCTCTGCCGCGGCCCCCACGCTCCCTCGACCGGGCGGATCGGCGCCTTCAAGCTGACCTCGCTCGCGGGCGCCTACTGGCGGGGCGACGAGACCCGCCAGATGCTCACCCGGATCTACGGGACCGCCTTCCGATCGAGCGAGGAGCTCGAGGCGCACCTCCATCGCCTCGCGGAGGCTCGCGCCCGCGACCACCGCCGGCTCGGGCCCGCGCTCAACCTGTTCATGCTCCGAGGCGAGGCGCCGGGGATGCCCTTCTGGCTCCCCGACGGAACGATCCTTCTCGAGCTGATCCAGGCCGAGGTCCGCGCGCACCTTCACCGCGGCGACTACCTGGAGATTCGCACCCCCCAGGTGCTCGACGAGGAGCTCTGGCATCGCTCGGGCCACTGGGACAACTACAAGGAGAACATGTACTTCGTGCGCGCGGCGGAGGGCGGGCGCGCGGAGGGCGAGCGCCGGTTCGCGCTGAAGCCGATGAACTGCCCCGGCGCCTGCCTGGTGTTCGGCTCCGAGCGCCACTCCTACCGGGAGCTCCCCCTGCGGCTGGCCGAGTTCGGCCTCGTCTCCCGCTACGAGCGCGAGGGGGTGCTGCACGGGCTGCTGCGAGTGCGCGCCTTCACCCAGGACGACGCCCACGTCTATTGCGCCCTCGAGCAGGTCACCGCCGAGGTCGACGCGATCTGCCAGTCGATCGACGAGCTCTACGCCCGGTTCGGGTTCGATGACGTCAGGGTCGAGCTCTCGACCCGGCCCGAGAAGTCGATTGGGACCGACGAGCAGTGGGAGCGCGCCGAGGGAAGCCTGCGGGAGGCACTCGAGGGCCAGGGCCGCGAGTTCGAGGTGAGACCGGGCGAGGGGACGTTCTACGGGCCGAAGATCGACTTCCACATCACGGACGCCCTCGGGCGCTCCTGGCAGTGCGGGACCTGCCAGCTCGACTTCCAGATGCCCGAGCGGTTCGAGCTCACCTACACCGGCGCCGACAACGCCGAGCATCGGCCGGTGATGATCCACCGCGCCCTGCTCGGATCGATGGAGCGCTTCGTCGGGATCCTGATCGAGCATCACGCGGGGCGCTTCCCGCTGTGGCTGGCGCCGGTCCAGGTGGGGGTGCTTCCGGTCGCCGACCGCCACGTGGACTACGCCCGGGCGGTTGCCGCCGAGCTCAACGCCGCGGGGCTGCGGACGAGGATCGACGAGCGCTCGGAATCGGTCGGACGCAAGGTGCGCGACGCCGAGCTCGCCAGATGGCCGTACATGCTTGTGGTCGGCGACGCCGAGCTGGCCGACGGCGCGGTCGCGGTTCGATCCCACCACGAGGGCGATCTCGGCCGGTCGAAGGTGGCGGAGTTCATCGTCCGAGTGGGCGAAACCCTCGCGCGGGGGTGAGCCGAGCCGCTACACTGGCGCCAATGCCGGGCACCCACACCACGAAGCGCCACTGAGCGCCCCGTGCCCGCTTCGTCGATCGATCATCGCCTCCCCGCTTGACCAGCCTCGCGATCAGTAGCTAGTGGCGGTCTCTCGGTTCGACCGCCGGCCGCCCGAGCGCGACCCCACCCGGATCAACGAGCGGATCCGCGTCCCCGAGGTGCGGCTGATCAACGAGAACGGGGAGCAGGTCGGGATCGTCCCCACCGAGGAGGCCCGCGAGTACGCGCGCGAGCGCGACCTCGACTTGGTCGAGGTGGCCCCCGACTCGAAGCCCCCCGTCTGCCGGGTGCTCGACTACTCGAAGTACAAGTACGAGCAAGAGCAGAAGGCGAAGGCGGCCCGCAAGCACCAGCAGCAGGTGAACGTGCGGGAGATCAAGCTGCGCCCGAAGATCGCCCAGCACGACTACGAGACCAAGCGCGGCCACGTCGAGCGCTTCCTGCGAAACCAGGACAAGGTGAAGGTGACGATCATGTTCCGCGGCCGCGAGCAGAGCCATCCGGAGCGCGGCCGGGCGCTCCTCGACCGCCTTTGCAGCGACCTCGACGGGCTCGCCACGATCGAGTCGGAGCCCCTCCAGGAGGGGCGCAATATGACGATGCTGCTCGCGCCCAGCCGGGGGGCGAGCCGCAAGCCCAAGCAGCCCTCCGCCGGCGTCGGGGACGAGACCTCCGAGGGCTCCCCGAGCTAGTCCTGCAGCGGAGAGCCGTCGCCCGGCCCCCGCGTGCGTTCCTGCTTCAATGTGGCGTCCGCGATGCCGAAGATGAAGACCCACTCCGGCGCCAAGAAGCGCTTCCGCAAGACCGCCAAGGGCAAGCTTCGCGGGCGGCGGGCCAACTCCAGTCACATCCTGGAGAAGAAGTCCCCCGCTCGAAAGCGTCGCTTCGAGCGCCCCGTCGAGATCTCGCGGGCCGACCGCAGCCGGGTGAAGGCGCTGCTCGCGGGGAGGGGTCGCTGATGCCCCGCGCCACCAACGCGGTCGCGCGGCGCCGCCGCCGCAAGAAGGTGCTCAGCCAGGCGAAGGGGTACTGGGGCCGTAAGCACTCGAGCTACCGGTTCGCGAACGAGCAGCTGATGCGATCGGGCGCCTACGCCTACCGCGATCGCCGCGCCCGCAAGCGCGACTTCCGCCGCCTGTGGATCACCCGGATCAACGCCGCCGCCAGGCGCGAGGGGATGAGCTACTCGGGGCTGATCCACGGCCTCCAGCAGGCGAACGTCGAGGTGAACCGAAAGATGTTGGCCGAGATCGCCGTCAACGACCCCGATGGCTTTCGCCGATTCGTGGAGCTCGCCCGGGAGGCTGCCGCGGCCTGAGCCGGCAGCCGGATACCACTCTCCCGGGCGGGTCGCGATCGGCGGCACCGCCCTTTTTTGTTGCACGACCAACCCACCGAAGATGACGATCACGAGTCCTCAGAACGAGAAGCTGAAGCTCGTCCGCCGGCTGCAGCAGCGAAAGCACCGCGAGCGCGAGGGCCTCTTCCTGGGCGAGGGCGAGGACCTGCTCGCCGCCGCCAGGGCCTCGGGCGCCGAGCCGGTCGAGCTCCTGACCGCGGCGGGGGAGGGGCTGGGCGGGACCGAGGTCGAGGGGGAGGTGCTTGCCTCGGCCTCGACCCTGGGCTCGGGGACCAGGGCGATCGGGGTGTGGCCGCGGCGCTGGGCCGAGCGGATCTCGGCGCCGGCGATCTACCTGCACGCGATCGCCGACCCCGGCAACGTCGGGGCGATCGTCCGCTCCGCCGCCTCCCTGGTGGGCGGGACGGTGGTACTGGGGCCGGGCTGTGCCGACCCGTACTCGCCGAAGGCGGTCCGGGCGAGCATGGGGGCGATCTTCACCGAGCCGCTGGTGCGGGCGAATGCCGCCGACACCCCGGAGCCGCGGGTCGCGCTCGTCGCCCACGGCGGCGAGCCGCTGGAGGGGCTCGGCGCCTCCGCCACCCTCTGCCTCGGGGCCGAGCGCGGGGGGCTACCGGGGGAGATCGACGCGCTCTGCGCCCGTCGGGTGACGATCCCGCTTCGCGAGGGGGCCGAGTCGTTGAACGTCGCCGCGGCGGCGGCGATCGCCCTCCACCGGATAGCTTCCCCCCCTCAGGATCCAGGGGATTCCCGTCATGGTTGAGCGGATCGAGGAGATCAGGCGCGAAGCGGCGGAGGCGATCGCGGCCGCCGCCGGCACCCGCGAGCTGGAGGAGCTCCGGGTGCGCTACCTGGGTCGAAAGGCCGAGCTCACCGCGATCCTGCGCGGGATCGCGGAGCTCCCTTCCGCCGAGCGCGGCCCTGTCGGGAGGGCCGGTAACGAGGCGCGAGTCGAGCTCGAGGGCCTCCTGGAGCGACGGGCGGCCGCGCTCGACGCCGCCGAGCTCGAGGGGAGGCTGGCGGGGGATCGGGTGGACGTCACCCTGCCGGGGTCGCCGGCGCCGCCGGTCGGCCATCTCCACCTGATCACCCGCACCCGCCGGGAGATCGAGGACCTGATGGTGGGGCTCGGCTACCGGGTGCTCGAGGGACCCGAGGTCGAACTCGACTACTACAACTTCACCGCCCTCAACCACCCGCCAGGGCACCCGGCCCGGATGATCCAGGACACCTTCTACGTGGCGCCCGGGTCGCTGGGCCGGGCGGTCGAGGAGGACGAGGTGCTGCTGCGGACCCACACTTCCCCGATGCAGGTGCGGGCGATGGAGAGGGTGCCGCCGCCGATCTTCTACATCTTCCCGGGCAAGGTCTACCGGCGCGACTCCGACGCCACCCACAGCCCGATGTTCCACCAGGTCGAGGGTCTCGCGGTGGGGGAGGCGATCACCCTCGCCGATCTCCGCGGCACCCTGCTGGTGATGCTCAGGGGGCTGTTCGGGCCCGACCGCGAGCTGCGGATCCGCCCGCACTACTTCCCCTTCACCGAGCCGAGCGTGGAGGTGGACGTCTCCTGCTTCGCCTGCGACGGGTCCGGCACCCTGCCCGACGGCACGCGCTGCGGGCTCTGCAAGGGGGTCGGCTGGATCGAGATCCTCGGCGCCGGAATGGTGGACCCGAACGTCTACGGGTTCGTGGAGGAATCCGGCTACGACCCCGATCGGATCCAGGGGTTCGCCTTCGGGCTGGGGATCGAGCGGGTAGCCCTGCTGAAGCACGGGATTCCCGACCTGCGCAGCTTCTTCGACAACGACGTCCGGATGCTGGAGCAGTTCGCATGAGGGTCCCGATCAGCTGGCTCAGCGCCTACTGCGATCCGGGCTGGGAGCCCGATCGTCTCGCCGAGCGCCTGGCGATGACCGGGACCGAGGTCGAGCGGGTGGTCCCCGCGGGGGCCCCGTCGCCGGACGGCTTCGTGGTCGGGCGGGTGCTCTCGGTCTCCAGACATCCCGACGCCGACCGGCTGAGCGTCTGCGAGGTCGATACCGGCGAGGGCGAGCGGACGATCGTCTGCGGCGCCCCCAACGTCGCCGCCGGCCAGCTGGTGCCGGTGGCGCTTCCCGGCGCCGTTCTCCCCGGCGGTGTCGAGCTGAAGCAGGCGAAGCTGCGCGGGGTGGTCTCCGACGGGATGATCCTCTCGGAGAGCGAGCTCGAGATCGGCGACGATGCGGACGGGATCATCGTCCTCGCCGAGCAGGGGGCGGAGCTGGACGGGGCAAGGCCGGGCACCGCGCTCGCCGACGTGATCCCGATCTCCGACCGGGTGCTCGAGCTCGAGGTGACCACCAACCGTCCCGACTGCCTCGCGATCTACGGGGTCGCCCGCGAGGTCCACGCGATCAGCGAGGCTCCGCTCGCCGATCCCCCGTGGGTCGAGGACGCGGCGGCCGAGGGGGCGGGGAAGGTCGACGACTACGCCTCGGTCGAAGTCGAGGCGCCCGACCTCTGCCCGCGGTTTACCGCCCGGGTCTTCACCGACGTCACCATCGCTCCCTCGCCGCCGTGGCTGAAGGCGCGGCTGATGGCCGCAGGCCAGCGCCCGATCAACAACGTCGTCGACATCACCAACTATGTGATGCTGCTCATCGGCCAGCCCCTGCACGCCTTCGATCTCGACCGGGTCCCCGACGGGGCCCTGATCATCCGCACCGCCCGCCGGGGCGAGACGATGACCACCCTCGACGGGGTCGAGCGCACCTTCGACGCCGACACGGTCCTGGTGTGCGACCGCGAGGGCCCCTCGGGGATCGGCGGGATCATGGGCGGTGAAGCCTCGGAGGTATCGGAATCGACCACCCGGGTCCTGCTCGAGGCGGCCACCTGGAACGGGGTCAACATCCTCCGCACCTCGCGAGTGCTGAGCCTCCGCTCGGAAGCCTCGGCGCGATTCGAGAAGCAGCTTCATCCCGAGCTCGCGATCCGCGCCCAGCGGCTCGCCTCGCGGCTGATGGTCGAGCTGTGCGGGGCCCGGCTGGTACCGGGGACGATCGACGTCAACCCCGGTCTCCCCGACCCCCGGGTGGTGCGGCTGCGGGTGGCGAAGGCCGAGGCGCTGATCGGGATGCCGATCGACTCCGATACCTGCATCGAGCGGCTCGAGCGGCTCGGGTTCGAGGTCGCCCGCCGGGGAAGCCCGAAGGGCTCGGAGCTCGACGCCAGGGTCCCCCCGGAGCGCGACGGCGACGTTCGCCGCGAGGCCGACCTGATCGAGGAGGTCGCCCGGCTCGGCGACATCGATCGCAATCTCCCCTCCACCCTGCCGGCCGAGGCCGGCCGGGTCGGCGGGCTCACCCGCGACCAGCACCTCCGCCGCCGCGCCGAGGACGTCCTCCGCGACCTCGGCTGCGACGAGATCGTCGGCTGGAGCTTCTACGACCCCGGGGTGGCCGACCGGCTGCGGCTGCCCGAGGACGATTCCCGCCGCCGCTGCATCGAGATCTCGAATCCCCTCTCGTCCGACCAGGCGCTGATGAGGACAACCCTCGTGGCCAGCCTCCTCGACGTCGCCCGCGACAACCTGGCGCGCGGCGCCGAGCGGGTGGCGCTGTTCGAGTCCGGCCGCGCCTACCTGCGCGACGGCACGCCCTCGGCCGGGGGCGGCGTCCTGGCGGGCGAGTTCGCAGGCAGGCTGCCCGCCCCGGCGCTCGAGCCCCACCGGATCGGTTGTCTGCTCTCCGGCGCCCCCTCGCGCGAGTGGCGCGGGGGGGCGGCGGCGCCCGATCTCTTCGTCGCCAAGGGGCTGCTGGAGGCGCTCTGCGCCCAGCTCGAGGTCGAGCCCGGGTTCGAGCCGGCCGGGGAGCCGTTCCTCCATCCCGGGCGGACGGCGCGGGTCCTGGTCGGAGGCGAGGATGCCGGCTGGTTGGGGGAGGTCCACCCGCTGGTGGCGCGGGCATGGGACCTCGAGAGCGCCGTCGGCTTCGAGGTCGACCTGGCGCCGCTGGTCGAGGCCTCGGCGATCGACCGGGAGCGGTACAAGGACGTAACCACCTATCCGGCGGTCTACGAGGACATCGCTGTCGTCGTTCCGGAGGACGTCCCCGCCGCCCGGGTGCGCGAGGTGGTCCTCGCCGGCGCCGGCGAGCTCCTGGACTCGGCCGAGATCTTCGACCTCTACCGCGGCGAACAGCTCGGCGAGGACCGGAAGTCGATCGCGCTGCGGCTCTCCTTCCGCGCCCCCGATCGGACCCTGACCGACGAGGAGGTCGCCGAGCGCCGGGACGCGATCCGGGCCGCTCTCGCCGAGATCGGGGGGTCGCTGCGTGAGTAGCCCCAACCCGCAACCCCTCGCGGGAGACCCCGCCGCACGGGTGATGGTCGCCGGCGCCTCCGGCTTTGCCGGCGCTCTCGCCGCCCACCTCGCCTGGCGCCACCCGAGCCTGGAGCTGGTGTCGGTCACCTCGCGGAGCGACTCCGGCCGGCGCCTCGATGACCTCTACCCGCGCTACCGGGTGCCGCTGATGCTCGAAGAGCTCGACCCCGGCTCCCCGCCCGGTGGGATCGATGCCGCCCTGATCGCCTACCCGCACGGCGCCGCCGCGCCGGTGGTGGCGGCGCTCCGCAGGCGCGGGGTCAGTGTGGTCGACCTGTCGGCCGACTTCCGCCTCCGCGACCTCGACACCTACGTGCGCTGGTACGGAGACCACGGCGCCCCCGAGCTCTTCGGCCGGGGGGTCTACGGGCTGTCCGAGCTCTACCGCGAACAGCTCCGTGGGGCCGAGCTCGTCGCCACCCCGGGCTGCTATCCGACCGCGACGGTGCTGGCGCTGGCCCCGCTCGCCGAGCGGGGGCTGATCGCCGAGGCGATCGTCGACGCCAAGCAGGGGGTGTCGGGGGCCGGCCGCGGGGGCGGCGACGAGATGCACTACGTGTCGATGGACGAGAACGCCTTCCCCTACAAGACCGAGGGTCACCGTCATCGCCCCGAGATCGAGCAGGAGCTGGCGGCGCTCGGGAGCGAGGCGCCGGTGGTGTTCGTCCCCCACCTGCTCCCGCTCGACCAGGGGGAGCTGGTGAGCTGCTTCGTCGCCACCACCGAGCCGATCTCGAAGGAGGAGCTCCAGGAGCTCTACCGCGAGCGCTACCGGGGCGAGCGCTTCGTCCGCGTCCTCGACCACCCACCCGGGCTCCGGGACGTCCGCGACACCAACGAGTGCCACCTCTATGTCACCGTCGAGGAGCGCGGCCGGGTGCTCGCCTTCTCGGCGATCGACAACCTTTGGAAGGGGGCCGCGTCGCAGGCGATCCAGAACCTGAACCTGATGCTCGGCCTTCCCGAGGAGGAGGGGATCTCGTGAGCGCCGGGGCCACCGGGGCGGCGGGCCCCGCCCCGGGCGCGGCGCCGGGGGCCCGCCGTCGCGGCCCCTTCTTTCACTCGCGCTGGGTCGATCCACCCGAGGGCGTCGAGGAGCTCGACCCCGCCCAACTCGCCCCGGACTTCAGGGCGGCCGGCGTCGCCTGCGGGCTGAAGCGGGGAGGCGAGCCCGACCTCGGCCTGGCCACCTGCGACGCCACGCGGGTGCGCTCGGCCATCCTCCTCACCCGCAACGCCGCCGCCGCGGCGCCGGTCCGGGTCTGCCGCGAGCGTTTGAACGCCGGCTCGATCCGGGCCGCGGTCGTCAATTCGGGCAACGCCAACGCCGCCACGGGCCAGCAGGGGTACCGCGACGCGGTGGCGATGTGCGAGGCGGCCGCCGCCGAGCTCGGGGTCGAGCCCTCCTCGGTCGCGATCGCGGAGACCGGAACGATCGGGATCCCCCTGGACACGCGGGCGATGCTCGAGGGGGTGCGCGCGGCGGCGGCGGCGCTGTCCGCGCGCGGCGGGGCCGACTTCGCCCGCGCGATCATGACCACCGACCGGGCCCCGAAGGCCTGCACGATCCATGCAGGCGGGGTGACCCTGTCGGCGCAGGCGAAGGGGGCGGGGATGATGGAGCCGGGCTTCGCCACCCTGCTCTGCTTCGTCCAGACCGACGCCCGCGTCGACCAGCCGACGGAGGCGCTGCGGGGGGCGGTGGCGGGGTCGTTCGAGCGGATCACGGTCGACGGCCAGATGAGCACCAACGACACGGTCCTCCTCCAGGCGACGGGCGAGTCGGGCCGGCCCCTCCCCGACGGCCTGCTGGAAGCGGTGCTGCTCCAGCTCGCGCTCGAGGTCGTCGCCGACGGCGAGGGGGCGACCCGGACCTGCCGGGTGACCGTCGATGGGGCGGCCAGCCCGCGCGAGGCGGAGGTCGTGGCCCGGGCGATCGCCAACTCCCAGCTCGTGCAGACCGCGCTCTACGGGCGCGATTCCAACTGGGGCCGCATCACCCAGGCGGCGGGGATGGCCCTCGCCGGGAAGGAGCTCGGCGAGCTCGGCCCCGACCGGATCCGCGCCGGCGAGCTCGCCGGCGAGGGCGAGGAGGCGGAGATCGGGGTCAGACTCGGCCGCGGCCCGGCCTCGGCGCACGTCTACTTCTCCGACCTCACCCCCGACTACGTCGCCCTCAACTCGGAGTACACCACGTGAGCGGGCCACCGGAATCGTCCCGATCGCCGCGGGCGCCGGGCGGCACGGAGAGCATCGCCACCCTGCTCGAGGCGCTCCCCTACATCAGGGAGTTCCACGGGCGGACGATCGTGGTCAAGTACGGCGGCTCGGCGATGCGCGACGAGGAGCTGAGGGAGGCGTTCGCCACCGATGTCGTTCTCCTCAAGTACATCGGGATGAACCCGGTGATCGTCCACGGCGGGGGGCCCGAGATCACCGACTACATGGAGCGGATGGGGATGGAGGTGCGCTTCCACCAGGGGCTGCGGGTCTCCGACGAGGAGACGGTCGAGGTGGCGAAGATGGTCCTCCTCGGCAAGATCAACTCCGACATCCTCTCCCGCCTCAACCGACATGGGCAGCCCGCGGTCGGGCTCGGGGGCGAGGACGGCGCCCTGTTCGAGGTTCGTCCCGTCGCCCACGCGGCCGACGTCGGGCTGGTGGGCGAGATCGAGCGCGTGAACGTCGACGTGATCGACCACATCGCCGAGGACTACGTCCCGGTGATCGCCTCGGTGGCGGCCGACCGCGAGGGCAACTCCTACAACGTCAACGCCGACGAGGCCGCCGGCAAGGTGGCGGCGGCGATGGGCGCCCACAAGGCGATCTTCCTCACCGACGTCGAGGGTTGGCTCGCCCGCCCCGACGAGCCGGACTCGCGGATCTCGCAGGCGACGGTCGAGCAGGTCGAGGGGGTGCTCGACGGGGTCGGAGGCGGGATGCGGCCGAAGCTCGCCGCCTGCCTCGAGGCGGTCGTGGGCGGGGTGGAGGCGGCCCACATCATCGACGGGCGCCGTCCCCACAGCCTCCTGCTCGAGCTGTTCACCGACGCCGGCATCGGGACCAAGATCACGGCGTGAAGACGTCCGAGCTCCAGGAGCTGGAGGCCCGGTGGCTGATGCCCACCTACCGGCGGGCACCGGTTGAGTTCGTTCGCGGCGACGGGGCGCGGCTGTGGGACTCGGAGGGACGCGAGTACCTCGACTTCCTCGCGGGGATCTCGGTCTGCTCCGTCGGGCATTGCCACCCCGCGGTGGTAGAGGCGGTCCGCGAGCAGGCCGGCCGGCTCACCCACGTCTCCAACCTGTTCATGAGCGAGGGCGGGGTGAGGCTCGCCGAGCGGCTCTGCCGCTCGAGCCTCGGCGGGGCCGCCTTCCTGTGCAACTCGGGCGCCGAGGCGAACGAGTGCGCGATCAAGCTGGTCCGAAAGCACGCCCACGCGCGGGGGATCTCGGAGCCCGAGATCGTCGTCCTCGAGGGCGCATTCCATGGGCGGACGATGGGGGCGTTGTCGGCGACCCCTGGCCTCTCCCAGAACCCGGCCTTCGCCCCGTATCTGCCCGGCTTCAGGGCCGTCCCTCGCGACGACCCCGAGGCGCTGCGCTCGGCCGTCGGTGAGCGGACCGCGGCGGTGATGCTGGAGCCGATCCAGGGGGAGAGCGGGATCCACGTGGTCCCCGACGATGTGATTGCGTCCGCCCGCGAGGCGACCGAGGGCGCCGGCGCCTTGCTCGTCTTCGACGAGATCCAGTCGGGGATGGGGAGGACGGGGTCGCTGTGGGCCTACGAGCAGCTCGCCGCGAAGCCCGACGTCCTCACCACCGCCAAGGCCCTCGGCGGCGGGCTCCCGACCGGCGCCTGCGTCGCCGCGCCCGACTTAAGCGCGGTGCTCGAGCCCGGCGATCACGGCTCGACGTTCGCCGGCGGCCCCCTGGTGGCGAGCGCGGCGCTCGCGGCATTCGAGGTGATCGACGATTCGGCGCTGCTGCGGCGTGTCCGGGAGCTCGGCGCCCGCCTGCGCGAGGGCTTGGAGGGAGTCGACGCGGTGGCGGAGGTTCGCGGCCGCGGGCTGATGGTCGGGTTCGCGCTCGCCGGCGGTCTCGACAGCCGCGAGGTGGCGCGCCGCCTGCTCGCCGAAGGCCTGATCGTCAACCCCCCTGCGCCGGACACGATCCGGCTGTTGCCGCCGCTCGTGATCGGCGAGGCCGAGGTCGACGAGGCGCTCGAGATCATCGACCGGGCCCTCGACTAGCATCGCCGGCGGTGAGCACCAACGCGAAATGGCTGATCGGCCTCCTCGTGGCGGTCGTGATCGGGCTCGTGGTGGGAATCGTCCTGGTGGCGAGCGGCAACGACGAGACCACCACCACGGTCACCCCGGCGACCGCGACGACCGCGCCGGTTCCGACGACCACCGGCACGTCGACCACGAGCACCACCACGAGCTCGACCGCGACCGGCGGCTCAGGCGGGGTCACGGTCCCGTAGATCGATCGCGCGGGGGCGGGGCGCGCTCGGCGCTACGGCGTCGGCCAGATCTCCTTGCCGGTGATCGCGAACGTGTCGACGCGGACCAGGCGCGCGAACACCGCCCAGCGCTGAGACGCGCTGTAGAGGGGGTGGCACGCGGTCAGCACCAGGCGCTGATAGCCGACCGGGTTCACGATCCCGACGTCGGTCGGGTCCACCACCCGGTGGAACTGGACTCGGTAGGTGAAGGCGGCGTAGGGCAGCTCGAGGTGGACCTCGTCGCCGTCGCGGATGTCGTCGATGTGGCGGAACGGCGCCAGGTAGGTGGTCCGGTGTCCCGCGATCCCGACGGTCCCCAGCTCGCCCGGGAACGGGGTCCCGGGGTAGTGCCCCGGGCCGTGCTCGAGGGTGGAGGTGTCGGTGCCCTGGAGCATCACCATGTCGAGCCCGATCCGGTCGATCTTGATCCGGCCGATCGGATCGCCGGTGTCGGTCCGCTGCTCGAACCGCCGGGCGAGGATCCGCGCCCTGGCCGCATCCCCGCGCACGCCCTGGACCGCGGCGACGTCGCCGGGGGTGGGGAACTCCGATTCGAGCTGATCGAGCTGGTCAGCGGCCCGTGCCTGCTGGAGGGCACCGTAGGCGGCCGAGATCGGCTCCTGCCAGACCAGGGTGAGCCCCGCGTCGGCGAGCACGACCAGGCCCGCCGTGATCAGGGTGACCGAGAGGATCCGAACGCCTCGGCTCACCGCCTGGATTCTGGCAATGGCGCGGGCTGGCACACTTCCGCGCCACGATGAACGAGCCTGAGGCAAGACCGGTTCGCACCGCCTCCTACGAGGCCGACCCCGACGAGGTGGCTCGGGTTCTGCTGCTCTACTCGGGCGGCCTCGACACCAGCGTGATGGTGAGGTGGATCCAGGAGCGCTACGGCGCCGAGGTGATCACCCTGACCGTGAACCTGGGCCAGCCCGGCGAGGACTGGGAGGTGATCACTGGCAAGGCGCGCGATCTCGGGGCGGTGGAGACCGTGCTCGTCGACGCGCGCGAGGAGTTCGCCCGCGAGTACGTCCTCCGCGCGATCAAGGCGAACGCCCTCTACGGCGGCGGCTATCCGCTGTTCACGGCCCTGGGGCGGCCCCTGATCGCGATGCTCGCCGTGGAGGCGGCTCGCGAGCACCGCTGCGACACGATCGCCCACGGCTGCACCGGGAAGGGGAACGACCAGGTGCGGATCGAGGGCACGATCATGACTCTCGACCCCGAGTTGAAGGTGATCGCGCCGGTCCGGGAATGGCGGATGGGCCGCGAGGAGGAGATCGCCTACGCGCGGGCGCGGGGCATCCCGGTGAGGGGCGGAACCGAGGAGACTCCCTACTCGATCGACGACAACCTCTGGGGACGCTCCTCGGAGGGCCGGGAGATCGAGGACCTCGACTCGCCCCCCGCGGACGACGTCTTCCAGCTCGTCACCCGTCCCGAGGACGCCCCCGACGAGCCCCAGCTGTTGCGGGTGGGGTTCGAGGGCGGTTGCCCCGTGTCGATCGACGGCGAGCGCCTCGGCCTGGTCGACCTGCTCGATCGCGCCACCGAGGTGGGGCGCCGTCACGGGGTGGGGATCGTCGACCACCTCGAGGACCGGATCGTCGGGCTCAAGGTGCGCGACCTGTACGAGGTCCCGGCCGCCGAGATCGTCCTCACCGCCCACCGCGAGCTCGAGAAGCTCGTCTGCACGATCCACCAGAACAACTTCAAGGGCGCCCTCGAGAGCCACTGGGCCTACCTCTGCTACGCGGGCCTCTGGCACGAGCCCCTGCGCGAGGACCTCGATGCGCTGATGGACTCGGTCAACCGGTATGTCACCGGCGAGGTGACGATGAAGCTCTATCGGGGCTCGGTGACGCCGGTGGCGCGGACCTCGCCCTACGCGTTGTACGACCGCGCCCTCGTCTCCTTCGGCGAGTCGGGCGGCGAGTTCAGCCAGCAGGCGAGCCCCGGCTTCATCGAGCTGTTCACCCTCCAGAGCCGGCTCGCGCGCCGGATCCGCCGCCGTGCCGACCAGGGCCGGGGCCTCCACGGGGACTTGGCGGGGGAGTAGATTCCCGAGCGATGAGCGCGATCTATGAAGCGATCGGCCGCCTGGTCGTCGAAGCCGTCCGCCGCCGCTACGCGGCCCAGCTGCGGACGGCCGCGCTGATCGGCGCCGGCCTCGCTGCCCTCGCGGTGGCGGGCTACGTCGCCACCCGCGGCGACGGCGGGGACGACGGCTAGCGCTCTCTACCGCCTCTCGGCGCGGGAACGCACGCCGAGGTCGAGCAGCCGGCCATCGCCGCGTTCGCGCTCGCCGGCGAGCGCATGCTGGATCGCCGCCAGGGTCGCTCGAAGCCCGGGGGCGCCACCGCCGTCATCTGGGTGAATCCGCGTGCTGTTCGCTTTGAGCCTCATCGTCCTTCCTTTCGCCGCTCGGCTCCGATCCGACTTTGTTCGAGGTCATGATCCCTCCGAGGCGGTATCAGCGCAACACGGATTACTTCTCAGACTGATAAGTTGAGCTTATGCTGGATGTGAAGCGGATCAAGGTCCTTCGCGAGGTGATCGACCGCGGCTCGTTCTCGGCCGCCGGTGACGGCCTTCACCTCTCGCAATCGGCGGTAAGCCAGCAGGTGGCGGCCCTGGAGCGCGAGGTGGGGCTACCGCTGCTCGATCGGACGAGCTCGGGGCCGAGGCTGACCGAGGCCGGCGAGGCGCTCATGGGCCACGCCGACGCCGTCTTCGCGCGGCTCGAGGAGGCCGAGCGCGAGCTGGCGGAGATCGCCGGGTTGAAGCGGGGCCGGGTTCGGTTGGTGAGCTTCCCCACCGCCAGCGCCACCCTGGTGACGAGGGCGGTGTCGCGCTTTCGCCGGTCCCATCCCGGGGTCGAGCTCCACCTCGCCGAACGGGAGCCCGAGGACGCGATCCCCGCCCTCCGCCGCGGTGAGTATGACCTCGCGCTCTACTTCGACTTCGCCGACATGCCGGACGAGCTCGGTCGCGACCTGCAGCGCGCCCTGATCCTCGAGGAGCGGATGTGGATCGCGCTCCCGGGGGGTCACCCGCTGACGAGCAAGGCGGCGATCGCGATCAAGGAGCTCGCCGGCGAGGACTGGCTGTGCGGGGAAACGGCGGATTCGTGCCGGGCTCACGTGTTCCACCTGTGCCGCTCGGCTGGCTTCGAGCCGAGGATCTCGTTCGAGAGCGATGACTACGCGGTGATGCAGGGTCTGGTGGCGGCCGGGCTCGGGGTCACCCTGCTCCCGGATCTCGCTCTGGCGAACCCTAACCCTGAGGTTGAGCTTCGGCCTATCGCGGGCCGGAAGGCCCCGGTGCGCCGGGTGTGGTCGGTGACCCGCGAGCCCTCATGCCGCTCGGCAGCCGTGGGGGAGATGCAGGAGTCGATCGTCGCCGCCGGCCGCGAGTTCGCCGCCGAGATCGTCCGGGCCGCGGCCTGAGCCTGAGCTGAACGATCGCGTGCAGGCGGCGCCGGGGCCCTTCGGCGATTACACGCGAATTCCTCCTCTGTAAGCGTTCGCTAAGGTTCTCGGCCATCGAGAGCCGAGTCGCCGCAAATCGACATAGCGGCGAGCGGGGGACCCGAACGGCGGCACCGAGCCGCCCGGGGCGAATCGCCCGATTGGCGTAGCGCCGCTCCTTCGGCGCGAGCCCGACAGCTAACCCCGTAGGCCCCGGAAGGAGTCCGGACTTGACGACCGACCAAGAGAGGGTTCGACGGGTGCAGCGGCGCCGCGACCAGCGCCGGCGCCGGACGCGCAGGCGGCGGGTCGCGCTCGGGATCGTGATCGCCGGCGGCGTCGCCGCGGCGGCCGGGGGAGCGTTCGCCGGCGCCGCCGACCCGTCGCTCCAGTCGAGGATCGACTCCGCCCGCTCCGACGCCAATCAGCTCAGCGACACGATCGACGCCCGCGCCGCCCGGCTCGCCGACCTCCAGGAGCGCGCCCGCCAGGCCGGCGCCCGGGAGATGGTGCTGAGCGCGCAGATCGAGCGGGACCAGGCACGCTCCCGGGAGCTCGGGACGGAGCTCGAGAAGGCGCGGGGGAAACTGGATCGGGTTCGGGCCCGGTACCGGAGCGCGCTCGGCGCCCTCACCGAGCGCCTGGTCGAGATCTACAAGAACCCCGAACCAGACGCGGTCAGCGTCATTCTTCAGGCGAACGGGGTGGCCGACCTTCAGTCGAAGGCCGAGTACCTGAGCGCCCTCCACGACGCCGACGCCCGGCTCACCGACCGGGTGCGTCGGCTCCGCGACCAGGTCCAGTACCGCTACGACCGGGTCTCCGGGATCAAGGCCGAGATCGACCGGGAGGCGGCCCGCCTGCGGTCCTCGCGGGCGGAGTTCGCAGCCACCCGAGCCGCGGCCGATCGCCGCGCCAGCCAGGTCGAGGCCGCCACCGAGGCCGCCCGGGGCGAGCTCGGCCAGGTCCAGGATCGCCTCGCCCAGCTCGAGCAGCAGCAGCAGGAGCAGGAGGCAGAGCAGCGGGCCGCCGCCGGCATCCCCGCGTACTCGGGTGGTCCCTACTCGATCCCGATCGACATCGTCATGTGCGAGTCGGGCGGCAACTACCAGGCGGTCAACCCCTCCACCGGGGCGGGCGGCGCGTACCAGATCCTCCCCTCGACCTGGGCCGCTTACGGCGGCCACGGCCTCCCGCAGAACGCCCCGAAGGCCGAGCAGGACCGGATCGCCGCCGAGATCTGGGCCGACTCGGGCCCCGCCGCCTGGGCCTGCGGATGATTCGTTTTCCGATCGGTCGGGGTGGGTAGCCGAGGCTCTATGGAAGCTGCCACCAATGCCCGAGAGGGGATCCTCGGCGAAGATCAGCGCGAGAAGCGCGAGGAGATCGTCGCGATGCTGCAGCAGGCCTACTGGATGGAGATCGAGACGGTGATGAGCTATCTCGCCAACTCGGTCAACCCGGACGGCGTCCGCGCCCAGGAGATCAAGGAGTCGCTCGAGGAGGACATCACCGAGGAGCTCGGACACGCGAAGCAGTTCGCCGAGCGGATCAAGGAGCTCTATGGGGTGGTGCCAGGCTCAGAGCAGTTCGCCGCCGAGCAGTCGTTCCTCCAGCCGCCCGCCGAGCAGACCGACATCGTCCACGTGATCCGCGGTGTGATCGAGGCCGAGACCGGAGCGATCGAGCAGTACACCAAGATCGTCGAGGCGACCGACAAGTTCGACCCCGTCACCAACGACATGGTGATCGACATCCTCCGCGACGAGCAGGGTCACCGCCGCCTGTTCGAGGGCTTCCTCCGCGAGTACGAGGCCGAGGGCCTGGCCTAGCAGCCGCCCACGCGCGAGAGGGGTCAGGCCCCGATCGCGCGCAGGTCCTTGGGCCGGTAGAGGGCGTGGAGGAGGTGGTCGTCGATCGCGGCGAGCCCGCCCTTCTTCAGCTTCACCCGGGAGCCGGTGACCGCGGCGACGGCGCGGGAGAAGTCGGGCTCGTGGCCGACCAGGATCAGATCGCCCCGGCCGGCGGCGAGGTCGAGGGGATCGAAGTCGCCGCCGGCGAGGCGGTCGTCCAGCTCGACCGGGACGCCGAGCCCCTCGCAGGCGAGCTCGGCCGTCTGGCGGGCCCTGACCTTGGGGCTGGAGAGGCAGGCGTCGATGTTTGCGCCGAGGGCCTTCAGGGCGCGGCCGGCGTCGGTGGCCTGGCGGCGGCCCCTCTCGGTCAGCTCGCGGTCCGCGTCGGGCTTGCTCCCGTGGCCCTCGGCGTCGCCATGTCGCAGAAGCCAGATCACCCCGCGAATCCTGCCCGAAGATGCGCGGAAGATGCGCCCCGGTCCGCTCGTGGCATCCTGGTCGCTTGTCAGGATGGCCGGGTGAGCGCCACCGGGGCCGTCCACCTGCACGTCCACAGCGAGTACTCGCTGCTCGACGGCGCCTGCAAGATCGACAAGCTCGCCGCCCGCGCGGCGGAGCTGGGAATGCCGGCTCTCGGGCTCACCGACCACGGCGTCATGAACGGCGCGGTCGAGCACTACAAGGCGTGCCGAGGGAACGGGATCAAGCCGATCATCGGCCTCGAGGCCTACCTGGTCGACGACCGGCGCGCCACCCCGGCCTCGCCTCGGTACGAGCGCAACCACATCACCCTGCTCGCAGCCAGCGACGCCGGCTTTCGCAACCTGGTGAAGCTGAGTTCTGCCGCCTTCCTCGAGGGCTTCTCGCGAGGGAAGGCGAACGTCGACGTCGACCTCCTCGAGCGCCATGCCGAAGGGGTGATCGCCCTGACCGGCTGTCTGCAGTCGCGCTTCTGCCGCCGCATCGTCGAAGACCGTCCCGCCGACGCGCGCTCCCATGCGGACGATCTGATCCAGGCATTCGGCCCCGAGCAGGTCTACTTCGAGGTCCAGCGAAACGGCCTCGCCGACCAGGAGAAGGCGAACGCGGGGATCGTCCGCATCGCGCGCGAGCTCGGTCGGCCTCTGGTGGCGACGGCCGACGTCCACTACCTCACGCGTGAGGACTACGACAGCCACGCTGCCCTGCTGTGCGTGCAGACGAAGTCGACGATCGATCAGCCGAAGCTGAGCTTCGACACCAACGAGTTCTATTTGAAGAGCTCCGAGGAGATGCGCGAGTCCTTCTCGGAGATGCCGGAGGCAGTCGCGAGCACGCTCGAGATCGCCGAGCGCTGCCAGGTGAAGATGGAGCTCGGCAAGCTCCTGCTGCCGCGCTACCCGACCACCGACGGGGAGGAGCCCGGCGAGATGCTCCGGCGGATCGCGACCGCGGGCCACGCCCGCCGTTACGGCGACCCGCCCCCCGCCGAGGCGGTCGAGCGGCTCGAGTTCGAGCTCGGGGTGATCTCGAGAATGGGATTCGAGAGCTACTTCCTGATCGTCTGGGACTTCGTCGCCTACGCGAAGGGGAACGGGATCGCGGTGGGGCCGGGCCGCGGGTCGGCGGCCGGGTCGATCGTTGCCTACGCGCTGGAGATCACCGACCTCGACCCGCTCGCCAACGGGCTCCTCTTCGAGCGCTTCCTCAACCCGGGCCGCAAGTCGATGCCCGACATCGACATCGACTTCTCGGTCCGCGGCCGCGAGCGGGTGATCCGCTATGTCCAGGAGAAGTACGGCCGCGAGTGCGTCGCCCAGATCATCACCTTCGGCAAGATGGCCCCCCGGGCGGCGACCCGCGATGCGGCCCGGGTGCTCGGTTTCGACTACGCGACCGGCGACCGGCTCGCCAAGCAGATCCCCGAGCCGATCCTCGGTCGCAACCCCAGCTTCGAGGACTGCCTGCGCCCGGGCGAGGAGCTGAAGCGCTCCTACGACAGCGAGCCCGACGCCCGCCGGATCATCGACGTCGCCCGCGGGCTCGAGGGGATCGTCCGCAACAACTCGATCCACGCCGCCGCGGTGGTGATTGCGGACCGGCCCCTCCAGGAGATCGTCCCCCTCCAGCTCGCCGAGGACCGGGGGCCTGGCGGCGGAAGCGGCGCCGTCAACGGGAACGGGAACGGCGCCGGCGAGCGCTCCTATAAGACCGTCACCCAGTACTCGATGGGGCCGATCGAGGAGATCGGCCTCCTGAAGATGGACTTCCTCGGGTTGCGCAACCTCGACGTGATCGAGGACGCGGTCGCGATCGTCGAGCGCTCGCGCGGTGAGGGGATCGCCATCAAGGACATTCCCCTCGACGACCGCCGCACCTACGAGATGCTCGCCCGCGGCGACTCGATCGGCGTGTTCCAGTTCGAGTCAGACGGGATGAGGGACGCGCTCCGCACCGTCAGGCCGACCGAGTTCCAGGACCTCGTCGCCCTCGTCTCCCTCTACCGGCCGGGGGCGATGCGCTACATCGGCGATTACGCCAAGGGCAAGCGCAGCCCCGCCACCGTCACCTACGCCGACGAGCGCCTTCGCCCGATCACCGAGGCGACCTACGGCTGCGTGATCTACCAGGAGCAGCTGATGGAGATCGCCAAGCAGATGGCCGCGTTCACCCCCGCCGAGGCCGACGACCTCCGCAAGGCAATCGGGAAGAAAAAGCGCGACCTGATGGCGAACATGAAGGAGAAGTTCCTGGAAGGGCTGAGCGCGTCGGGCACCCAGCGCGGCGTCGCCAAGGACCTGTGGTCGCTGATGGAGGCGGCCGCTGACTACTCATTCAACCGAAGCCACGCCGCCTGCTACGCGCTGATCGCCTACCGCACCTCCTGGCTTCGGGCCAACCACCCGGCCGAGTACATGGCGGCGCTGATCTCCTCGGTGATGTCGACCAAGGACAAGGTCCCCTTCTTCGTCAACCGCTGCGACGAGATGGGGATCGATGTCCTCCCGCCCGACGTCAACTCCTCCGACCACGGCTTTGTCGTCTCGGGGAAGAGCATCCGGTTCGGCCTCGACGCGGTCAAGAACGTCGGGCACGCCGCCGTTCACGCGATCCTCGAGGCGCGGGGCTCGGGAGGCGAGTTCACCTCCCTGTGGGACTTTTGCGAGCGGGTCGACAACCGCGCGGTCAACCGGCGCGCCGTCGAGTGCCTGATCAAGTGCGGCGCGCTCGACTCGACCGGCGCCGCCCGGCGCGGGATGCTCGAGGCGCTGCCGGTGGCGGCGGCGGCCGGGCAGAAGGCCCAGGAGGACACCCGCCTCGGCCAGGGATCGATCTTCGACCTTGGCGTCGCCCCGGCCGCCGGCCCCGGACCCGGCCGCGGCCAGCACCCGCCGATCGCCGCGGAGGAGTTCGACAAGCGCGAGCTGCTCCGGCTCGAGAAGGAGACCCTCGGCACCTTCCTCTCCTCCCATCCGCTCTCCGAGGTCCGCGACGCCCTTCGGGCCCAGGTCGACTGCTCGCTCGCCGACCTCAAGGCGAAGGCGGACGGCTCGGTGGTGACGGTTGGCGGGATCGTCACCGAGTGCAAGCGGATTCGCACCAAGCGCGGGGACCCGATGATGTTCGCCACCCTCGACGACGTCGAGGGGCAGGTCGAGACGCTGGTGCTCGGGACGGCGTTCAACCAAGCGGCCGAGTTCCTCGGCGTCGACGCCGTGGTCCTCGTCCGCGGCCGCCTTGATCATCAGGAGCGCGGCCAGACGAAGCTGATGGCGCACGAGATCACCTCGTTCGCGCCAACCGAGGACGAGGTCTCCCGCGCCCGCGCCGCCCGCGTCCCCTCGCCGCTCGTCCTGCGAATCGACGCCGCCGCCTTCGGCGCCGACCTGATCGCAGAGATGAAGGCGGTGTTCGCCAACTTCCCCGGCGAGGCCGAGGTGATGCTGGAGATGGACACCCGGCAGGGCCCGCGCCGGCTCCGGTTCGGCGACGGCTACCGGGTTCAGCCCTCCGCCGCCCTCCACGCCGAGCTCGACGCGCTCCTCGGGGCCGGCGCCCGGGCGGCGTAGGACCCCTGCCCCGGATCGCGGCGAGCCGCCTGGGAGGCGCAACCGATACGCCGGCCGGTGGAACGGATCCGGCCCCGCCTGCGATCCGGATCGCCCACGGTCGACCTCGCGGCCCCTAGACTGGCGCTGTGCCTATCGGGCAGAGTGAGGAGAGGCGAAGCACCGCCGGTGAATGCCGGGAGTGCCGGGCGTTCTGCGACAAGCTCGTGGACCCGGCGGGGTGCATGGAGATGGGGTGCCGGTTCCTGTACGCCTACGAGGACTCGGTCACCGGCCGGCGCTTCATCGGTTGCCTCAACAAGGTTTTCAAGGGGGAGATCGACCTCGACGACTTCATGCTCGCCGAGCGCCACGGCGGCTATGGCGGGATCAAGATGACCGGCGACCCGCTGCCCCAGTGCCAGTTCCGGGTGGAGAAGGCCTACGAGGGCGAAGGGCCCGCCTACGAGTGCGTCAACCGGCGCTTCTTCGACTGCACCCACGACGACGCGCAGGGGATCCGGGTCTTCGACCTGCGGAAGGCGATCCGCTAGGGCTGGGCTCGGGACCTCGCCCCCCGGCGCCCCCTTCCCGCTCCCCCGGCGCCGCCCCTGGGGCGCGCCCGGAGTCCCTCTCGCCACAGCCGGCGGGTGAGCAGGACCTCCCTCCGGTCGGGGCCGTGACCGTCGGGGCCGGGAGTCTCCAGGACCGCGGGCAGATCCTGGAAGCGGGGCTCGGCGAGGAAGGCACGAAACCCGGCCCGACCGATCTTCCCCTCGCCGATGCCGGCATGGCGGTCGCGGTTCGAGCCGCGCTCGTCGCGGGAGTCGTTCAGGTGCAGGTAGCGGAGCCGCCGAAGCCCGACCGTGCGGTCGAAGTCGTCGGCCATCGCCGCCACCCCGTCGGGCGTCCGCACGTCCCAGCCCTCGGCGTGGAGGTGGCAGGAGTCGAGGCAGGCGCCCACCCGCCGCGTCCGCCCGCCGACCTTGCGGATCAGCTCGCCAAGCTCGTCGAACCCGCGGCCGAGGAGGGCGGGGGAGCCGGCGGTCTGCTCGAGCAGCATCGGGCAGCGCTCGCTCTCCGCCAGCGCCTCCGTCAGGAGCCCGATCGCTCGCTTCTTCGCCACCTCCCTGGTGTCGCCCTTGAGCGCGCCGGGGTGGATGACGAGGCCGTCGGCGTCGATCCCGTCGCCGACCCGGAGAGCGTGGGTGAGCGAGGTGAGCGACTTCCTTCGCAGCTCGCGATCCGAGGTGGCGGGATTTACCAGATACACCATGTGGATCACCACCGAGCGGATCGGGGAGTCCGCGAACGCCTCGCGGAAGGCGGCGAAGTCCTCGTCGGTGTAGCCGGTCGGGCGCCACATCCGGGGGCTCTGGTTGAAGATCTGGATCGCCTCGCAGCGCCGCTCCTCGCCCCGCTCGAGCGCCTTGAGCAGGCCACCGCCTGTGGAAACATGGGCACCGATCAGCACCGTGAGCTCCGATCCGATCCGAGTCCGCTTCGCACCCTCGCCGACGGGCGTTCTGCACATTGGGGGAGCCCGGACCGCACTCTATAACTGGTTGCTCGCCCGGGGCCAGGGCGGGACGCTGATCCTGCGGATCGAGGACACCGACCGCGAGCGCTCCACCGAGGCGAACGTCGAGCAGATCCTCGATGCGCTGCGCTGGCTCGAGCTCGACTGGGACGAGGGGCCCTACAGCCAGTTCGAGCGCGGCGAGCGTCATCGCGAGCGCCTCGCCGAGCTGCTCGAGTCCGGCGCTGCCTACCGCGACCCCGCCACCGCCGAGGACGTCCGCTCCCGGAAGAAGGAGCACGGCAACCGCGGCTACAGGGGCGAGCCGGGCGACCCGGCGGGGGAGGGCGCGGTGCGCCTTCGGGTTCCCGACGAGGGCGACACGATCGTCCGCGACGAGATCCGCGGCGAGGTCCGGTTCCCGAACCGAAGCCAGGACGACTTCGTGATCGCCCGCGGGGACGGGTCGGTCCTCTACAACTTCGCGGTTGCGGTCGACGACGCCGAGATGGGTGTCACGGACGTCGTCCGCGGCGACGATCACCTCTCCAACACCCCCAAGCAGCTCCTGGTGATCGAGGCGCTCGGGGCGACCCCGCCCCGGTACGCGCATCTGCCTCTTCTCCACGGCCCCGACGGGAAGAAGCTCTCCAAGCGCCACGGCGCCGAGAGCGTCCAGGAGCTCCGCAGCGCCGGCTACCTGCCGGCGGCGGTCCGCAACTACCTCGCCCTGCTCGGGTGGGGGACGACCGACGACACCACCCTGATGAGCACCGAGGCGCTGGTGCGGCGGTTCGATCTCCGGGCGGTGGGGCGCTCGGCGGCGATCTTCGACGAGCGGAAGCTGAGGTGGATGAACGGCCGCTTCATGCGGGCGATGCCGCTCGACGAATACACCCGGGCCGTGGCCGAGTACCTCGGGCGCGAGCCCGACGAGAGGCTTCGGGCGGCGTGCGCGATCGTCCAGGACAAGGCCCAGACGCTCGCCGAGGTCTGGCCGCTGATCTCGTTCCTGTTCGAGGAGCCGGCCACCGACGAGCGTGCCTGGCGGAAGACGATGCGCGACGGTGCCGCCGGCCTGCTCGAGGACTCGGTTGCGGCCCTGCGGGAGGCAGAGCCCTTCGATCCGGAGCGGATCGAGGCGGCCCTCGCCCCGATCCTGGCCGAGCGCGACGTGCAGCCCGGCAAGCTCTACCAGCCGATCCGGGTGGCGATCTCCGGCGGAACGGTGTCGCCGGGCATCTTCGAGTCCCTGGCGGCGCTCGGTCGGGAGCGATCGATCTCCCGCATCGTGCGGGCAATTTCCCGCTTGAACGAAGAGGCCCCGGTCACGGATTAGAACAATGTCGCGATAGGGCTAAACCAAATGTCCAGATCTGCCGATTACCCGGGTATGACGATAGTGGACGCATCTCGCGCCGGCCAGGCACGGGGCGACGGCCGCGGCCGGGTCCTCGCCGCCGCCTTCGACGAGGCCGATCACCTTCCCGCACTCGATGACGCCGGCGAGCGCGCCCTCGAGCTGGTCGCCCGCGGGGCGCCGCCGCACGACGTCGCCGCCGTCGTCGAGGGTGACGTCGGCCTCACCGTCGCGGTGATCCGGGCGGCCGGGCAGCTTCCCGGCGGCGGGCGGATCCGCAGCGCCGCCGGAGCGGTCGAGAGCCTCGGCCCCGGGGCGATGGAGGCGGTGCTGAGGGCGACCCCCACCTACGACTCCCTCGGCGCCGATGGGCGCGACGCGGCCGGCACCAACCGCTTCCATCTTCACGCCCTCGCCGTCCAGCGCGCCGCCGACCGGATCGCCGAGAACACCGGCACCGAGGGGCGCGACGAGCTGGCGCTCGCTGCCATCCTCCACGACATCGGTCGCCCGGTGCTGGTTCGCCTGCATCCGGGCTACGCCGAGCGCTTCGACCCTCGCGGCGCCACCGCCGACGAGCGCCACGCCGCCGAGCGTCGCGAGCTCGGGATCGACCACGCCCTGGTGGGCGGCGTCCTCGCGAGGCGCTGGGGTCTGCACGCGCGGATCGCGGAAGCAATCGAGCGCCACCACTCCCCCGAGGCCGAGGGCAGCGCCGCCACCCTCCGCACCGCCGACATGATCGCCGCCCTGCTGGAGGATGCCCCGGTCAACCCGGACGCGCTGCGCCAGGCCGCCGAGCGCTGCGAACTCGGTGAGGCCGGCATTCGGCGGGTTCTCTATGAGCTTCCCCGGGGCGAGGGCCCCCGACGCAAGGCGGGCGGGCCGTGCCCGCTGTCGGGCCGCGAGCTCGAGGTGCTGCGGCGCCTCGCCGAAGGCAAGGTCTACAAGCAGATCGCGGCCGAGCTCGGCCTGTCCGCGAGCACCGTCCGGAGCCATCTCCACAACGTCTACGGCAAGCTCGGGGCCCTGGATCGCGCTCAGGCCGTCCTGATGGCGACCGATCACGGCTGGATCTAGTGGTTGGACCCGATCGCTAGCCCGGCTCCCGCGGCAGGGGGTCGGGGGCATCGGAGCCGAGGGGCTCCAGGCTCCCCCGCCCGGCGCCGCGCCGCCTGGTCGGGCGCCGCCTGATCAGCAGCAGCGCCAACGCGATCCCGACCGAGTCGACGAGCACGTCAAGCGGGGTCCCGTGGCGCCCCCGGACGAAGCCCTGGTGGTACTCGTCGGTGCAGGCATAGGCGAGCGCTATCACCGCCGCGACCAGGAGCGGCCGGCGGCCGACCCCCGCCAGCGCCCACGCCCACAGCGCCGCCAGTGCCGCGTAGCCGCTCACGTGGCCGAGCTTCCGGAGCGAGACCTCCCACCACGGCATCTCGGCACCGGCAGGCTGCGAGGAGAGGGAGAAGATAACCACCATCAGGGCGAGCGGAGCGAGCGCGCGGAGCAGCGCCCGGCGGCTGGAAGGGCTCATCGGCGGTCCGCCCCGCCTGTTACAAGGGTGCTCGTGATCTCGGTCACCTCGAAGTCACGTTACGCGGTGGTGGCGCTCGCGGAGCTGGCGCGCTCGGGAGCCGGCCCGGTCCCGATCGGCCAGGTCGCCGCGCGTCGCGGGATCCCGGTCCAGTTCTTGGAGCAGCTGTTCTCGACCCTGCGCCGCGCCGGCATCCTCGTCAGCCACCGCGGGGCCAAGGGCGGCTACACGCTCGCCCGCCCCGCCGACGAGATCACCGTGCTCGAGGTCGTCCAGGCGCTCGACGGCGTCGTCGGCGCCGAGGGCAAGGAGGCGGGAGGCATCTGGGCGGACGGCGTCGAGGCCCTCCGCTCGATCTTCCGCCAGTCGACCATCGCCGACGTCGCCCGCCGCCAGTCCGAGGAGGCCGGCGCGGGGATGTACCACATCTAGACCCCGGTGCTTCAACAAGCGAAGCATCGCTTGAACAAGCGGATTATCTGCCGCTAGAGACCGCTTCCGACCGCACCAGCTGGGTGCCGACAGGGGCGCAGCCCGGCGATCGGAGGCGCGATCGAGTAGCCCGCGCACGCCCGGTAGCCGCCGGGGTTTCAGCAGCCGCGACAAGCCCCGCGGGTGCCCTGGACCGGTAGATGCGAGATCAGGCAGATCGAATGATGAGGCGTCGCGGCCAGAGGTCGGATTCGGTCGGCCAGCTCGGACAGCGAAGGCGCGATACCCGGCCCGTCGGCCGTAGGGGAGCGGAGAGCGAGGCGGAGTAGTCCACCACCTCACGCGGCGGGCGGTCGTCCATCCGAATCACGTCCCGGTAAGGGCAGCTACGCCCTGCCGGCACACCCGCAAGGAGAACGGGAGCATGAGCTACAAGTCGAGAGAGAAGAAGCGCCGAGCCCGACTCGCCCAGGCGAGCGGCCGGCGAGAGCAGAGGGCGAAGTTCGCCGATCGCCACTACCTGACGATCGTCAGTCGCTGCTGCAACAGATGCGGCGGCTCGCTTCGTGAGGGCGCGGAGTGCGTCTACCGACATACCCCGCGGGAGATCCTCTGCGTGCAGTGCGCTGATCTCGAGCAGATCTACTATCGGCCGTCGATGCGATGGGAGCGGCTGCAGCGCCCACGCAAGTCGAACCGCGCGGCATGACGACCGCCGACGTCACCAGCAGAATGAACGCAACGATGGTCGCCGTCCCGATCGCCGACGCCGCGCAGATGAAGCGGATGACCGAGTTCGCCACCGACGTGCTCGAGCTCGCCGACCAGCGGGCCGACCTCGAGCTGCGCGAGCTGATCGACGGACTGCACGCCGACCTGCTCGCGCTGAGGAGAGACGACGATGAATGACCCGACGCCGACCGCCTCGAGCTCCTCGACCGGATCGCCGATCGCGTTCCCGAGCTCGACCTCGAGCAGCACTCGGTCGAGTGGACGACGCTCGAGGATGGCCACGAAGCTCTGCTCGTCGATGGCGGCGGGATCGACGGCGGCAAGGGCAGCTTTCTTGGCCAATGCCGGCGAGGACGTCCACGTGGTCGGATCGGTCGCTCCGCTCATCGACGGATACGTCGGCTGCATTGAGATCAAGCCGGATGGCAGCCGGGTGCTGGCTCGGGTGATGCCCGACCCGTTGGCGCAGCAGAAGCCGGACTAGTGCCGGATGGGCCTCGCCCCCTTGCGGCCCTCGCGAGTTACCTCAGCTCATAGGCAGCGAAGCTCCGACGCAACCTGGCCCTGGGCCCCCGTAGAAACACCGGGGTTCGCGGCGGACGCCGCCCCGTCGACGGGGTTGTCGCCGCCCAGGGACTCGACGATCTCCGTCGCGTTGATGCCGCCAAACCGGGCAGGTTGCCCGATCGTTTGCGGGTTGCCGGAGCAGTCGTCTCCGGGCGAGAACGGATCGTTGTTAGCCATGGCCGGGGCCGGAACGGCAAGCAGTCCGGCGATCAACCCAGCAACCGCGATGTGGTGGCGCTTCATGACGTCCTCCCTTCGTGGTGGAACAGAGCACCCCCTGTTCGGACGATCGTACCGCTCTGCTGGCCAGGTCTTGTTGCGGAACGGCGGGCCTTTTTAGAGCAGACGTCAACGCTCACTGTGCCACTGACCGGCGCGCGCCAACGCGAGATACTGCGCGGGCGATGTCGGAGGAGAACGTGGACATCTTTCCCCGCCACGTAGCTGCGTTCAACGACGGCGATCTCGATGCGATGGCGGATCTGATCACCGAAGACTTCGAGTTCATTCCGTACTTGGCTGCGGTGGTGGAGAAGACGACCACCTACCGCGGGCTAGACGGGCTCCGCCAGTACCGGGAAGACGCTGACGCGGCATGGGAGGACATTCAGGCGCGAGTTGACGAGATCCGGGACCTTGGGATCGCGTAATCGCCTTCGGGGAGATACGTGGACGCGGCAAGGGCAGCGGCCTCGAGGCCCGGGTTCCGCTGGCATGGGTGGCGGACTTCCGCCATGGGAAGTGCAGCCGACTTCAGAGCTATGGGAACGCGACCGACGCCCTCGAAGCCGCCGTGGGCTGTCGGACTAAGGCGATGTCGCAGGGGAACGTGGAGCTGGTTCGGAACCTGTACGCGGAGTGGGATTTTCAGGTCGTCGGGAAGTCCTTGCGTGGTCGGCTCGATCGCTTGTTCCGTGAGTATCTGGACGAGCACTTCGAGTTCCGCCTGCCACCGGACTACCCAGAGGGCGAGCTGGTCTTCCGGGGCCGGAATGGAATGGAGCAGTCCATCGCCTTGCTCCATGACACCTGGGCCGAATGGCGGTTCGAGCCCGAGCGCTTTCTTGACGCCGGAGACCGAGTGGTCGTGTTCATTCGCATCGTGGGCAGGGGTGGGGCGAGCGGGGTGCCGATCGAACTGGAGACCACGCATGTCTTGACGATTCACGCCGGTCGAATCGCATCCATGCAGGTGTACCGGAACCGTTCGGAAGCCCTCGAAGCCGCCGGGCTGCGGGAGTAGACGATGTCGGAGCAGAACGTCGACTTCGTGCGGCAGGCCTTCGACGCCCTCAACGCACGGGACAGGGAGCGTCTTCTGAGCATGGCCGACCCTGAGATCGAGTACCGCTCGCCCCTCGAACAGAAGACGTACCGGGGTCTTGACGGGATGGTGCGATGGAGGGAAGACGTGGCTGCCGCGCTTGAGGACTTCCACTTCGAGGACATCCGGTTCCTCGATGCAGGCGGGGATCGCGTGGTCGCCCTCTATCGAATCGTTGGGCGAGGCGCGGGAAGCGGGGTTCCCGTCAGCCGGGACGTCGGCGCAATCTGGCAGCTTCGGAATGGCAAGGTCCTCAAAGTCGAGATCTTCTGGGATCAGCGGCAGGCCCTCGAAGCCGCCGGGTTGCGGGAGTAGTCGGCCCGGACGGGGCCGCCGTATCAGCGCCAACCCCGGTTGCAGCGGGCGCAGGCGGGCCGGAGGTTGGCCAGGGAATCGTCTCCACCGGGGGCGATCGGGACCAGATGGTCGACATCGGTGGCAGGCTCCCCGCAATGGGCGCAGACGCGGCCGTAGCGGGCGAAGACCTGCTCCCTGATCGTCCGCCAGCGTCTACCCCGCGATCGAGGCAGCGTGCACGCGGGACATCGGCTCCCGGACTCGATCAGCCGACCGCAGCCGAGGCAGGAACGAAGCATCAGAGCCAGCCGATCAGCCGCACCGGCTCGGGCCGATTCTCGGCCCGGTCAACGGCCATCGCCAGCGCGATCACGGCGTCGATCCGGTTCGACGTGTGCCGCCCGGCGGCGTGGGCGATCCGAGCGCCCCGCTGGGTCTGCTTGGCAACGGCCGCTGCGGCGTGGGCATCGAGCACGGGGTCGCCGAGGTGGCGCAGACGGCGTTCGAGGATCGCAGCCGACAGCCGCTCCGAGGCTGGCACGAGCCGCGAGTCGTGCTGCGGAAACTGCACCATCCGCAGGCTGGCCCTCGAAAGGTCGAGCGCCTGTGCACCGAAGCGCCACGGGTCGAAGGCGGCCTCCACGATCGTGTACCTCTCCGCGAGCTCCCGCAGCGCCGCCTCGGCGTAGATGACGGCCTCCTCGCCCTCCCAGGTCTGGACACCCACTCGCAGGTCCTCCGTCACCCAGACGAGCGCCGTGGCGGCCCTGGAGCCGCCCACGTCGAGCCCGCAGAACACCCGCTCGCCGTCCTCGATCTCGTACTCGGCCCGGCACTTCTGCCACGCCCCGGCCGGCAGCCAGGCCGACTCACCGCTGACCGCGTGCTGATTCATGAAGAACCGGCGGAAGCTCGACTCCAGCACCGCGTCGCGCTTCTTCCGCAGGACGTCCCAGGTGCGCCAGCTCGCCGGGTTCGCGGCCAGGATGCGGCGCCGGTCGGAGAGCTTCGTCTCCTCGGGGCAGCTCCACTCCAGCAGGTGGAGGTCCGGTCCCCTCGCCTCGACCACGGCTCCTCGAGGCCGTGCTCCTGGTAGAGCGAGTGCCCGGGCTCGCAGCCGACCGAGCGGACTATCGGCCGAGGGCGCGGCGGTCGAGATGATCCGCAGCTTCGCGCCCTCCACCTTCAAGCTGCCGTGCATCGCCACGTACGCGGACTCGTCGGTCGCGGTGTGCATCTCGTCGATCACGCCGAGGGTGCTGTCCAACCCCTGCGACGCCGCCGCCTCGCCGCCGCCGCCGACCAATGCTTTACGGGTTCACCACGATCCCGATGTGCCCCTACGGTATCGGCTGGGCCGGACCCCTACTGGACCTGCTTGTCCTTGCCGGGGCCGCCGACGAGCTTGTCCCTGCCGGGGCCGCCGACGAGCTTGTCCTTGCCTGCACCGCCCTTCAGGGTGTCCTTGCCCGCCCCGCCGAACAGCTTGTCGTTGCCCTTGCCGCCGTTCAGCGTGTCCTTGCCCTTGCCGCCGCAGATCAGGTCGTTGCCCGCGAGACCGGAGAGCTTGTCGTTTCCGCCCAGGCCAGCGATCACGTCCTTGCCGGATGTGCCCTTGCGCACATCGGAGCCGTTGGTGCCGACGATGGTCGCTTTCTTGCCCTTGCAGGTCGGAGCGGCACCGCCAGGGGCAGGGCACGGTCCCTGGGTGCTGGCGTCGGTCGGGCATTGGTCCTGGGTCTCGTCGCCGAAGCCGTCCTTGTCCGCGTCGGCTTCGAGGACGGCGGAGACGTTGACGAGGGTACCGGGCACTGGGAGGCCAGTAACGCTCCTCGTCTCGCCGGGAGCGGGATCACCGCCGGACAGCAAAATGGTCGTGTCTCCGGACAGGCCGCCGTATGTGCCCCCCGCGTTCTCCGCTCGCAGCCCCAGTATTTCGCCGCCACTGACCGGAACCCGAGTCGCAAAGAAGTTCACGATGCCAGCGGTGAAGCTCTCGAGGTCGCTCCTGCCGACGAGGTTGAAGTCATTCATGCCCACCTGCCTCCAAAGCTGAAGCCGCCCGCTCCCCGCGCTCCCGTCCTCGGCCGTGCCCCTGTGCGACCAGCTGGTGATCACGCCACCGGGGGGCGGCACCGTGTAGGGAATCGTGGCGGTCTGGAGCTGCGCGAAATTTCCTGACGGCGAGAGGAGGGGATCCGGCGGTGAAACCTGTCCCAGCTGGGTGCTGGCACCCGCCTTGCTCGGCAGCGCCCACGGCAGGATCACAAGCGCAGCCGCCGCGAGGCTCAACCCCACGAGGCGCGAGAGACGGTCGATCTGGTTCATTGCTTCCTCCCTCGTGTACGAAGCCAAAGCTTTTCGCTCCCGGCAGTCCGCGCCATCGTATCCAGCACGGGTTTGCCCGCGGGGGAAACCACCCACCTCCCGTCAGTCGGCCTTCAGCGCCGCGCGGGCCCGATCCACCTCGCGGGCGAGCTCCCCGTGGTCCTCAATGGCGGACTCAGTCGTGTAGGCCGGTGACTCGCCATCCTTGATCAGCCGATCGGCGAGGATCACACCGCGCGGGTTGACCACTGCCAGATCCTCCAGCTCCCGCGCGAGAGTGAGGATCAGTGCCTGGTTTTCTCTGATCGCCAGCCGTTGTACGCGGAGGTTCGCGTTGAAGAACGAGGCCCGGGGCCGCCGAGCTTCCACGACGAGCTTTCTGAGCGCCTTGGCGCTCTGCGCCCGGTGGCGCGCGCTCAGCAATTGCTCGGCCCTCATCTTGCCCCGGCCGCTGTCGGGCGAGAGTTCACCCGTCAGCAGGCGGTCGTCGAGGGAGCGCTTACTGAAGAGATCGGTGAGCCAGCTCACGGGGGGACGCTAGCGCCCTTGGTCGCCCAGCGAACGGGTGTCGTGCGGTCGTCAGGTGCTGACTGGCGCACCGACTGGCGTGCCGCCTCGTCGCCTTGCCCTCGGTTACCTCGGCGAAGATGGCGATGGGCCCCTCGATCTCAGCCCCGCTCCCCCGGCCACGCGCGTGGATGCGGCCGCTGCCGAGGACCCGGTCGCTCTGCCATCGCTTCGACATCCCCGCGCCCCGCAACGGAGATTCGTGCAGCGGGAGTTGGAGGCGGTGGCGCTCTGATCCGCCTAAATGCGCCTGCGCCCTCCGACAAAGCTCCGAAAGAGCCAAATCGCCAGCAAGACCAGGACGATGAGAATGAGAAGGCCGACGATGGACATCCGTCCTCCTGCGTTTCGCGGAACCCCCTGCGCTCAACTAGGTATCCGGGAAGCGAGACGCCGAAACCCCGGGTATCCGGCAGACCCGAAAGGAGCCGAGTAAGGTCTGCTCGGTGAACGACTCCCAAGCATCGTCGTTCGGATCTCGGGACGAGCGCTTGGCCTACAACGAAGCCCACTCCCGGCGCCTCAACGAGAAAAAGGCCGAGTGGGCGCGCGACGGGTTTCTGGTGGCCGGGTTCCGATGTGAGTGCTTCCAGCCGGACTGCCGTGATCGCATCCAGCTGTCGAGCGACGACTGGAAGAGGGTTCGCTCCCGGCCGAACCGCTTCGGGGTGGTGCCGGGGCACCATAGGGCCGACGTCGAGACCGTGGTCGAGGAGTATCCGC